>JBKHVJ010000274.1:0-6448 GCA_046570145.1 Alphaproteobacteria bacterium
CGGCTTGGTCCTGCGCCGACAGCGAGACGGGCGTGGCCGGCGCGGCGATGGCGGACGGAGCGATCATGGCCGGCAGCGAAGCCAGGAGGGCGGCGGACAGCAGGGCGCCAGGAAGCAGAGAGTGGCAGAGGCGGCGAAGCACGGTCTTCATCCTTGGTCGTTCGGATCCCGAATCCCTTAACCGGGCGGTGAGGCGGACATAAGGCGTCCACCCCCCGCTGCCAAGGATTACCGGTGTCGGCAAAGTGGCTGCTTCAAAGTGGCTTCCTCAAAGCGGCTGGCCCCGGATCATCCGCGGCAGGTCGCCGACCACGCCCATCGCGTGCTTCATGAAGAAGCGCTTGACCGGCGGCAGGCGGTTGATCGCCGCCATGCCCAGGGTGCGCGCCAGCTTCAAGGGCGGGATGCTGTTGGAGAACAGGTGGACCAACCCGTCGCACACCGCCGCGAGCAGAACGGTGTCGAAGCGGCGCCAGCGCTGGAAGCGGGCCAGCACCTCCGGCCCGCCGACATCGAGACCCAGGCGGTAGGCGTCGACCACCACCTCCGCCAATGCCGCGACGTCGCGCATGCCCAGGTTCAGCCCCTGCCCGGCGATGGGGTGGATGGCGTGCGCCGCCTCCCCCACCAGGGCCAGCCGGTCGGCGACGAAACGGTCGGCCAGCAGGACCGACAGAGGCCAGGCCTCGCGCTTGGTCAGCAGCGTGATCTCGCCCAGATAGCCGCCGGAGCGCCGCTGCAGTTCGTCGATGAACTGGTCGTCGGGCAGATTGAGATAGGTGTCGACCAGCGAGGTCTTCTCGCTCCAAACGATGGAACAGCGGTTGTCCGTCATCGGCAGGACGGCGAAGGGGCCGTTGGGCAGGAAATGCTCGACCGCGATACCCTTGTTCGGCTCGGTGTGGCGGATGGTGCAGATGATGGCGCTCTGATCGTAGGACCAGCGCCGCACCCTGATCCCGGCGCTGTCGCGCGCCAGCGACCGCCGCCCGTCGGCGCCGACCAGCAGCCGGCCGCGCACCTTGCGCCCATCGGCGAGCGTGACGGAAACCCCGGACCTCGTGCGCTCCACCGCCGTCGCCTTGGCCGGGGCCAGATGGACCAGCCCCGGCAGTTCGGCCGCGCGGGCGAACAGGGCATGGCGGATGTCCTTGTTGTCCAGGATCCAGCCGAAGGGCTGGTGCTTGCCCTCCATCGCCAGTTCGGTGTGGTCGTAGTGGATGAACAGGGGCGAGAACTGGTCGGCGATGCGGATGTCCAGCATCGGGCCGGCCTGGTCGGCCATGTGACGCCAGACGCCCGCCGCCTCCAGCACCATCTTCGAGGCGTAGGAGATGGCGGTGGTGCGGATGTCGAAGCCCTGGCCGCCCATCCGTTCCGGGCTGTCCTGGTCGATGCAGACCACCGGCACGCCGGCGCTGGCCAGCGCCGCCGCCATGGTCAGCCCGGCCAGACCACCGCCCAGCACCACGACCTCGGTGGTGATATCCCCGCCCTGCGGAGGAACGGTCGCGTTGCCCGATTCGGTGCCCGGTACGGCCATGATGCTCGCTGCCCTCTCGCCTTCTTGCGCCTGCGCTGCGGTCGGTCGGCCGGACGTGAGCCTTGCCGGTGCCGCGCGCGGTGAGACAATTGTCGCACGGGGGCGTCCTGTCCAGTCTCCTGTCCCCGGCCGGCGGTTGCGGTGCACCGGACAGATTGCCGCTGAGTAACTTTTAAGCAGGTGCCGCCCTTTTGGGCGCCCATTCAACAGGCATATTCCCATTGTTGCAGCGCATTTCAACCGGCACGATTCTTGTAATCGTTGCTTTTTGCGGTCGACGCGAACAGGCTTGGGCCATCGGCGGAAGGACGGAACGGCTGTCGGGCCGGACTGGAACCGCAACGAGGCGGCCACAGCCTTTATCCGCGGCCGGAACAACGCTTTAAGGGGAAGCCACATGAAACTGGTTATGGCCATCATCAAGCCGTTCAAGCTCGACGAAGTGCGCGAGGCGCTGACGTCGCTCGGGATCCAGGGCCTGACCGTCAGCGAGGTCAAGGGCTTCGGCCGCCAGAAGGGCCAGACGGAAATCTACCGCGGCGCCGAATATTCCGTGAGCTTCCTGCCCAAGGTGAAGGTCGAGGTCGCGGTGTCCGACGACCAGTACGAACAGGTTGTCGAGGCGATCCAGAAGGCCGCCAACACCGGCCGCATCGGCGACGGCAAGATCTTCGTGCTGGAGATCGCCCAGGCCGTGCGCATCCGGACCGGCGAGACCAACTCCGAGGCGCTGTAAGGCTGCCGGCCCCCAGGCTGCCGGTCATGGCGGGCGCGCTTCTGCGCGCCTGCCCGCTCTTTCATCCGGCGAACGCATCCGCCGCCATCGCACGGGCATAGTCGCGCAGGTCGGCCGGCCAGTCCGCCGTCAGCGCGTCGAATCGCGCCCGGTCCGCGGCATAGAGCGCCCGAACCGCCTCCTCATAGCCCGGCCGGTCGCCGGCCAGTTCCAGCATGACGCAATAGGCGGCCTCCTGCGCATGGCGCACGCGGTCCTTCGCCTCGTTGCCCTTGCGCGCCTCGTCCACCAGCTTGCGCAGCGCCACCGACGCCCCGCCCGGCTGGGCGTTCAGCCAGTCCCAATGGCGCGGCAGCAGCGTGACCTCCCGCGCCACCACCCCCAGCTTCGGCCGGCCCGGCCCCCGCGGCGGGGGAGAGAGACGCCACGCGACCTCCGCATCGCTCCCCTGCAGATCGAGGTCAACCACCTTGCCGGTGGCATCGTCGAACACCAGCACCGGCGGTCCATCCGGCTCCGCGTCCAGTGCCGCCCGCAACGCCCGCGCAACGCTCAGCGCATCCCCGGCGGCAAGGCGGCGCTCGCCACGAAAGGCGGTGCAGAGGGTCTCGGCAGTGACGGACATGGACGGAACTCCGGTCGTGAGGCCGGTGTTTTACCCGGGTGGAATGCGGAAGTCAATATTATCCGGATATAATGTGCGTCGCCCTCTTCCCGCTCCGGGAGAGGGATTCGTTGCCCCTGTGACCGTTCGGCCACCTGCCGCGCCCAAGGGTTTTGGGCGCTTGTGCCCCTTGTGCGCCGCCGATAGGATCGGTCGCTCGTAAGGCGTGGCCGTCGCCCCTGGCCGGGGTGCGGCACCCAGGGTGGGAAGAGGGTTCCGGTCGTCATGGTCTCTGCCGATTTCAGCGTGAACAGCGGTGCCGTCTTCACCGAGGCGATCGGCAACGACCGGCTCGACCTGCTGACCGACTATCCCTTCACCCGGCTGGCCAACTTGCTGGCGCCGATCACCCCGCGCGCCAACGTCGCCCCCATCCTGCTGACGGTGGGCGAGCCGCAGCACACCCCGCCCGCCATCATCGAAGAGACGCTGCGCGCCAACGCCGCCGGCTGGAACAAGTATCCGCCGGTCGGCGGCACGCCGGAATTCCGCGCCGCGGCCGGCGACTGGCTGACCCGCCGCTACGACCTGCCGGCAGGGCTGCTGCACGCCGATAGTTCCATCCTGCCGCTGTCCGGCACGCGCGAGGCACTGTTCATGCTGGCCCTGCTGGCGGTGCCGACGCGCAAGGCCGGGCGCCAGCCCGCGGTTCTGATGCCCAACCCCTTCTATGCGCCCTATGAGGGGGCGGCGGTGATGGCGGGGGCGGAGCCGGTGTTCCTGTCCGCCACCCGCGAGACCGGCTTCCTGCCCGACCTCGACGCGCTGACGCCGGAGCTGCTGGAGCGCACCGCCCTCTTCTACCTCTGCACCCCCGCCAACCCACAGGGCGCCGCCGCCACGCCGGCCTATCTCGCCAAGGCCATCGGGCTGGCGCGGCAATACGGCTTCGTGCTGGCGGTCGACGAATGCTATGCGGAGATCTGGCTGGACGCGCCGCCGGCCGGCGCGCTTCAGGTCGCAACCGCCCTGCCGCATGAGGATGGGAAGCCCTGGGCCAACCTGCTGGTCTTCCATTCGCTGTCCAAGCGGTCGAGCGCGGCCGGCCTGCGCTCCGGCTTCGTCGCCGGCGATCCGGCGCTGATCGGGCGCTTCTCCCGCCTGCGCAGCTACGGCTGTGCCGGCATGCCGCTGCCGATCCTGGCGGCCAGCACCGCGCTGTGGCGTGACGAGGCGCATGTGGAGGAGAACCGCGCCGCCTACCGCGCCAAGTTCGCGGCGGCGGAGGCGGAGCTGGGCGGGCGCTACGGCTATCGCCGGCCGGCCGGCGGCTTCTTCCTGTGGCTGGAGGTCGGCAACGGCGAGGAGGCGGCAAAAAGGCTGTGGGCGGAGGGCGCCGTCCGCGTGTTGCCCGGCGCCTACCTGTCGCGCAGCAACCCCGGCGAGCCGAACCCCGGCGAGGCTTTCATCCGGGTGGCCCTGGTTCAGGACACCGACACCGTCGCCCAGGCCTGCGCCGCCATCGTCCGCATTCTCGGCTGACCGGCTCCGGCCAGTCCCTGTTTCGACCAGCCAGTCTCTTCGGTTTCTACAGCACGAGGTTTCCGCCCCATGGCCCGTCCCGCCGGCCCCACCTCCGCGCGCCCCCGGCCCAGCCTGGGACGGACCGCCCCCAGCCCGCGCAAGGGGTCGCCCCGCGATGGCACCAAGGAGCTGGGAGCCAAGGATCCGGGGAAGGACCGCCTGCGCGCCGGCCGCAGCCGGCAGGAAAAGCCACCCTTCTTCTCCCCGGCCATGCGCGCCTTCGTCGTCGCCCGCGCCCGCGAGGCGATGGGCTTCGTTCTGGGGCTGTTCGGCCTGCTGCTGATGGTGCTGCTGGGCAGCTACGACCCGCGCGACGCCTCGCTGAACTCGGTTCCCGCCACGGCGGGCGACACCCACAACCTGTTCGGCCCGCCCGGCGCCTATGTCGCCGACCTGCTGATCCAGTATATCGGCTGGTCCGCCTTCGTCATCGCGCTGGTGCCGATGTTCTGGGGCTGGCGGCTGGGCGCGCAGCGCAAGCTGGGCAACCCGCTGTTCCGCACCGTCCTGGCCCTGTGGGGCGTGATCCTGGTATCGATGGCGCTGGCCAGCCTGTCAGACGCCTCCAGCGATCCGCTCGCCCCGCTGCCCGGCGGCAGCGTCGGCCAGATCCTGCTGCGCGGCGTCGGCAACCTGTTCGGGGCCGAGCCGATGGTGGCGACGGCCGCCGCGGTCGGCGGCGGGCTGGTGCTGTTCCTGGCGGCCGGCCTGACGATCGGCGAATGGATCGCCAGTTTCCGCGCGCTCGGCCGCGGCACCGTGAACGGTGTCCATCTGATCCGACACGGTGCCCGCAGCGGCGTCGACGCGCTGCGCCGCCATGGCCGCAACGCGGCGCAGGCCGCGGTGCAGACCGCCTCCATCGCCGTGGACGACGCCTTGCGCGGCGACGAGGTTCCCAAGCGCAAGGGCCCCCGCTTCGACGATGCCGTGCGCGTCGATCCGCTTCCCCCCGCCGGCCTGGACGCCGCCCCGTTGCCGCTGTCGGCCACGCCGTCCGCCGAGAAGCCGTTGCGCCCGGTCCCCATCGTCACTCCGCCCAAGTCCGCCGCGTCGGAGCGCGAAGCCGCCAAGGCCGACCCGCGCCAGACCCGCCTGCCGCTGGGCGAGGAGGAGGGGCCGCAGGGCTACGAGCTGCCGCCGCTCGACCTGCTGCAGACGCCGCCGACCGGCATCCGCGGCGAACAGCTGGACGAGGCCGCCCTGCAGCGCAATGCCGGGCAACTGGAAGGCGTGCTGGGCGATTTCGGCGTGCGCGGCGAGATCCAGAAGGTCCATCCCGGCCCGGTCGTCACCCTGTACGAACTGGAACCGGCCCCCGGCACCAAGTCGTCCCGCGTCATCGGCCTTGCCGACGACATCGCCCGCTCGATGAGCGCGGTGTCGGTCCGCGTCGCCGTGGTGCCCGGCCGCAACGTCATCGGCGTCGAGTTGCCGAACGCCAGGCGCGAGACCGTGCTGCTGCGCGAGCTGATGGCGGCGGAAGGCTTCGACAAGCATGGCGGCAAGCTGGCGCTGGCGCTCGGCAAGGACATCGGCGGCCAGCCGGTGGTGGCCGACCTCGCCCGCTTCCCCCATCTGCTGGTAGCCGGCACCACCGGTTCGGGCAAGTCGGTGGCGATCAACACGATGATCCTGTCGCTGCTCTACCGGCTGCCGCCGGAGCGCTGCCGCTTCATCATGATCGACCCCAAGATGCTGGAGCTGTCGGTCTATGAGGGCATCCCCCACCTGCTGACGCCCGTCGTCACCGACCCCAAGAAGGCGGTGGTCGCGCTGAAATGGACGGTGCGGGAGATGGAGGACCGCTACCGCAACATGTCCAAGCTGGGCGTCCGCAACATCGAGGGCTACAACGCCCGCCTGCGCGAGGCACGCGAGGGCGGCGAGTCGCTGACCCGCCGCGTCCAGACCGGCTTCGATCCCGACACCGGCAAGCCGCTGTTCGAGGAGCAACCGCTCGACCTTACCGAACTGCCCT
>JBKHVJ010000275.1:0-37451 GCA_046570145.1 Alphaproteobacteria bacterium
TCGGCCGCGGCAGCCGCTTCACCGTCAGCCTGCCGCTGACCGAGTCCGGCACCGGCGCGCCGGCCCAGCCAGGCCAAGCACGGGCCGGCGGCGCCGAACCGGCCGGGATGCCCGACGGCAACGAAGACCGGCTGATCATGCTGGTGGAGGATGACGCCGTCATCCGCATGGCGCTGGCCCTGATGCTGGAGGAATGGGGGTTCCGCGTGGCGGAGGCAGGCAGCGGCACCGAGGCGGACGGCCTGCTGGACGAGCTGATCGGCTCCGGGCATATCCCCGACGTCATCCTCGCAGACTATAGACTGCCGGAGGGCACCACCGGACTGATGGTGATGGACATGGTCCGCCGCCGCCTGTCGCGCGACGTGCCCGGCGTGCTGCTGACCGGCGACACCTCCGCCGACCGCCTGCGGGAAGCGGCCGGCGCCCAATGCGCCCTGCTGCACAAACCCATCCAGCCCAACCGTCTGCGCGACACGCTGACCGCCATGCTGCATCAGTCCTGACGGAATCCGGTGAAGCGCGTGAAGGCTTCCGCCGGCTCGCGCTCCGTCGGGAAGTTGTTTTCCGGCGCCGACCAGTCGGCATGGCCCAGCGCCATGCCGCTGGCGATGATCTCGGTGTCGGGCAGGCCGAGATGGCGGGCGGTGATGGCGTGGCGGTAGCAGAAGGCCGCCTGCGGGCAGGTCTCCAGCCCGAAGCCGCGGGCGACGATCATCACGGTCTGCATGAACATGCCGAGGTCGAGCCAGGCGCCCTTGCCCATGTCGCGGTCGATGGCGAAGAACAGCCCGACCGGCGCCCCGAAGAACAGCCAGTTGCGGCCATGCTGCCGCGCCATCCGCTCGCGGTCGCCCTTGCCGATGCCGAGCGAGCCGTAGAGCGCCCAGCCCACCGCCCGCCTGCGCGCCAGGTAGGGCTCGCGCCAGCTTTCCGGATAATAGGGATATTCCGGCACCTCCGGCTCGCCCGCCTCATGGGCGGCCAGCAGCTCGGCCGACAGGGCGGCGCGCGCCTCCCCGGCGATGGCGTGGACCTTCCAGGGCTGGATGTTGGAGCCGCTCGGCGCCCGCGCGGCGAGGTCGAGGATGCGCAGCACCGTCTCCCGCTCCACCGGCGTGGCCAAGAAGGCGCGGACGCTGCGCCGGCCGGCGACGGCGTCCAATGCGGAGAGAGGGGTGGAAAGGGCAGGGGCGTCGCTCATCCCGCCACCTCCACCGCCGGCTCGTGCCGGACCGGGAAGTTGACCGAGTTGGCGATGAAGCATTTCTCCGCCGCCTCGCGATGCAGGGCCAGCGCCTTCGCGGTGTCCGAACCCGGCGCCAGCGTCACCCGCGGCCGCAGCACGACGCCGCTGAACCGTCCGCCGCCGTCCGCCCCCTCCTCCATCACCCCTTCGGCCTCGTCGGCATAGGCGGTCACGGCGATCCCGGCGCTGGCGCAGAGATGCAGGTACCACAGCTGATGGCAGGCCGACAGCGCGCCCACCAGCATGTCCTCCGGGTTCCAGCGCGCCGGATCGCCGCGGAAGGCCGGATCGGAGGAGCCGGGGATCGCCGGCTTGGTCCCGGCGCTGATCGTGTGGTCGCGGCTGTAGGCCCGGTAGGCCGACGTGCCGGTGCCGAGATTGCCGGTCCAGTCGACCCGCACCGAATAGCGGTGTTCCCTGTGCGCCATCCTTCCCTCTCCTTCGCCGTCTATCGCATCACCACCATCAGAAGCGCCGGCAGCGCCACGAAGGCCATGGCGGTGGAGCCCAGAACCATGCCCGCCACATCCTCCGGCGAATTGCCGTAACGCAGAGCCCACAGATAATTGAAGACCGCCACCGGCATGGAGCTCTGCACCAGCACCACGCCGCGGGCCGCCCCGGTCAGCCCCATCGCCCACACCACCAGCAGCCCCATGGCGAAACCGGCGGACAGCCGGAAGGCCGACATCGACAGCGCCCGCACCGCCCCCGACAGCCGCAGCTTCGACAGCGCCACCCCCAGCGAGAACAGCATCAGCGGCACCGCGCAGTTGCCCAGAAGCGTGGTGGTGTTGCCGATCCAGGCGGGCAGGGGCAGCCCGGTCAGCTGGATCGCCACGGCGAGCGCCACCGCGTAGATCGTCGGCGTGCGCGCCATCTGCCCCAGGTCGAAGCGCCCGGCCGCCAGCGCCGGCCCCAGCGTGAACTGCCCCACCGACATCACCGCATAGAACAGCACGGCAAGGCCGAGCCCGGCCTCGCCGAAGGCGAAGAGGCACAGCGGCAGCCCCAGATTTCCCGCATTGGGGAAGGCCATCGCCGGCACATAGACCCGGAGCGGCAGCCGCGCCGCCAGCAGCACCGGCACCGACGCCAGCGCGGTCAGCGCCATGCAGGCGGTCGCCGCCGCCGCCATCTCGGCCATCGCGTCGGCCGACAGGTGCAGCCGGGTCAGCGCCGAGAAGACCAGGCAGGGCGACGACACGTTGATCGCGAAGGTGGTGATGAAGGCGCTGTCGTAGGGAAGCTGCGCGCGTGTCCAGCCAAAGCCGAGCGCCGCCACCACGAACACGGGGGCCAGCACGGCGAAGGCGTCGGACAGAAGGGCGAGGGTGGGCATGCAACCGCTGGCCAGGTGAATGGTCCGCCACGATGACGGCATTCCCCTCCCGCGTCATCCCCCCAGGCCCGTCCAAGCCCAAGCTCCAGCGCAGACCAGCCGCGCGCCGGTGGCAATCGCTGACGACTTCCCCCGCCGCCATCCACCCGATTCGCAGGCGCACCCGATGGAACGGTGCGTGTCCGCGGCGCCATACGCCTGTAGCCCGAATGCAACGCTGCGGGATCGGCTGCATTTTTGCAATATTTATCAAAAGGGAGTAATGATTTGTAACGAAGCTTGAGCCATAAGGGGGCACCCACTATGGTGGGATGGCCTCATTCCGCGGATCTGCATGACACCTTCGCCGGGCGCCAAGACCGTTGTTCGACCCCTGAACAATAAGGCGCAGCAAATCAAAAGACAGCCGAACCTCAACAGCCGCCGCTTTTCCCTGCGCTCGGTCCTGCTTTGGATTCTTTTGTTGCTGTCGGCCGGTTTGTTTCTTGCGCTCGCGGCTCTGCCCGTCGGAAGATTTGCCAGCGCGGCGATTTCGGTCGGCGTCGTGGTGGCGGCCTTCGTGCTGGGGCGTTTCGCCCGGCGCTTCTGGCATGCCCGCACGCTGACCGTCCTGCTGCTGGCCTTCGTCACCTTCCGCTATTTCTTCTGGCGGCTGACCGGCACGCTGCCACCGGTGGACGATCTGGTGAACTTCGTTCCCGGCGTCACCCTGTTCGCGGCCGAAGCGCTGTCCTTCGTGCTGTTCCTGACCTCGCTGTTCGTCATCATCGATCCCATCGCCCGCGAACCGTCGGAGCCGACGGGCGATCCCGCCTTCTGGCCCAGCGTCGACGTCTACATCCCCTCCTACAACGAGGAGCCGGAGCTGCTGGAGACGACGCTGGCCGCCGCGGTCTGCATCGACTACCCGCGCGACAAGCTGCGCGTCTATCTGCTGGACGACGGCGGCACCGACCAGAAGCTGGCCCAAAGCAACCCGGAGCAGGCCGCCGCCGCGAAGGAGCGGCGCGAGACGCTGACGGCGCTGTGCGAGCGGCTGCATGTCACCTACATGACCCGGCCGCGCAACGAGCATGCGAAGGCCGGCAACATCAACCACGCCTTCCAGAAGACGTCGGGCGACCTCGTGCTGATCCTGGACGCCGACCATGTGCCGACGGTGGGCATCCTCAAGGCGACGGTGGGATTCTTCCAGCAGGACAGCGGGCTGTTCCTGGTGCAGACGCCGCATTTCTTCGTCAATCCCGATCCGGTCGAATACAACCTCGGCACCTTCGAACGGATGCCGAGCGAGAACGAGATGTTCTACTACTCGATCCAGCCGGGGCTGGACCGCTGGAACGGCTCCTTCTTCTGCGGGTCCGCCGCCATCCTGCGCCGGGCTGCGCTGGAGGAGGTCGGCGGCTTCAGCGGCGACACGGTGACGGAGGATTGCGAGACCGCGCTGGAGTTGCATGCGCGCGGCTGGCGCAGCGTCTACCTGCCGCGCCCCCTGATCGCCGGGTTGCAGCCGGAGACCTTCGACAGCTTCATCGCCCAGCGCTCGCGCTGGACCCAAGGCATGATCCAGCTGTTCCTGCTGAAGAACCCGCTGTTCAAGCGCGGCCTGACCATCGCGCAGCGGCTCTGCTACACCAGCACCATGCTGTACTGGTTCTTCTGGTTCTGGCGGCCGATCTTCCTGCTGTCGCCGCTGTGCTACGCCCTGTTCGGGCTGGAGATCTACCGCATCAACCTGCCGGACTTCGCCTGCTTCGTCATCCCGCACGTCTTCGCCGCCGCCTTCCTGTCGCAGTTCCTGCACGGGCGGATGCGCTGGCCGCTGTTCTCGGAACTGTACGAGTATCTGCAGTCCTTCCACGTCTCCCGCGCGGCGCTGGCCACCCTGATCCGGCCGCGCGACCCGGTGTTCAAGGTCACCGCCAAGGGCCAGTCGGTGGAGGAGGACGGCTTCTCCCCCCTCGCCACGCCCTTCATCGTCACCACGCTGCTGCTGGCCGCCGGGCTGGCGGCCTGCGCATGGCGCTATTCCATCTTCCCGGAACACCGGGCGGCCATCGTCCCGGTGGCGGTGTGGTGCTCCCTGAGCCTGCTGCTGGCGCTCGGCGGCCTCGCCGTCGTCTACGAGCGCAAGCGCGTCCGCCGGCAGGAGCGCTTCACCGTCGACCGTCCGGCGGTGCTGAATCTCGATGACGGGACCAGCATCGACCTGACCGTCGCCGACGTGTCGGCGGGCGGCGTCGGCCTGCTGGTCGATCCGAAATGGCGCGACCGCATCTCCCGGCCGGACCAGACGCCGGTCCTGACCATCACCGCGACGGAGACGGAGGCGGCGACCACCACCGGCGTGCGCATCTTCCGCATCGAGATGCGCAACGGCGAACTGGCGGTCGGCGCCGGTTTCGCCCCGCGCGACCGCCAGGACATCGTGGAGATGGCGCGTTTCGTCTTCGGCAACAGCGTCGGCTGGGATGTCTTCCTCGACCGCAAGCGCGTCGCCGCCCCGACCTTCTTCGGCGGGCTGCTGTTCTTCGCCACGCGGGTGGTGCCGCGGCTGGGGCATGTCCTGCTCGCCCTGCCGCGCGCCTTGCGGCGCATCCTGAGCTTCCAGGCTCCGTAACGGCCATGGCGCGGGCTCGCACTCATACCGGCGGCCGGCGGGCCGTCGATGGGCAAACCGTCGGGCGCCGGACCGTCCGGGGCCTTACGGCCCTGCTGTTCCTCTGCCTTGCCCTCTGGGCCGGCTGGACCGCGCCGGCCCAGGCTGCGGACCGGCGGGTGATTCCGCTGTCGAACCTGCGCGACGGCCAGCCGGAGGTCACCCTGCATGGCGAGACGGAGACGGTGGCCCTGCGCGCCGTCCTGCCGCCGGTTGTGGGCCTGACCTCCGTCGTGCTGGCGCTGACCTACGAGAACGGCATCGACATCCTGCCCGAAAAGGGATCGATGTCGGTCTACATCAACGGGTCCCCGGTGGCCGACCTGCCGCTGTCCGCCTTCCGCGGGCCGGTCAACGCCTCGATCACCCTGCCGGCCAGCCTGATGCGGCCGGGCGAGAACCAGATCGTCTTCCAGACCAACGCGCAGCACCGCGCCATCTGCACGGTGCGCGGCACCTACGACCTGTGGGCGCGGGTGAACCTCGCCGCCTCGTCGCTGACGCTGGTGTCCGACGGCGGCGTTCCCGAACCCGACCTCGCCATGATGCGGCAACTGCTGGTCGCCGCCGACCGGGCGCGCGAACCGCTGGCCATCCTCCATCCCGGCAGCGAGATCGACGCCGACCATCTCGGCTGGGGCGCCATGGTGGCGCAGTCCTACGGCCTGCTGCTGGGCGACCAGACGCCGCGCGTGACGGCGGTGCCGGCCCAACCGCCCCCCCGGCCCGCCGGTGCTGCCGGACCGGGGACGCCGGCGTTGGAAAGCCTTTCCCTGCCGGGCGGCAAGAACGTGCTGATCGGCACCCGCGACCGCATCGCCCCGCTGCTGGGCGATGCGCGGGCCGCCGCCATCGCCGGCCCCTTCCTGGCCGTCTATCCGCTCCCCGGCCCCGGCGGCGGGTCCTTCGTCGCCGTCGCCTCCGGCCGCACGCAGCAGGAGGTGGACCAGGCGGTGATGCGGCTGGCCGACCTTTCCCGGCCGCTGCCGACCCAGACCGCCATGATCGTCACCGATGCGGCTCCGTCGGCACCCCTGCCGAACCCGGCGGTGCAGGCGGAGGGGCGCTACCGCCTGTCGGACCTGGGCATCCAGACCGTCCAGCACAGCGGCTACCGCTATGCCGGGCGCTTCACCCTGACCCTGCCGACCGGATTCGCTCCGGTCAGCGACCGTTCGATCCTGTTCCACGTCAACGGCGCGTTCGAGGGCAACCTCGGTCCCGGCGCGGTGCTGAACGTCCGGGTGAACGGCAAGTCGGCGGGTGCCATCGAGGTCGACAAGCGGTCCAGCGGCGTGATCGACAATGGCGAGATGCCGTTGCCGATGGCGATGTTCCGCCCCGGCCCCAACGTGATCGAGGTGGAGGCGGAACTGCCGCCGGCCGGCGGCACCGACTGCGTCTTCGCGGTGCGGCGCCCGACCTTCACCCTGCTCGACAGTTCCAGCATCGAAATCCCTGGCTTCGCCCGCCTCGTCACGCTGCCCAGCCTGGGCGGCTTCGCCAACACCGCCTATCCCTACGGCGGCCTCGCGGGTGGGGAGCCGGCGGCCCCCTTCGACCTCGTGGTCGTCGGGCGCGAGCCCGCCTGGTTCGGCGCGGCCTGGAGCCTGACCGCCCGGCTGGCGCAGCGGGCGGGCGACCTGATGGCGGTGGTGCCCTACACCGGCTGGGACGGTGCGCCGGACGACAACGCGCTGATCGTCGGCCCGGTCGCCGCCCTGCCGCAGGCCGTCTTCGCCTCGGCCCCCCTACCCGCCGACCGTCTCGCCGGCCTGCTGGAGGCCGGGGCCCTGATCGCCCAGGCCAGTGCCCGGGGAGAGCCGATGGCGGCGGCCGACCGCCGCGCCCTGGTCGACCGGCTGCGGCTCGGCTGGTCCGGCAGTGCCGTCCGTCCGGGTGTGGCCCGGCCCGGTGCCGTGCCGTCGTCCTTCGGCATCGCCGGGACGGCGCAGGCCGCCGATGGCGGCGCCCAGAACCGTTGGCAGCGGATGGCCGGCGAGGCCAAGGACGCCTCGTCCGCCTCCGGTGGCTGGGTTCCCGACTGGGCGCGGCGCGTCATGGCCGCGGCGGCCCGCTACATCAACCATTGGACGGTGGAGAATGCGCCGGTCGACGTCGTCGCCCTGACCGAGAATGCCGACCAGCTGCCGGAGGCGGCGCTTCTGCAGTACCGGGCGCCCGGTGCCGATCCGCTGACCTGGACGCTGCTGACGGCGTCCGATCCCCGCTCCATCGACCGCGCCATGCGCAGCCTGGGGGAGGCCGGCCTGTGGGACAAGCTGCGCGGCGGCGGGGCGCTGTGGAGCAGTGCGGCGCCGGCCGTCACCACGCTGGAGGCGTCGCATCCCTATCAGATCATTCTCAACCCCTTTGACATCGGCAACCTGATCCTGATCCTGGCCCGCAACCTGTCGCAGCGGATCGAGCTTCTGTTCGCCCTGCTGCTGGGGACGGCTGTGGTGCTGACGATCAGCATGCGTCTTCTGCTGAAGCATGGACATCGGGAACGGAGCGGGCCATGACCCCATCGCGGCGTGACGTGCTGATCGGAACGGCATCCCTGGGATTGACGGCGGGGCTGGCTGCGGCGCTGCCGGCCGGCGCCTTTGCCGCCCCCTTCGACGCGGCGGCATGGCGGCGCTACGCCGACCGCTTCCTGCAGCCGGACGGGCGGATCGTCGACACCGGCAACAAGGGCGTCAGCCATTCCGAAGGGCAGGGCTACGGCATGCTGCTGGCCGTGGCGGCCGGCGACCGCGCCGCCTTCGACCGGATGTGGGGCTGGACCCAGCGCACGCTGATGGTGCGCGGCGACGGGCTGGTGGCGTGGCGCTGGACTCCCGACGGCGGCGTCACCGACCGCAACAACGCGTCGGACGGCGACATGCTGATCGCCTGGGCCCTGCTGCGCGCCGCCGAGCTGTGGAAGACGGATGCCTACCGCACCGCCGCCGGTGCGATCGTCAAGGCGCTGGAGGCGGGGCTGCTGGTGGAGCATGCCGGGCTGACAATCCTGCTGCCGGGGCGTGACGGCTTCCGCAAGGGCGACACGCTGGTCCTCAATCCCAGCTATTGGATCTTCCCGGCCATCCGCGCCTTCGCCGCCATGGCCGGCGGGGAGCGCTGGGGCAAGGTGACCGACTCCGGTCTGGTCCTGCTGTCGAAGGCGCGCTTCGGCGGGTTCCAGCTGCCGCCGGACTGGATGGCGCTGGATGCCGCCGGCACCGTCACCGTCGCCGAGGGCTTCAAGAAGCAGTATGGCTACGACGCCGTGCGCGTTCCGCTCTATCTGGCGTGGGACGGCTACCGCGATCCCTATTATTTCCGGCCCTATGCCGATCTGGTGGCGAAGTTCGGCGGATCGACGGTCCCCGCCACCGTCTCGCTGCCGGGCGGCACCACCACGCAGGTGGCGGCCTCCGTCGGGATGCTCGCGGTCTACCGGCTGGCCTGCCGGCTTGCCGGCGCTGGGGCGGGAGCCGGTGACATGGTGACCGTGCCGCCGCTGGCGCCGGACGAAGACTATTACTCCACCACCCTGTTCCACCTCTCCGCGCTGGCGGCCCAGAGCCTGGGGATCGACCCGTGACCCGTCCTGTCCTTCTTCCGACCCTTCTTCTTGCCGGCATCGCCGCGCTCGGCGGCGGGAGCGATGCCTGGGCGCAGTCGCACGGCGGCGGCCGCGCGCTCGCCCCCGGCGTGAAGGTGGAGGTGGCGCCGGCTCCCGGCAGCGGCTCCGCTCCCGCCGCCGGCAAGGTGGACGAGACGGCGCTGCGCTATTACGCCCGCATCGGCGACGGCGAGCGGCTGGAGGCGGAGATCGCCCGCCTGCGCGCCCTCGATCCGAGCTGGGAGCCGCCCAAGGACCTGTTCGCGCCGCAGCCCGCCACTCCCGGCGTCGATGAAAGCCCGTTCTGGACCCTGCTGTCCGCCGGCAAGGTGGCGGAGGCGCGCGCCGCCATCGCCGAACAGCGGCGCAAGTCGCCCTCCTGGCAGCCGTCGGACAAGCTGCTGCAGGAACTCGACCTCGCCGAGAGCGCCGGGCGCATCCGCTCGGCCAGCGATACCAAGCGCTGGCAGGAGGTGGTGGATGCCGCCGCCGCCAGCCCGGAGGCGGTGGCCTGCAACCGGCTGGACAATGCGTGGCGCCTCGCCGAGGCCTATGCCGAGCTGAAGCAGGCCGACCGCGCCTTCGAGACCTACAAGACCATCGTCACCAGCTGCCCCAAGGCCAAGGAGCGGCGCGACACCATCTTCAAGGCGTCGCGTTACCTCAGCCCCGACCGGCTGCGCGAGCTGACGGCGCTGGGCGCCACCGCCAACCCGGCGACGGGGGAGGATTACTCCACCGTCCGCGCCGCCGAAGCCGAACTCGAAACCGGCCGCCTGCTGGAGCGTCTCGGAAATGCCAAGGCCGGCGCCCTGTCCGACGCCGACCTGTCGCGCGTTCAGGGCATCGTCCGCGACAAGCAGGACGCCGACGGCGCCATCGCGCTCGGCTGGTACTTCCAGAAGCAGAAGAACTTCGCGGAGGCGCAGAGCTGGTTCTCCCAGGCCAACGGCTGGACGCCGTCCGACCGGGCGGCGGAAGGGCTGGTGCTGGCCTACAACGGTTTGGGCGAGAAGGCGCAGGCCCGCGCCGCCGCCGCGCCGTGGAAGGGCAGGTCGAACCGCATCGATCAGGCATTGAAGGCGGTGGACCCGCCGCGCGGGCCCGCCGGCGGCGGGCGCGGCGGTCCGCAGGGGCCGAGCGAGCTCGACCGGGCGCTGGCCCGCCAGGACTATGCCGCCTGCCTCGCCGTCATCCGCGCCTCCATCGCCAAAGGCGGCCCGACCGCCGCCCTGCTGCAGCAACGCGGCTGGTGCCTGCTGGAACTGAAGCGCCCGTCGGAGGCCGAAGCCGCCTTCGCCGAGGCGCAGGTGCTGGCCGCGCGCGAGCCCGCCAAGGGCGGTGCGTCGGCTGGCGGACCGGCTTCCACCCGCACCCCGTCGGCCGGCGGGGTGCCGCAGACGGCGACCGCGGCGCAGGAGAACGTCTATGGGCAGGCCATCGCCCGTCTGGCCACCGGCGATGTCGCCGGCCTGACCCGCGACCTGCCGCGCGCCAACATGACGGCGGCGCAGAAGGCGGAAATCCGCGCCTCGCTGATGGCGACGGAGGCGAACCGGGCGCTGGAGGACAAGCGCTACAACGACGTGCTGCGCCTGCTCGACGCCCGCAGGGAGCTGGAGCCGGAGCCGCGCAACCTCGGTATCCTGCGCGGCTGGGCGCTCTACAACCTGATGCGCTACGACGAGGCCTATGACCAGTTCAAGGCCATCGACGACCGGCTGAGCACCGAGGAATCGCGCGAAGGCGTCACCATCACCTGGAAGACGATTTACCATGACTGGTAAGGGAGCCCCGATGCCCGAGACTCCGCCCACGACCGCGCCAAAGACCCCGATGGCCCGTACCCTCCTGCTGGCGACGCTGGCCGCCGCCGCCCTGCTGACCTCGGGCTGCGCCGGCTGGGTGCGCGACAACCTGACCCAGGCGCCCACCCCCTGGCGCCGCATCCAGCCCGCCGCTCTGCCGGTGACGCTGCCGGACAGCCGCGACTTCCCCATCGTCGCCGCCCGCATGCGCGACACCGGCGCCGTCTACAAGAGCTACATCGTGGCGCTGGGCAATCCCACGGTGCTGCCCGGCGAGAACCGCCTGACGGTGGATGTGCAGACCCTGCCCGACAGCCTGTTCGGCGCCCTGGTCCAGCCGCCCCGCGTTTTCCCGGTCCCGCTCTACTCCATGGAGACGCTGACCGAGGCGACCAAGCGCGAGTTCCCGGAGATGCGCGTCAAGGTCGCCGACGGCGCCCGCCGCAACCGCTACGGCGATTACGACTACGTCACCGCCCAGGACGGCGAGAACAGCTGCGTCCTCGCCTGGCAGCTGATCAGCGACCGCAAGCGCATATTGCCGGAGCGGATCGAGGCGATCCGCCTGGACTACCGGGTCTGCGGCGTCGGCTCCAACATCCGCGCCCTGCTGGCCCCGTTCGAGGCGATGACGCTGACGCTGCCGGAAACGGTGTTGGAGGCCCACGACCTGGGCGGCCTGTAGGAGAGGATCACGCCGCCCGCGCTTGGCCCTGCCGCAGCCGCTCCTCCAGCGACCGCCAGCGCGGCTCCACGGCCTCCCATGCCCGCTGCTTGACCGGCCCGAAACCGCGGATCTCCTGGGGCAGCGCGGCCAACTCCACCGCGGTGGCGAGCCGGTCGGCCGACAGCCGGTCCGCGATCTCCGCCACCGTCGCCTCATAGCGGGCGATCAGCGCGCGCTCCATCCTGCGCTCCGCCGTGTGGCCGAACGGGTCGAGCGCCGTGCTGCGCAGCCGTTTCATCGCCGCCAGTCCGCGGAACACCGGCAGGATCCAGGCGCCCAGCGCCATCTTGCGCGGCTCGCCATAGCCGTTGGTCTCGCGCGACAGCAGGGGAGGGGCGAGGTGGAAGACCGGCTTCCAATCCCCCTCGAACCGCTCGTCCAGGCTTTTGCGGAAGGCCGGGTCGCTGTGCAGCCGGGCGACCTCATACTCGTCCTTATAGGCCATCAGCTTGAAGGCGCTGCGTGCCACCGCTTCGGCCAGTGCGGTCGACCCCGGCGCCACGCGGTCCTCCGCCTGCCGCGCCCGCTCCACCAGCGCGCGGTAGCGCCCCGCATAGGCACGGTCCTGATACTCCGCCAGGAACGCCGCGCGGCGCTCCACGATGCTGGCGAGATCGCCGGCCGGTGCCTCCTCCTCCGCCCCCAGCCCGGCCAGAACCTCCGGCCGGTGCGCGGCGAGGCGGCCGAAGGCGAAGGCGCGCAGGTTGGCGGCGACGCCGGTGCCGTTCAGCTCGATCGCGCGGGTCAGCGCCTCCAGCCCGACCGGCAGCAGCCCCTTCTGGAAGGCGACGCCCATCAGGAAGACGTTGGCGAGGATGCTGTCGCCGAACAGCGCGGTGACCACCCGGTTGGCGTCCACCACCTCGACCTGCTCGGCTCCCGCCGCCCGGCGCAGGCTCCGCAGCAGCGCCCCCGCATCCGGCAGCTTGGCGCCGTCGCGGGTGAAGGCCCCGGTCGGCGCCACATGGGCGTTGGCCACCACCCGCGTCCGTCCCAGCCGCACCGTCTTCAGCGCATCGGGCGAGGCCGCAACCACCGTGTCGCAGGCCAGCACCAGCTGCGCCCGCTTCGGGTCGATCCGCGCCTGATGGAGCAGCCCCGCATCCCCCGCCACCCGCAGATAGCTGTAGACCGCACCGCCCTTCTGCGCGAAGCCCATGAAGTCCAGCACCGACGACGCCTTGCCCTCCAGATGCGCGGCCATCGCCAGCACCGCGCCGATGGTGACGACGCCGGTTCCGCCGACCCCGACGATCAGGATCTCCGCCAAATCCTCGACGGCGCCATAGCGCGGCAGCGGCAGCGCCGCCAGATCGTCGGCGAAGCGCGCGGCGACCCGGTCCGGGTCCGGCTTGCGCAAATTGCCGCCCACCACCGAAACGAAGCTGGGGCAGAAGCCGTCGGCGCAGGAATAATCCTTGTTGCAGCTGGACTGGTCGATCTGCCGCTTCACCCCGAATTCGGTCTGTTTCGGCTGCACCGACAGGCAGTTCGACTTCTTGCCGCAATCGCCGCAGCCTTCGCAGACCAGATCGTTGATGACCATCCGCCGCGCCGGGTCGGCCATGGTGCCGCGCTTGCGCCGCCGCCGCTTCTCCGCGGCGCAGGTCTGCTCATAGACGATTGCCGTGACGCCGGGAATCTCGCGCATCTCGCGCTGCACGGCGTCCAGTTCCTCGCGATGATGCACCGTGGTGAAGGGCGCCAGCCCAGAGCGGCTGTCGTATTTCTCCGGCGCGTCGCTGACCACGGCGATGCGGGTGATGCCCTCCGCCGCCAGCTGGCGGGTGATGGCGTCGACGGAGATCGGGCCGACCACCGGCTGGCCGCCGGTCATGGCGACGGCGTCGTTGAACAGGATCTTGTAGGTGATGTTGATCTTGGCGGCCACCGCCTGCCGGATCGCCAGCAGGCCGGAATGGAAATAGGTGCCCTCGCCCAGATTCTGGAAGATGTGCGGCCGCTTGCTGAACGGCGCCTGCCCGATCCAGCTGACGCCCTCGCCGCCCATCTGGCTCAGCCCCACCGTGTCGCGGTCCATCCACGACGCCATGAAGTGGCAGCCGATGCCGGCCATCGCCTTGCTGCCGTCGGGCACCTTGGTCGAGCTGTTGTGCGGACAGCCGGAGCAGAAATAGGGCGTCCGAGGCAGGGCAGGGGCGGCCGGCGCCTCCCCCGGCAGCAGCTCCGCCAGCCGCGCCGAAAAGTCCCGCTCCGGAAAGCGGTGGCGGATGCGCTCCACCAGCGCCTTGGCGACGATCCAGGGCCGCAGCTCCCCGGTGGCGGGCAGCAGCGGGGCGCCGAACTCGTCGATCTTGCCGACCACGGCGCGCGGCCTCTCCCCGGCCGGCAGGTGGAACAGCAGGTCCTTCAGCTGCCCCTCGACGACCGGCGCCTTCTCCTCCACCACCAGCACCTCGTCGGCACCGCGGGCGGCGGCGAGCGCGAAGTCCGGCTCCAGCGGCCAGGACAGCCCGATCTTGTGGACCGACAGCCCGATCCGCTCCGCCTCCGCCGGCCCGATGCCGAGCAGCCGCAGCGCCTCCATCAAATCGAGATGCGCCTTGCCGGTGGTGACGATGCGCAGCCAGCCGCCCCGGCCGGAGTTGCCGCCCAGCACCGTCCGGTCGATGCGGTTGACGCGGGCGAAGGCCTTCACCGCCGCGACCTTGGCGGCCAACCGTTCCTCGATGGCGAGGCTGGGCAGGTCGGGCCAGCGGTAATGCAGCCCCCCCGGCGGCGGATCGAACTCCACCGGCAGGAAGCCGCCCTCCAGCGCCGGAATCCGCACCGTGCCCGAGCTTTCCACCGATTCCGAGATCGCCTTGAACCCGACCCAGGCGCCGGAGAAACGCGACAGGGCATAGCCGTACAGCCCGAAGTCCAGATAGTCGCGGATGCCCGCCGGGTTCAGCACCGGCATCGACCATGCGATCATGGCGAGGTCGCTCTGGTGCGGCATGCTGGACGACACGCAGCCATGGTCGTCCCCGGCCACCGCCAGCACCCCGCCGCGCGGCGAGCTGCCATAGGCGTTGGCATGTTTCAGCACGTCGCCGGAGCGGTCCACCCCCGGCCCCTTGCCGTACCACATGCCGAACACGCCATCGACGGTGCCTTCGCCCGAGGATTCGACCTGCTGGGTCCCCATGACGGCGGTGGCGCCCAGATCCTCGTTGACGCCGGGGACGAAGCGGATGGCATGGGCGTCCAGATGCGAGCGCGCCTGCCACAGCGCCTGATCCAGCCCGCCCAGCGGCGACCCGCGATAGCCGCTGACGAATCCCGCCGTGTTCAGCCCGGCCCGCCGGTCGCTCTCCGCCTGGAGCAGCAGCAGCCGGACCAGCGCCTGCGTCCCCGACAGATAGACCTGTCCCCCGGCGCGGCTGTAGCGGTCGTCCAGGCGATAGCTGCGGTCGATCCGGTCAGGGGTTTGGCCGGGATCGCGCTCCGCCCGTAGGCCCGTCGGCATGCCGTCCATGTCTCGTTCCCTCGATTATCCTTCGTTGGAACGAGTGTGCGCCCTTTGCAGGCAAATGATTTTGCGGGTTGGGCGCGGAACGGGGGCGTTCGGAAAATCCTGTTGCGGATTGTTGGGGTTGGGAGCGAAACTTTTGCGGGTTTTGTGGAGAATGCCCAGCTGTTTGGGAGGCAAGCTTTGGACGGAAGCTTAAGAGGCGCAAAAGGGAGCCAGATCATGGCTTTCGCAAGAGGTGGCTTTTAATTCTTACGTTTCATTCGTTGTAAAGTTGCAATATACTCAAAAATGGTGTAACTTCTGCATATATCACCGCTGTTAGACTCCCGTAAAGAAAGCAAAGCCATATGAAATCGGATATCTTAGGTGAGCGGGCCAGCGCGAAGTACTCAGAGGTTGAATATCTCATCAAGGCCCTGCTCTCTCTGCATAACCAAGCGGCCATGATCGCATTTTTGGAGCAAGCCCAGCGTCCCATCATGTCGAAGGCCCTCGGTAACGAAATTAAGGCGAGGATCAAGACACTTGGTGGTCACATCGAAGCAAAGCGCTCGCGGGAAGCGACCGCGACACTGCTTGTGTTGCTGTTCATCGATGCTTCCTATGTTCTTCCACGGTTGCGGCGCGAGGGTGTGCTACGTGCTTCGCGGTACGGCTACCGGGGCAGTCTGATTGGCACTGTTGCCAAAGCCGCGCTCCAGATCCGCCCACTGATGAATGCGTCGTCTGAGCGGATCCGGTATCTTGAGTCAGTGATCGCGCTCAGCAAATTGGCAACTGACGCGCGCGCACTCTACGACGAAATCGTTAAAATCCTCAGGAGTCGGCGCGACCGCGTTCTCAAGACCTTACTTGTTATACTCAACAACCAGTTCTACAGCGGAGGAATTGACGACCGCTCGCAATCTTCCATGCTACTTCGTCATTATACAAAAGAAGAATATGCTGAGGGAGCATCTTTAATTTTCTCTATCTATTCCTCGCTATTTGCAATTACTGATGAATGCTGCAATGATGTCGATGTTGCCGCAATAAAAGGCGAGGCAGTCTATGAGCGTCTATTGCTCATGGCGGTGCGCCTTACCAAATTCAATGATGCAGAGATACTTATTGATGGCCTGCCCTATAAGGCGACGATTAGTGGAGAGACCATCACCATTGATTCGATCGATCCCGAAATCGAGCGTTCCGTCAGACTCGGCTACATCCAGAATGAAAACCAAGTAGCCATCCGCATGCGTGATTTCCATAAATCCGACCAATCAGAAATTCCGATATCTGTAGGTGACATCATCGAAAAAGGTTTCGAGAACGAGACATTCGAAGCCCTGATCGAACTCGTTGAGCAGCCGGTTAGACGCTATCGGCTAATGCTTCCAACGGCGCCTGAAGTATTTTCGCTTTTCTCCATGGATTACATGCTTCGGGACGAGCTTGAGCGCCTCCTGTTCCTAGACGTCAACAGTTTTGGGACGATCAGCGAGCAGATCGTCTATGTGAACGAGCATGTCACGACGATTGATATCTTTAAGTTGCAGCGCTATTTTACCTTCCTGAGTTGCGTGTATCAGAGGAAGCTGAAACAGGTCGAGGACGAAGTCGAACGCACGTTCCTCACATTCACTTCAACCGTGTTCGTGATCTCACACGATAACCTGTTCATGCAGATGATGCTAATCTTCAAGAGTGAGGTCAAGGTGCGCTCGCTCATCGACTTGCTGAAGATGACGATTAGCACCAGACATATCGACTTGCAGTATCGCCCCCTGGTCGATCTTGGCAGCTACTATGTCGTCGCCCCCCATCTACTAGCGGCTTCGAACCTTGCTCGAAACACGGTTGTTGCCAACGGCTTACGGTCGACCGTGCTTGGCCCAGTCGACCTAATGTTGAAGGAGGTAATCGAGGCACTCAGACTAGCCGATTTTAAGGTTGAGGCGGGGTTCAAGTTGCGAGCGGATGGCCAAGATTTCGAACTCGACATTGTCGCTTGGCGCGACGGCCACCTGTTTTTCTTTGAGTGCAAGAACGCATACCATCCCTGCTCGCCGCACGAGATGCGCAACAGCTACGATCATCTTAAGATCGGCCGCGACCAGCTTGACAAGCGGCGCCGGACTTTTTCGGAACCGGTCCACCAGAACGAATTGCTCAAGAAGCTGGGTTGGGCGGTGGAGGGGACTTCTAATGTCCACACTGGGATCATCATCGCCAACCGGGTATTCCATGGAGCCACGCTCAATGGGCATCCAGTGCGCCAAGCGCATGAACTCATCAATATATTAACTCTCGGTAGGGTGGTCGGCGAGGAGCATAGCCGATCGATCTGGGCCGGCTCCGAGTTCCATGCGAGCGACCTCGTAACCTACCTTGAGGGCGACTCTCTAGCCACCAAGCAGCTATATGCACTCGAGCCCGCCAACAGGGAATTTGCAATGGGCTATCGGCGTCTCGTTTTCGCCTCATATGTTCTTGATCTGAGGACGCAATACCGGATCATGGAGGCAAGTTACCCAATCGTATGAACGCGCACCGGATTTTGGGTGTCGGAGGGCAGTGTATTAAATTAAAAATCTTTGCAGACGGGCTACCGCTTTCGCGATTTTGCACGCGCAAGCCTGCCCGTCTGCTTTAAGGTACATTTCGGACTTTGTACTGCGAGAGATCGATCTTGGCTTGTGGCGCGTTGCGGATCTTGGGTGTTTAGTCTCCATCAGCAAATACCTCTAAATCCCACTCTTTGGGCAAAAAATCCCCAAGCAGAAAAAATTCCTATATCCTTCCCCGCTGGTCCGATCCACCAGCGGAGCCCCGCCATGCCGCTCGACAGCCGCACCCTCGCCGACGACCATTTCCCCTGCTGGGCGGAGGAGCCGCCGGTCCCCGCCGGCGGCTCGCTGGTTCCCGGATCGCAGTTCCACGAGGAGCAGTGGATCATGGCCGCCGGCATGCTGGCGCGCGGCTGTTCCTTCCTCTACGTCGCCCGCGCCATGGGATGCAGCCGCACCACCCTGTGGCGGACCTATTACGGATCGCGGGATTTCCGCCATCGCGTCTGGTGGGAACGGCAGGCGTTGAACCGGGAGGCGGACCTGCGCCTGCCCTCGCTCCGCATCCTGGTGGCGGAACAGATCGAACGGCTGGTGTCGATGGGCGATCCGAAGACGGTGCGCTGGCTGGCCGAACGGCTCGGCCTGTTCGCCGGTCTCGACGCCCCGGCCAGACCGGCGGCGCGCGCCTACCAACCCGACCGGCCCGCCCCGTCTCCGGAAACGGCGGCAACCCCGGCCCCGCAATCGCCTCCGCAATCGTCGCCGCAGCCGCCCTCTCAGCCGTCCCCGCAGCCCTCTTCGCCGCCGCAGCCCGAACCGGCCGCTCCGCCCCCGACGCCCGCCGGCCCCGGGGGCGACCGCCCCCGCCCGCGGCCCGTGGAGCAGGTCGCCGCTGCGCTCCCCGATCCCGCCCCGGCGCCGGTGGACGGATGGAACAGCGCGCGAAATCCGTTCCACACTGTTCCATCCGCCGCCGCCCCGCCGGCCAAGGCGGGTGGCCGGCGCCGCGTCAGCCGCCTCGGATCAGCTCCGAATACCAGCGCGCCGACTCCTTCGGGGTCCGCGCTTGCGTCGTGAAATCGACATGGACGATGCCGAACCGCGTGCCGTACCCGCCGCCCCATTCGAAATTGTCCAGCAGCGACCAGACGAAATATCCCCGCACGTCGGCCCCCCGCGCCTTCGCCTCCGCCATCGCGGCGATGTAGGCCTGGAGGTAGGCCAGCCGCTCGGCATCCACCACGCGCCCCTCGGCGTCGGGCGCCTCCGCCGCCTTGGTGCCGTATCCGTTCTCCGTCACGTAGATCGGCAGGCGGTAGCGGCGGGTCAGGTCGATCAGCGTGTCGCGGAAACAGCCGGGGTCATAGGGCCAGTCGATGGCCGTCCGCTTCATCCCCGCCGGGGGCGATCCGAAGCCGAAGCCCCAGATCAGGCTGTCGTCCTTGCGGCCATAGACCGGGGCGTAATGGTTCAGCCCGAACCAGTCCAGCGGCCGGGCGATGCGCGCCATGTCGCCGGGCTGCACATAGGGCTCGATGGCCTCGGCGATGCGGCGCGGATAGTGGGCCCGCAGCTGGGCGTCGGGGAAGGCGCGGTTCCAATGCTCGTCGAACAGGGCGGCGGCCTCGACATCCTCCGGGCGGTCGGTCTCGGGCCGCATCGGCTGGACGCTGTGCACCGCGCCGATGGAGGCATTCGGCACCAGGGCGCGCAGCACGTCCACCCCGGCGCCATGGGCGAGGTTGACGTGGTGGATCGTCTTCAGGTGGCTGGCGCGGTCGGCGATGCTCGGCGCCCCCCAGCCGAAGGCCCAGCCGAACAGGGTGAAGACCGAGAATTCGTTGAAGGTGGCCCAGCGCTTCACCCGGTCGCCATAGCGCCGGGCGCAGAGTGCGGCGTAATCGGCGAACCAGCCGGCGCCGTCGCGGGTGGTCCAGCCGCCCATGTCCTGCAACGCCTGCGGCAGGTCCCAGTGATACAGGCACAGCCAGGGCTCGATGTTCCTTTCCAGCAGCCGGTCGATCAGCCGGTCGTAGAAATCCAGCCCCTTCTCGTTCGGCGCGCCGCGCCCGCGCGGCAGCACCCGCGGCCAGGAGACGGAGAAGCGGTAGGCCTGCAGCCCCAGCGCCGCCATCAGCTCCACATCCTCCGGCATCCGGTGGTAATGGTCGCAGGCGACGTCGCCGCTCTCGCCATTGTCGACCCGGCCCTTCAGCTTGCAGAAGCTGTCCCAGATGCTGGGCGCCCGCCCGTCGGCCTCGGCCCCGCCCTCGATCTGGTAGGCGGAGGTGGAGGCACCCCACAGGAAGTCTCTGGGAAAAACCGGTCGTTCGGCCATGGCGGATCACCCGAAAGATGGATGATCGGATCCTACCCCTTTCCCGTCCGGGTGGAAGGGGCCAATCGTCGCTGCACCGGCCGTCGGGCGGCACCACCTTCCGGCGGATGGTCCGTCACCATATCGCGGTCGACAGGATGGCGCGCCGCTCCTATGGTCTCGCCGACCGGACGAGCGATTCAGAAAGGAACGGGCGCATCATGGCGAAAAAGGACGGGGTCAACGGCAAGGGCGGTCAGTTCAGCGGGACCCCGGCCGACCGGCTGGTCCGGCTGTGGCGCAACAACGACGAGCGCTTCGGCGCCCTGCTGGACGAGGTGCTGGACGGCAACCGCCAGGGCGTGATCGAGGCGGCCGTGGGCAAGCTGCGCGAGGAGGAGGGCTACGACTTCATGGACGAGGTCGAAGCCTTCTCGGAAACGGCGCAGGGCACCGACGAGCAGGGCGACCCGACGCTGTCCACCCTGTTCTGGCTGGTGCTGGAGGTGGACGGGCCGCTGGACGCGCCGCCGCCGGTGGGCGTGATCGAGGAGGCGCTCGATTCCGCCGGGCTGCTGGAAAAGGCCGCCGACATGCGGCTGCTGCCGCTGTGGCTGGATCCGGAGCCGCTGTCCTACCTGGATGCCGCCGACCGCCGCAGCCTGCTGCGCCGCCTGATCTCCTCGCCGGAGGAGGCGGAGACCTTCGCCCGCACGCAGGATCTGCTGGCCCCCGCCGACGACACCGGCACCCGGCTGGTCGGCGTCGTCGGGCTGGTGATCGAGGAGGACGCGGAGCTGGAAGGGGAGGGCATGCCCGATCCGTTGAAGCTCGGCTTCGCCGACGACGGCCAGGAGCTGGAGATCGACCCGATCGAGCAGGAGCGCATCCGCCAGTCGATGGCCGCCTTCACCGAGGCGGTCGCCGCCGCCGATCCGCGGGTGAAGCGCTGCGAGCCGGTCGGCGGGCTGAACGACCTGCTGGACTTCACCGCCGAGGGCGTCTGGCCGGACGATCTCGACACCAACTTCGACGAGGTCAACGACTTCCTCGACATCGCCGGCAACGAGACCGGGGACGGCGTCCTCGACCTGTCGGTCGGCCAGACGCCGGAAGGGCTGCTGGTGCGCGCCTACAACTCCGACGGCGTGCTGCTCGACGAGCGGAGCTTCGACCTCACCGGCGCCCGCGCCGACGAGGCGCTGGCGATGATGAAGCGGCGCTGCCGCCGCCTCACCGAGGAGTAAGGGGCTCAGCGCCGGGCGGGCCGGACCGCCAGCACGCAGGCGACGGCGGCGAGGATCAGCGCCAGCGCCGCCGCCAGCCGCAGCGTCACCGGCTCGCCCAGCAGCAGCACCGCGCCGCCGACCCCGACCACCGGGATCAGCAGGGTGCTGACCGCCGCCTCGCCCACCGTCAGGCGGCGGACGGTGACGTACCACAGCGCCTGCGCCGCGCAGAGCGAGCAGACGATGTGCCAGGCGAAGCCGGCCCACACCGCCGGGTGGATCTCGGCCAGGGCCGGCCTCGCCTCCGTCGCCGCCAGCAGGATCATCGGCGGGGCGCACAGCACATACTGCCAGCCGGTGATGACCATCGGGTGGCTGCGCCAGACCCGCCGCTTCATCACGATGGTGCCCAGCGCCCAGGCCACCGCCGACACCAGCATCACTGCCGGCCCGGCCAGCTGCGCCGGCGGCGCCGTCAGCGCCTCCGGCCCCAGCAGCACCATCAGCCCTGCCAGCCCGCAGGCCAGCCCGACGATCTGGCGCAGGCCCGGCCGCTCGCCCAGCAGCGGGATCGCCAGCAGCGTCGCCCACACCGGCATGGTGAAGGCGATGATCGCCGCCTGCGAGGTCGCCATCAGGCTCTGGCCCAGCGCCGTGCACAGGTTGAAGACCAGCACGTTGCACAGCCCCGCCGCCGCCAGCGCCGGCCATTCCGCCCGCTCCACCCGCAGCCGGTGCCCGGCCAGCCGCGCCGCCCCCAGCAGCAGCACCGCCCCGGCGGTGAAGCCGATGGCGCGCAGGCTGAAGATCGGCATCTGCGTCAGGATCGTCTTCACCGCCGGCCAGTTCAGGCCCCAGAACAGGCTGATGGTGACGATCAGCAGATACTTGACCGGATCGCGGCCGGCGCCGCTGGCGGCGATGGCGGTCATGCCGCGGCCTTGCCCTCGAATCCGTCAAGGAAGCTCGACAGGTTGGCCGACAGCGCGTCGATGGCGTATCCGCCCTCCTGCACAAGCACGGTGGGCATGTCCGCGGCGGCGATCAGCGCGCCCATGCGGGCGAAGCCCGGCGTGGTGACGCCGAAGGCGGCCAACGGATCGTCGATGAAGGTGTCGAAGCCCAGCGAGACGAACAGCATGTCCGGCCCGAAGCGGCGGATCGCCTCCAGCCCCTTGCCGATGGTCGCCAGCACGGTCGCCTCGTCGCTGCCGATGGGCAGGGGAAGATTGAGGTTGTAGCCCTCGCCGCGGCCGGTCCCGCGCTCTTGCGCGAAGCCGGCCATGTGCGGATAGAACTCCGCCGGGTCGGCATGGACCGAGACGAAGAAGACGTCGTCGCGCTCGTAGAAGATGTCCTGCGTGCCGTTGCCGTGATGGACGTCCACGTCGATGATCGCCACCCGCGCCGCCCGGCCCTGGGCGCGCAGGATCGGCAGCACCGACTCCGCCGCGACCGCGACGTGGTTCAGGTAGCAGAAGCCGCCAGCCATATCGCGGGTGGCATGATGCCCCGGCGGCCGGCACAGTGCGTAGGCCGAGCGGTCCGCCCCGGTGGCGACCAGCCGCGCCGCATGGATGGCGGCGTTCGTCGCGGCGCAGGTGGCGGTCCAGGTCTCCGCGCCGATGGGGCAGGCGGTGTCGAACATGTGCCAGCCTGCCTGCCCGACGATGCAGGTGGGATAGTTGGGGGCGGCCTGCATCCGATGGACGTTGGGCAGCACCACGTCGCCCATGTCGCCCTTGGCCACCCAACGCGCATGGGCGGTCTCGAGGAAGGCGAGATAGGCCGGCGTGTGCACCGCGGCGCGCGGGGCGGAGCCGTAGTCGTCGGGACGGATCAGCTGCTCTCCGCGCTTCTCGATCAGCGAGGCCAGCGCGCCGACCCGCTCCGGCTTCTCCGGCAGGGCGCGCAGCAGGCCCTTGTTGAAGTAGGTGGCGGGGCGATGCAGGGCGGCGTCGGGGTGATGGACGAACTTCATGGGAGGGACTCCGGGGGCTTATGCGCTCAGGGCCGTCCGGCCGTGGCGACCAGCGTTTCGAACAGCACGGCGGCACCGCGCGCGCCGTCGGCGGGGGAGATGTTCTCGACCTCGTTGTGGCTGATGCCGTCCTCGCAGGGGATGAAGATCATCGCCGTCGGCACCTTGCCTGCCACATACACCGCGTCATGGCCGGCGCCCGACACGATGTCGCGGTGGCTGAAGCCGAAGCCGCTCGCCGCTTCGCGCACCCGGTCGACCAGCGGCTTGGCGAAGGGCGTCGGCGGGAAGTGCCAGAAATCGGCGATCTCGGCGCTCACCCCCTGCTGCTCGGCGATCTCGGCGACGGCGGCGCGGAACCGGCGGTCCATGTCGGCCAGCGTGTCGGCATTCGGATGGCGCAGGTCGACGGTGAAGAAGACCCGGCCGGGAATGACGTTGCGCGAATGCGGGTGGACGTCGAGGATGCCCACGGTGGCACAAGGATCGCCGGCCGTCTCCAGCCCGACCCGCTGCACCGCCTGCACCATGGCCGATGCGGCGACCAGCGCGTCGCGGCGCAGGCGCATCGGCGTCGGGCCGGCATGCACCTCGACCCCCGTCACCGTCACCTCGTACCAGCGTTGGCCCTGCGCGCCGGTGACGACGCCGATCTCCTTTCCCTCGACCTCCAGCACCGGCCCCTGTTCGATGTGGGCCTCCAGATAGGCGTGCATCGGGTGATCGACCGGCGCCTCGCCGGCATAGCCGGTGCGGACCAGTTCGTCGCCGAGCCGCGCGCCGTCCTGCGCCACCTTGTCGAGGATCTCCTCCAGCGTGAAGACGCCGGTGACGACGCCCGATCCCATCATCGGCGGCGAGAAGCGCGAGCCCTCCTCGTTGGTCCAAACCGCGACCTCGACCGGGTGCAGCGTTTCCACCCCGCGGTCATTCAGCGAGCACACCACCTCCAACGCCGCCAGCACGCCGAACACCCCGTCGAAACGTCCGCCGGTCGGCTGGGTGTCGAGATGGCTGCCCATCACCACCGGGGCCAGGCTGTCGTCGCGGCCCTTGCGGCGGGCGAAGATGTTGCCGATGCGGTCGACGGTCACGGTGCAGCCGGCGGCCTCGCACCAGGACACGAACAGGTCGCGGCCGGCCTTGTCCTCGTCCGACAGGGCGAGGCGGCAGCTGCCACCCTTCGCGGTGGCGCCGATCTTCGCCATCTCGGCGAGACTGTCCCACAAACGGTCGGCGTCGATCGGCAGGTTGGAGGGCAGGGGCATGGTGGCTCCGGGTGGGTGTTTGTTGGTTTCTTGGAGAGGGGGGCAACGGTTGAGGGGGTTTGCGTTGCGGCACCTAAGCCGCCGTCTCCCGCCGCTCCCGCGCCCTGAGGTCGACCATTGCCGACACCGCGCGCAGCATCGGCACCTCAACGCCGGCGCGTTCCGCCAGCTCGATCACCGAGCCCAGGATCGCCTCCAGCTCCAGCCGGCGGCCGGCCTCATAGTCCTGCAGCATCGATGTCTTGAAGTCGCCGACGCCGGCGGCCATGGCGATGCGTTCGTCCACGCTGGTGATGAAGACCACGCCCAGCTTTTCCGCCACCGCCTTGGCCTCCAGCATCATGGCGCGGCCGGTCTCACGCGTGCCGGGATCGTTGCACAGGCGACCCAGCGTCGATCCGGTCAGCACGCTCAACGGGTTGAAGGCGAGGTTGCCCCACAGCTTCACCCAGATCGCCTGCCGGATATCCGCGGTCTTCGCCGGCTGGAAGCCGGCCTGCCCGAACAGCGTCACGATGCTGTCCACCGCCGGATTGTCACGGCCGGCAACGTCGCCGAAGACGAAGCGCTGGTCGCTGACATGGCGCAAGCGGCAGGGGCCGTCGCCCTCCACCGCGACGAAGGTCGTCGCCCCCACCACCCGGTCGGGATCGATGGAGCGCCACAACAGCCCGTCGGGATCGACGCTGGCGAGCGGCCGGTCGGCCAACGGCTCCGGCTGGCGGTGCGGATACCACCAGGGGATGCCGTTGATCATGGGTACGATGGCGGTCTCCGGCCCCAGCAGCGGGGTCAGCGTGTCGATGGTGCCACGCAACGCATGGGCCTTGACGCACAGGAACACCACGTCCTGCGGCCCCAGCGACAGGCTGTCGTCGGTGACGCGGGGGGTGAGGCGGGCGACGCGGTTCAGCGGCGTCACCATGGTCAGGCCGTTGCGGCGGATGGCCGACGCCGCATTCGGCCGGGCGACCAGCGTCACTTCGGCGTCGGTGGCGCCCAGCCGGGCGGTCAGCAGACCGCCGACCGCCCCGGCCCCGATGATGGCGACCTTCATTCAGTGCGCTCCCGACCGGACTTGGAGATCCTCAGGGATATGCCACGCCTTGCCGGGGATGGCGTCGAGCAGGCTGCGGGTGTAGGCGTCGCGGGGATTGGTGAACACCTCCCGCGCAGTGCCCAGTTCGACGATCCGGCCGCGCCGCATCACCGCGATGGTGTCGCAGACCTGGGCCGCCACGCGCAGGTCGTGGGTGATGAACAGCATGGCGAGGTTCAGCCGCTTGCGGATGTCGTCCAGCAGTTCCAGCACCTGCCCCTGCACCGAGACGTCGAGCGCCGAGACCGGCTCGTCCGCCACCAGCAGCTTCGGCTCCATGGCAAGCGCGCGGGCGATGCCGATCCGCTGGCGCTGGCCGCCGGAGAACTCGTGCGGGAAGCGGTCGGCGGCCGATCCGTCGAGCCCGACCATCGCCAGCAGTTCGCGCGCGCGGGCCAGCGCCTTGGTCCGGTTCTCGCCGAAGGCCACGGGTCCCTGGGCCACGATGTCTCCGACGCGGTGGCGCGGGTTCAACGAGGCGTAGGGGTCCTGGAACACCATCTGCACCGCCCGGCGGTAGGGCCGGAAGCCCTTGCGGTCGAGCGCCAGCAGGTCGGTGCCTTCGAACAGGATGCGTCCCGAATCCGGTTTGATGAGGCCGACGATGGAGCGGCCGAGCGTGGATTTGCCGGACCCGGACTCACCCACCAGCCCCACTGTCTCGCCGGGATGGATGGTCAGCGACAGGTCGTCGCCGGCCACCACCTGCTTGGACTTCTTGAACAGGCCGCCGCCGACATTGAAGACCTTGCGCACCCTGTCGGCGACCAGCAGCGGGGCGCCGGCCTTGGTGTGGTCGTCGCGGTGCTCGATGTAGTGCGGGACGGAGGCGATCAGCTGGCGGGTGTAGGGATGCTGCGGCCGGTTCAGCACGTCCGACGCCGGTCCGTACTCCACCAGCTTGCCGTGGCGCATCACCGCCACCCGGTGGGCGATCTCCGCCACCACGCCGAAGTCGTGGGTGATGAACATCATGCCCATGTGGCGTTCGGCCTGGATCGAGCGGATCAGGTCGAGGATCTGCTTCTGGGTGGTGACGTCCAGCGCCGTGGTCGGCTCGTCGGCGATCAGGATGTCGGGCTGGCAAGCCAGCGCCATGGCGATCATCACGCGCTGGCGCTGGCCGCCCGACAGGCGGAACGGATAGGCCTCGGCCAGTTCCGCCGGATTGGGCAGCCCGACCTGGGACAGCAGTTCCACCACGCGGGCGCGCCGCGCCGGGGCGGACAGGTCCGTGTGTTCGCGCAAGCTCTCGCCGATCTGGCGGCCGACCCGCATCAGCGGGTTCAGCGCCGTCATCGGCTCCTGGAACACCATGGCGATGCGGCCGCCGCGAAGGGCGCGCTGCTCCGCCTCCGGCATGGTCAGCACGTCCTTGCCCTTGAACAGCAGGCTGCCGCCGGCGACGCGGACATGGGGGGCGGGCAGCAGGCCCATCATCGCGTGCGCGGTCATCGACTTGCCGGAGCCGGACTCGCCGACCACGCACAGGATCTCGTCGGGGTTCAGGGTGAAGGTCAGGTGGTCGACGGCCAGCGGGCGGTCGGCGCCCGGCGGCAGCGCGATGCTGAGGCCGCGCACATCGAGAAGAGGCGTGGTCATGGCTGCGGTCTCCGTCGGGATGCGGGTCAGTTCGGACAGGCTCATCGGATCACCCGCGCGACCGGGCGAGCTTCGGGTTGAGGGCATCGTTCAGCCCCTCGCCGACGAGGTTCAGGGCCAGCACCGTCAGCACGATGGCGAGGCCGGGGAAGACGCTCATCCACCAGGCCTGCCGGATCACCGTGCGGGCGGCGCCGATCATGTAGCCCCAGCTCATGGCGTTCGGATCGCCCAGGCCCAGGAAGCTCAGCGAGCTTTCCAGCAGGATCGCGGTCGCCACCATCAGCGAGGCCGACACGATGATCGGCGACAGGCTGTTGGGCAGGATCTGGCGCAGGATGATGGTGGTGTTGCTCTGGCCGGTGGTGATGGCGGCCTGGACGAACTCGCGGGTGCGCAGGCTGAGGAACTCGGCGCGGGCGAGACGGGCCAGCGGCGGCCAGCTGACGATGGCGATGGCGGCCACGATGGTGGTCAGGCTGGGGGTGAAGATGGCGACAAGCACCACGGCCAGCACGAAGTTGGGGATGGTCTGGAACAGTTCGGTGAAGCGCATGATGGCGTCGTCCACCCGGCCGCCGTGGAAGCCGGCCAGCGCCCCCAGCGTCACGCCGATGGCCAGAGCCGCGGCGGTGGAGGTCAGGCCGATCAGCAGCGACACCCGCGCCCCGTGGGCGATGCCGGCGGCGATGTCGCGGCCCAGCATGTCGGAGCCGAGCAGAGCGTCCGCGGACAGCGGCGGCTGGAAGGGGGCGGTCGCCATGTCCCAGGGGTCGTTGGGGAACAGGATGGAGGCGAAGGCCGCCAGCACGACGATGGCCGCCAGGATGACGAGGCCCAGGACCGCGCCCTTGTTGCGGGCGAAGGCCCGCCAGAAATCGGACTTCATCATTGGGACACCTGGATGCGCGGATCGACGAGGCCGTAGAGGATGTCGGTCAGGATGTTGAAGAGGATCACCATGATCGACGTGACCAGGAAGATGCCCAGCAGCACCTGATAGTCGCGCTGCAGCACCGCCTCGAAGGCCAGCCGGCCGATGCCGGGCCAGGCGAACACCGTCTCGATCAGGATGGAGCCGCCGACCAGCTGCCCGGCCTGGATGCCCGCCACGGTGATGACCGGCAGGATGGCGTTGCGCAGCACGTGGCGGGTGACGATCCGGCTCTGCGACAGCCCCTTGGCCTTGGCGGTCTTGATGAAATCGAGGCCGCGCACCTCCAGCATCGAGGCGCGGGTGAGGCGCGCGTAGCTCGCCATGTAGAACAGCGCAAGCGTGATCACCGGCAGGATCAGGTGCTTGGCCACGTCGGCGACGTGGGCCAATCCGGTATAGCCGGCGCCGATCGTTTCGTAACCGAATGCCGGCAGCCATCCGAGCTGGATCGAGAACAGCAGGCTCAGCATCAGCCCGATCCAGTAGATCGGCGTGGCGTAGGCCAGCAGCGCCACGACGGTGATGGCGCTGTCGGCCCAGGTGCCGACCGTGACGGCGGCCAGCGTGCCCAGCGCGACGCCCAGCGCCAGCGCCAGCAGGAAGGCGGTCAGCGTCAGCACCAGGGTGGCCGGCAGCCGTTCCGCCAGGATGTCCCAGACGGGCCGCTGCTGCCGGTAGGAAAAGCCGAGATCGCCCTGAACGACCTTGCCGACATAGGTGCCGAGCTGTTCGAGGATCGGGCGGTCGAGCCCGAACTGCTCGCGCAGCTGCGCCACGAACTTTTCGTCGGCGGCCCCCGCCTCGCCCGCCATCACCATGGCCGGGTCGCCGGGGGCGGCATGGACGAGGAAGAAGTTCATCACCACGATGGCGATCAGGATCACGGCGGCCTTGACGAGGCGGCTCGCGAAGATATGGGCGAATCCCAGCATGGGCAGGTTCCTAATTCTGGCCCTCTCCCGTCCCGGGAGGGGGCGTGGAGCCGACGGCCGTAGGCTGGACGAGCACCGAAGGTGATCGTAGGCGGAGCGCGGTCGCGAGACTTGCGAGCGGCCTTGGACCCGCCGAAGGCGGGGAGGGTGAGGGGCGATCCAGGAATCCCGCAGCGCATGGTTCCTTGCACTGCCCCTCACCCTTCCCATGCTCCGCATGGGCCCCTTCCCTCTCCCGGGGCTCTCAGCGGATCTTCGATCCGCCTGACGCCGTCAGCACAAACTTCGTTTGTGCGAGAGGCCGGAGAGGGAGGTCTCGTTACTTGGCCAGCCAGACGTCTTCGTACGTCTCGTTCACGCCGATGGCGGTCTTGTTGGCGTTCTTGACCCGCTTGTCGAGGAAGGTCGGGAACTCCATCTCCAGCAGCCACACGACCGGCAGCTCGTCGGACAGGATGCGCTGCACCTCGCTGTACTGCTCCTGGCGCTTGGCCGGGTCGTTCTCCTGCGACGCCTTGGCAAACAGCTCGTCCACCTTCGGGTTGGAATAGCCCATGGTGTTGGAGAACAGCACGCCCTTGCGGATATTGGACGAGATGTAGGTGCGGGCGACGCCCAGTGCCGGATCGCCGTACTGGTAGACGAAATTCGTGGTGATCTCGTAGTCCCAGTTGGCGACGCGCTGGCTCCAGCCGGCGGCGTCGGTGCTTTCCAGCACGACGGCGATGCCGACCTTGGACAGCGACTGCTTCAGGTATTCGCCCAGGCGGGTCCAGGTCTCGCCATAGGGCATCGGCATGATCTTGACGGTGGCGCGCACGCCCTTGCCGTCGGGCTTCAGGCCCATCTCGTCCAGCAGGGCCTTGGCCTTGGCGAGATCGGGCTCGTAGGTGGTGACCTTCGGATCGTAGAACTTGACGACCGAGTTGATCGGACCGGTCGGCACGCGTCCCAGTCCGAACCAGATCTTGTCGCGGATGAACTTGCGGTCGATGGCGTAGGCGATGGCCTTGCGGAAGCGCTTGTCGTCCAGCGGCTTGACGCGGTGGTTGATCTCCAGCCAGGACAGCGGCGCCACGAACTCGTAGCCGGCGGTGGTCATGGTCAGGTTGGGCAGCGCCTTCATGCGCGGAACCTCGAAGGGCTCCAGATCGCTGTACTGGGTCTGCTGCACCTGTCCGCTCTCCAGCGCCAGCGAGCGGCTGGCGGCGTCCGGGATCACGCGGAAGGTGATGCCGTCGAGGTAGGGCAGGTCCTTCTTGTAATAATCCTCATTGCGGACGAGCTGGATGTAGCTGCCCTTGACCCATTCCTTCAGCTTGAAGGGGCCGGTGCCGACCGGCGTGGCGTTGGCCGGGTTGGCGCGGTAATCGGTGCCTTCATAGAGGTGGGCCGGCACCATCGGGGCGGAGGACACCTCGAACGCCTGGATGAAGGCGGGGAAGGCTTCCTTCAGCTTGAACTCGACGGTGCGGTCGTCCAGCGCGGTGATCGACTCGCAGCGGCTGAAGACGGCACGGGCGCGCGGGTGGACCTCCATCAGGAACTTGGAGGTCGAGAACACGACGTCCTTCGCGGTGAAGGGCTTGCCGTCATGCCACTTGACGTTCTGGAACAGCTTGAAGGTGTAGGTCAGCCCGTCCGGCGAGACCGTCCAGCTCTCGGCCAGCGACGGCAGCGGGTTCAGCTTCTGGTCGTAGGTCAGCAGACCCTGGTAGATCTTGCCGGCGACCGTCTGAGTCGGCCCCTGCTGGTTCAGGCCCAGCATCAGGGTCGGCGGCTCGGGCTGCACGATGGAGTTGAGGACACCGCCGCGGACCGGCGTTTCCTGGGCCATGGCCGGGGCGGCGACCAGCGCCGCGGTGCCGGGAACGGCGAGCACGGCGGCCAGCAGGCCGGCGGCGGCGGCGCGGTGGAACCCGCGGGTGAAACCGCCCTGAAAACTGCGGCGGAAGCTGGCGGGGATACCGGAAAGGCGTCTGGTCATCGGGTGTCCTCGTCTCCAGAAGTTGTCGGTGGTATCAGCGACCCTGTCGTGTCGGTGTTTTTCGTTGGAAAGTTGTGGGGGCTAACCTGTCCACTCACCGCGGCCCCACCGGCCCGGACGTGCTGTCCAGCCAGCGCAGCATCGCGTCCCATTCCAGGACGCCGGCCCGCGGATAGGCGCGTTCATATTGCTGGGCGGTGTGCTCGCACACCTCCGGCGACGGGTAGACCAGCGGACGGCCGCCGGCCAGCGCCATGATCTGCTGCTTGCAGGCCTGCTCCAGGTAGTACATCAGCACCGCCGCCTCGGCGACATCCTGGCCGGCGGTCAGCAGGCCGTGGTTGCGCAAAATCATGCTGTGGTGGTTGCCCAGATCGGCGACCAGCCGCTCCCGCTCCGCCAGATCGAGCGCGATGCCCTCGTAGGTGTGGTAGGCGATGCGGTTGTACCAGCGCAGCGAATGCTGGGTGATCGGCAGCAGTCCGTCGGCCTGGGCGCTCACCGCCATGCCGGCGTCGGTGTGCAGGTGGATGACGGCGCCGACGTCGGGGCGGGCATGGTGGACGGCGCTGTGGATGGTGAAGCCGGCGGGGTTTATGGCGTCGCCCTCGCGCCCGTCCACCAGATTGCCGTCGATGTCGACCTTCACGAGGTTGTCGGGCGTCACCTCGTGGAACATCAGGCCATAGGGGTTGATCAGGAAATGGTCGGGCGTGTCGGGAATCCGCGCCGACATGTGGGTGTAGATCAGGTCGGTCATGCCGAGCCGGTCGAACAGCTTGTAGGCGGCGGCCAGATCGGTGCGCACCTTCCACTCCACGTCGGAGCAGTCGCGGGTGGCGCGCGGGGCGTGGGCGGCGTTGGCGGTCAGCGTCTCGGCGATCATCGGGCGGGTCTCGTCGCGAAGGAAGGGATCAGATGGGTTCCAGGCCGCACCAGCCGGCGATGAACAGCGCCAGCACGCGGGTCACGTCGCGCACGCTGTCCAGCGACACCGATTCGTCGATGCCGTGGATGCGCGTCGCCTCCGGGCCGTAGCAGGTGGCGGGCGTGTCGCCGTAGAGCTGGAAGAAGCGGGCGTCGGTGGTGCAGGTCAGCGCCACCAGTTCCGGGTCGCCGCCGCGCACGGCGCGATGGCTGTCGGCCAGCATGGTCACCAGCGGATGGGCCGGGTCGATCTCGCAGCCGGCGGCCTGGAAGCCGTTCCACTGCAACTCGACGCCCACATTGGCGAGAGCCGGGTCGGTGGAGCGCGCCTGCTCCACCGCCCGGGTCACCTCGGCGCGGACCGCCTCCGGCTCCTGCCCGGGGAAGAAGCCGAGCCGGAGGTCGAGCGCGCAGCGCGTCGGGACTGACGACGGCCACTCGCCGCCCTCGATCCGGCCGAGATTGACGTTGATGGGATGGGCATGGCCGCAGAATGCCGGATGGCGGCAGGCCGGCTCGTTCCAGCGAACTTCCAGCGCCTTCAGATGTGCCGCCAGCGCATAGGCCGCCTCGATGGCGTTCACGCCGGCCGAGGTGTCGAGCACATGGGCCGGCGTGCCTGTCAGCACCAGCCGCAGCCACATCACCCCGACCTGGGCGACGGAAATGGAATGGTTGAACGGCTCCGGGATCACCGCGGCGTCGGCGCGGTAGCCGCGATGCAAGCAGGCGAGCGCGCCGTTGCCGGTGCACTCCTCTTCGATCACCGACTGCAGATAGACCGGGGCGGCCGGCCGGTAGCCCAGTGTGCGCAGGGCCGAGAAGGCGGCGGTGTAGGCGGCGATGCCAGCCTTCATGTCGCCGGCACCGCGTCCGTAGAGGCGGCCATCGGCGATGCGCGGCTCGAAGGGCGGGGTGGTCCACAGTTCCGCGGGGCCGGCCGGCACCACGTCGATATGGCCGTTCAGGATCAGCGAGCGGCCCTTCGCCTCGCGCGGGCGATGGATGCCGACGACATTCTCCCGGCCGGCATAGGCGCCGGGACGGACCGGCGGCGAGAAGCCCGGCATGCGGGAGATCGCCTCCTCGTCCACGTCGAAGCGGTCGACCTCCAGCCCGAGCGCAGCGAAGCGGTCGGCCATCAGTGCCTGCGCCGAGGATTCCTCCCCCAGCAGCGACGGCTGGCGCACGAGGTCGGACAGCAGGGCGACGCACTCGTCCTGCGCCGCGTCGGCGGCGTCCAGGATGGCGGTGCGCAGGCCGGGGTCCGGCAACGCATGGTCGAGACGGTCTGCCGTTTCTCGTGTCATTCCGAATCCTCTTCGCCGCTGCGGCAGGATTGCACGGCGGGGTGAAAAAAGACGAAGCTGTTGCTATGCGTCCTATCCCAAATGGATATGACGGCTATAATGCGACGTTATGCATGTCCGGCTTGGCGATGTTTGAAGGCCGCCATGTGTCGATTAGGCGATGACGAAAGCGACCTGGCAAATAAGCAATTTTCATTTGGCCCATGAGTTTGATTTATGCCGCAGTTGCTCAGTGGGCAATCATGTGCGTAGAATTTGGGCGATTGAACACAAGCACCGGAATCGGGCAGAGCGGATGAGGGGCGGGCAGTGAACGAAACCGAGGCGGAACGGCAGGCTTTGGCCCGCCTGGGCCAGCAGATGGACTGGAACCTGCTGCGCACCTTCATGGTGATCGTGCAGGAGGGGAGCATCACCAAGGCGTCCGTCCGCCTGTTTTTGACGCAGCCCGCGGTCAGCCTCGCCCTGAAGCGGCTGGAGGAGCAGCTCGGCCGCAACCTGATCGACCGCGGCCCCGGCCGCTTCGCCGTCACCGCCGCCGGCGAGCAGGTCTATGACGAGGCGGTGGCGATCCACGCCACCGTGTCCCGCCTGGGCGCCCTGGTGCGCGACGCCAAGGACGAGATCAGCGGCCATGTCCACATCCTGATGACCAGCCGCATCCAGACGCCGCTGCTCGACCGGTCGCTGCGGGAGTTTCACCGGATGTACCCGCAGGTGACCTTCCGCATCGACGTGATGGCCTCGGCCGATGCCCATATCGCCTTGCAGCAGCGGGTCGGCGCGATGGCGATCTGCCTGTTGCGCGAACCGATTCCCGGATTGTCCGCCCAAGTGTTCCTGCGCCAGACCTACCGCCTCTATTGCGGTTCCGAGTTCCGCCTGTTCGGGCAGCGCGACATCGACATCGCCGAGTTGCGGCACGAGAATTTCGTCTCCTTCACCTCCGACCAGATCGACGGCGCCTTGTCGCCGCTGACGCTGTTCCGTGCGCGGGAAGGCTTCGCGGGCCGCGTCGTGGCGTCTTCCGCCAATCTGGAGGAGGTCCGCCGCATGATCGTCTGCGGTCTCGGCATCGGCCCCCTGCCGGAACACATCGCCGCGCGCGACGTGGACGATGGCCTGCTGTGGGAACTGCCGCCCTACGAGGGGATCGCGCCGGTCAACGTCCACCTGATCTGGAACGAACAGGCCAAGCTGAACCGGGCCGAACGCGCCTTCCTGGACTATCTGCAAACGGCGCTCGCCACCGCCCCGGCGCGGGATCTGGCGGGGGTGTCACCTGTCCCGTAACCGCTGCCATCCCATGCCTCCACCCCAACCCTCCCCCGCGTCCCGCGGGAGAGGGAGTGCGTACAAGAGCAGCGGGGTTCCCTCTCCCGCCCAGCGGGGAGGGTTAGGGTGGGGGTCTAACGCCTCCTCACTGCATCTCCTCCAGCCGCAGCGGCGTCTCCACCAGCAGACGGAACCGCCCGCGCCCGGTCTTCTCGATCCGCAATGGCCCGCGGCGGTCGTCCAGCCGTCGCTGCAGCAGGATCAGCCGCGCTTCCAGATTCTCGGCGAAATCCGGCAGCGGGATGTCCGGCGCCAGCCGCAATTCGCGGTTGGTGAAGTCGGTGCGCCCCAGCGCGGTGTGGTCGCGCACCAGCTTCCACAGGATGGCCCCGGCCACGCCCTTGATCAGATAGTCGTGGTCGAGGAAGACGCTGTCGTCGGTGGCGTAGTGGCGCACTGTGATCGGCGGGCCGCCGGCCGGTGCCGGTGCAGTTTCAGCCGGCGAGTCCTCCACCTCCGTCGCCTGGGACGCGGGCAGGCTGCGCATCAGCGCCCCCAGCTGTGCTGCGAGCGTCGCCAGCGCATCCTCGTCGTCGTAGGTGAAGCGCATCTCCTGGGCGCTCTCCACGAACAGCACGCCGGCCAGCTTGCCGCGGCCGTCCCCGGTCTCATGCGCCAGCATCGGCACCGCAAGCTGGCTGTGCGGCCGCTCCAGACCTGGGAAGGGGATCTCGCGCAGCGGGCTCGCCGCCGTCCCCTGCCGCATCGCCATGCTGTAGGCGACGTCGGTGGTCATATGGGTGATGCGGATCGGCACCCGTTCACGCGCTGCCACCCCGATCACGCCGTCGCCCGGTGCCACCTCCCAACCGATGCCGCTGCCCCGCCCGGTCGACTCCCCGCTCGCCTCGTAACCCAGTGCCGCGACGGTGAACAGGCGCCCGCTGGCGGCGTCCGGCAGCAGGATCAGTGCATGCTCCACCCCGAAAAGGTCGCGCAGGGCCACAATGGCGCGGTCGAGCAGGTCGGACAGGTCGGCGCAGCCGCGCAAGCCTTCGCAGGCACGCCGGACGGCCGACAGCAGGCTGCGCGGGCGCATGCGCGCGGGCAGGGGACGGCCGCCGGGAACCGCCTCGATATCCGTCACCCGGAACAGGTCGGCACCGCGCAGCCGGAACACCTCCGCCATCCCGACATGCGAGGCGATGCCCGACAGCTTGGCCTTCATGCTCTCGAACAGCGGCCCGTCGGTCTCGGTCCGCAGATACTCCAGCCTCAGCCGGTACTGCGCCCCCGTCGACGGGTCGATGACCTCCAGAAGCGCATCCCGGCAGTCCAGGATGTTGGCCCGCGTCTTGTTGAAGAACTGATAGGACAGGGCGATGTGGTCGGGGTCGACGTAATGGACCTGCGACAGCTGCGAGACGTTGGGCGTGCCGTCAGGCGCCACCGTGGCGATGGTGGCGGGGATCACCCCCTCCAGGCAGGTCCGGATGGCATCGAGCGTCAGCATGTTCCGGTCTTGCGGGTCGCTCATGCCGGCACCGGCTCGCCGGCCCTCGGGCCCGGCGTCTGGTCGAACACTGCGGCCGGGCGGACATGCAGTGCCACCAGATCGTCCGGATCGCAGGTCATCACCGCCCTGATGAAGGGCTCGGTGAAGCCGATGCCGGTCAGCTCGGCGATGAAGCCGTCCAGATAGGGGCCGGTGAGCGCCGCCTCTTCCGCAGTCGGGGCGGCTACGACGGCGCCGTCGCCCTTGACCTGGAGGGAGCGGTGGGTGCTGGGTTCGGAAAAGACCACGGCCAGCCGCCCGGTCTGGGCGACGGCGGCCACCAGTTCGGCATTGGCGCGGCCGTCGAGCAGGACGGTCAGCCGCTCTCCCCCGCAACTCGCCCGTGCCGCAACGGCCCGCGCGACCAGGGCACGGTTCGCCCGGTCGCTGGAGGCGACATTGACGCTGAGGCTGCGGTCGAGAAAGCGCAGGACCGCAGCGCCGACCCCTGTTCCAAGCTGAAGACCATCCGGCTCCGCCACGCCCGCTCCCTCAGCGCTGCTGTTCGGCGATCAGGATAGCAGCGGCACCGGCCGGGCGGCAAACCAACCGATGGACGTCATCCATGCGGCGGGGACTGGTCCACCCATGCCGGTCACGCCCCCGGCGCCACCACGAAGCAGGCCATGCCGATGGTGACCAGCCCGTTGCAGGCGCTGGCCGCATCCTGTTGCGACAGGCCGGACAGGCGGGCGCGGTAGAGCGGCCCGGTCTGGGTATCCACCGCCTGCACGACCCGTTGCGAGCGCGACAGCACCGGCATGGAATTGCGGGCGCGGTCGATCACGCGCTGGCTGTCGTCGGGCGAGCGGAAGGCGCCGAGCTGCACCGTCCACACTCCGCCGCCGGCGGTCACCGGTCCGGCCCCAACTCCGGCAATCGTCGCCACCGGCCGTGGCGCCGGCGCGTCGGGGGTGGAGGTGTCGGGCGCCACCACCCGCACCGTGGGCGCGGGAGCCGCTGCCGGGGCGGGCAGCGCCGCCACGGCGATCGGCGGACGGCTGGCCGCCGGTCGGTTGTTCGCCGGGGGCGCGTAGGAGGGCGCCTGATAGGAGGGAGTTGGCCGCGACGACGAGTAGGACGACCCGAAATCCGGCGGCGAATCGGAGGACGGCGCGCTGACCAGCACGATGTCGGCGCCGTTGGGGGCCGGGGTGCGGTTCAGCCGCGGGCCGACCGACGCGATGTAGCGCCGCGTCTCGCCCGGTAGACCGCGCTTGCCGGCCAGATAGTCGCCGTAACAGCCCGGACCGCAATTGTAGGCACCAAGGAAGCCCGGCGCGCCGAACAAGTTGTACATCTCCCGCAGATACGCGGTGCCGGCGATGATGTTGTCATGCGGATCGAACGGGTCGGAGCCCAGATCGTGCTTGCGCCGCATCTCGTCGTAGGTGCCAGGCATCACCTGCATCAGGCCCATGGCACCGGCCTTGCTGACGATCGGCTTGCCGTTGACCGTGGTGCGCCCGCCGCTTTCCTGGCGGATGACCTCGCGGATCCACAGTTCCGGCATGTCGAAGCGCTTGGATGCCTCGGCGATGTGGGCGTCGATCTCCGCCGGGGTGGCGGTGCGGTGCGATCCGCCCCCGCTGGCGCAGGCGCTC
>JBKHVJ010000276.1:0-8655 GCA_046570145.1 Alphaproteobacteria bacterium
CGTGAAACGTGAAGCGCTGGTGCTGTCCAGCCCATAGAGATCCATGATGACCTCACGAATAGAGCAGGAAGCTCCTTTGTAGCACTGACCATCAGTCAAAACCACGTTTATGACACAGTAGAACTAAGAACCTGTCCTGAAAGACTATTACCGAGCGATACGCCGGGGATCGACCGGATCATAACGATGGGGATAAAGGTGGCAGATGTTGAGAAGTACAGTTTGTAGTGGCGTATAGATCATGACGCCCCATTCCGCGCAAACGGGGAATGTCTCCTGAACCCGCCACCCATTTCCCAACACGACCTAGTCTCGAGCCTTCGGATAGATATTATTCGCTAGCGTACGCAGCCATCCGTACTAATCCGCTGAAAAATGTGGGGTAAACTGTGGGGTTAACCGTTTCCGGAAGCGAAAAAGCCCAAGCAAAATCAATTGCTTGGGCTAAAATTCGTGGCGGAGGGAGAGGGATTCGAACCCTCGATACGCTTTTGACGTATACACACTTTCCAGGCGTGCGCCTTCAACCGCTCGGCCACCCCTCCGTAGAGGCCCGCGTTATAGCCAGAGGTTCGCGGCGATGCAAGCCTCCGTTTCACGCGGGCAACGCTTTTTTTCGTAACGCCTCAAACCACTCCAATTTCATCCACCAGGGCGCCGACGGTGCGGCACAGCAGGTCCAGATCCTGGGGACGGGACAGGCGGTGGTCGCCGTTCTTCACCAGCGTGACGCGGACGTCGTCGCCGGTCAGCGCCTCGGCGATTCGCAGGCTGAGTTGCCAGGGAACGTCGGGGTCGCGCTGACCGTGCAGCAGACGGACGGGACCGCCAAATGCGATGGGACCGTGCAGCAGCAGATGGTTGCGGCCGTCCTCGATCAGGGCACGGGTGATCGGCTGGGGTTCCGGGCCATAGTCCGACGGGCGGTTCCAGACGCCCTGCTCCATGATCTGCCGGCGGATGTCGGCATCGAAGATGTCCCACATCAGGTCTTCGGTGAAATCGGGAGCCGGCGCGATGCCGACCAGCCCGGCCACCCGCTCCGGACGGCGGGTTGCTGCCAGCAGCATCATCCAGCCGCCCATGGAGGAGCCGACCAGGATCTGCGGCCCCGTCGTCACCTGGTCCAGCACCGCCAGCGCGTCGTCGGCCCACAGGCCGATGGTGCCGTCGGCGAAACGGCCGCTGGAGGCGCCGTGGCCCTGATAGTCGAAGCGGGTGAAGGACAGGCCGCGCTCCACCGCCCAGGCTTCCAGCGTGGTCGCCTTGCCGCCGGTCATGTCGGACATGAACCCGCCCAGGAACATGACGCCCGGCTTGCCCTGCCCGGACGGACCGGCAGGGGTGTGGTGATAGGCTATGGTCGCCGCACCGCGCGTTAGGCTATGGTGCGCGCCGCCCGGTTGGGCTGCGGTTTCGGTCATACGGTCACCTTCGACAACGGATGCCGGCGCGCGGTCGGACACCGGTTCGACGGACGCCGGCATGCCGGGGCCCGCGGCCGGTCCCGGGCCGCCCCTTGCGAAGCAGCCGGCATCATGGATTTCGACCCCCACCTTACCACCGACCAGTCCCCGCGCAACGCGGACGCCCGTCAGGACACCCCGCCTTCGCCCTGGCCGGGCCATCGGCCGGACACGTGGCCGGGAGAGTGGCCGGGAGAGTGGCCAAGCGGGCGGGCGCCGACGGTGCTGCAGGTGGTGCCGACGCTGGTCACCGGCGGGGCGGAGCGCGGCTGCATCGACATGGCGCTCGCCCTGCAGGCGGCCGGCGGAACGCCGCTGGTGGCGTCGGAAGGCGGTCCGATGGTGCGCGAACTGGACCGCGCCCGCATCGCCCACCTGACCCTGCCGCTGGCCTCCAAGAACCCGCTGACCATCCGCCGCAACGCCCGCCGGCTGGCCGCAATCATCCGCGAGCACAAGGTGGACATCGTCCATGCCCGCTCCCGCGCCCCGGCCTGGAGCGCGTGGCTGGCCTGCCGGGAAACCGGCGCGCGCTACATGACCACCTTCCACGCCCCCTATAATTTCGGCAGTGGGCCGGTCGGCGGCCGCCTGAAGCGCTGGTACAACTCGGTGATGGCGCGGGGCGAACGGGTGATCGCCATCTCCGGCTTCATCCGCGACCATGTGCTGGGCAACTACCCGGTCGATCCGGCGCGCGTGCGCGTCATCCATCGCGGCATCGACCGCGGCGTCTTCGCCCCCGACCGGGTCAGCCCGACGCGGCTGGTGACGCTCGCCAAGCAATGGAACCTGCCGGACGACCGGCCGGTGATCCTGCTGCCCGGCCGGCTGACCCGTTGGAAGGGCCAGATCGTGCTGATCGACGCGCTGGCCAAGCTGGGACGCAAGGACGTGCTGGCCCTGCTGGTCGGCTCCGACCAGGGCCGTACCGGATACCGGGAGGAACTGGAGAACCGCATCGCCACCAACGGCCTGCGCGGCGTGGTGCGGATGACCGACCATTGCAGCGACATGGCCGCGGCCTACCTGTTGTCGACGGTGGTCGTCTCCGCCTCGCGCGAGCCGGAAGCCTTCGGGCGGGTGATCGTGGAGGCGCAGGCGATGGGCAAGCCGGTGATCGTCTCGGCCATCGGCGCCTATCAGGAGACCGTGGTCCCCGGCGAGACCGCCTGGGTGGTGCCGCCGGACGATCCGGACGCGCTGGCCCGGGCGCTGGACGAAGCGCTGTCGCTGACCCCGGAGCAGCGCGACGCCATCGGCGCCCGCGCCATGGCTTTCGTGGCGGACCGCTACACCAAGGACCGCATGTGCGCCGACACGCTGGCGGTCTATGCGGAGTTGCTGCAACCGCGCTGAGACCGGCTTGTTGACGCAATTCGACCTTCAACCCACCATCAACCGACCGGACACCATGGCCGACATCCGACAGATTTCCGGCATCGCCGAGGTCATCGACCGCTACGACGGGTTCATCCTGGACCTGTGGGGCGTTCTGCATGACGGCGAGAGGCCCTATCCCGGCGTGCCCGACTGCCTGGACCGCATGCGCGCCGCCGGCAAGACGATCTGCCTGCTGTCCAACGCGCCGCGCCGCACCACCGGCGTGATCGAGAAGCTGGACGGCATGGGGCTGGGACGCGACCGCTACCACCATGTCATGACCTCGGGCGAGGCGACCTACGAGGCGCTGCGCGACCGCGACGATTCCTGGCACGGGGCGCTGGGCCGGCGGCTCTACCACATCGGACCCGACCGCGACACCGACGTCTATGACGGGCTCGGCTATCAGGTTGCGGCAACGCCGGCCGAGGCGGATTTCGTGGTCAACACCGGCATCGTGACCTTCGGCGAGACGCTGGCGGACTATCAGCCGCAACTGGACGCCTGCCTTGCCGCCGGCCTGCCGATGATCTGCGCCAACCCGGATCTCGTGGTGATGGTCGGGCCGATGCTGGTGATCTGCGCCGGCACGCTGGCCGCCCGCTACGAGGAAATGGGCGGCGACGTGCGCCAGCACGGCAAGCCCTATGCCCCCGTCTACGAGCGCTGCTTTAAGCTTCTGGGCATCGCGGACAAGACCCGCATCCTAGGGGTGGGCGACAGCCTGCGCACCGATGTCGCCGGCGCCAACGCCGCCGGGATCGACGTGGCTCTGGTCACCGCCGGCATCCACCAGGAGGAATTGGGCGGGGCGGCCTGGGGCGAGGCGGTCGACCCGGTCAATCTGCGCGCACTGGCCGACGCGTCCGGCCACATGCCGAGCTATGCGATGCCCAGCCTGCGCTGGTGAGCGTTCGTCTCCTGAGCGTCCGCCCCGTCACTCCATCGGAACCGCGTCGTCCAGCGCCTTGCGCAGGAGGGGCGACGGACCGTCTTCGGAGAAGCCGCGGTTGCCGATGGCGGTACGGAAATAGCTGACGATGAACACGCGGATGGAGGCGGTCAGGTTCGCCTCCCCGCGCCGTTCGTCGATCCGGCTGCAAATCTCGTTCAAGCTCAACCGTTCACGCTCGCAGATTTCCTTCAGCGAGTCCCAGATGTACGGCTCCATCCTGAGGCTTGTTCGACGCCCGCTCACCTTCACGTTGCGGCAGAGCAGCCCCGGCCCTTCCTTACCTCCGCCCGTGCCCGCCATGGGAATTCCCGTTCCTCATCCGTTGCGCGTTCCGCCCGCCTGGTTCGGGGCAATACATCCATTTGTGTGACGATATTGCAAGCGGCGTGTGCCATCCAAGTCAATTTCGACCCATGGCTGCGGTTCGGCGCGACAATCGGGCGCAGGCGGGTATCGCCTCCAACCGCAGATCGGCAATTTGCCGGGAAAAGCAGCTTCCCTTGGCTCGTGCCTTCGCTATACCAGTGCCGAATCATTCCTGCGGGAAACGGGCGGACACCGATGGGGCGGAACGGCCTGACGGACGGACCGGGCGGTGGAAGAGGAAGGATCGGCGATGAAGCGACCGGAAAACGGACGATTCGCGGGCTGCGTCGCGGCCGGCGCCATCGCTGCCCTGTTGGCCGGCGGAATCGCTCTTGCCCTGCCCTCCGGATATGCCCGGGCCGCGGAAGCCGCCCCAGCCGAACAGAGCCCGGAAACCGCCATCCGCGCCCGCATCGAAGCGATGCTGCCGACGCCCTGGCGCATCGAATCGCTAATGATGGAGCCGCTGCCCAACGCAGCCGCCCAATCGTCGGAACCGCAAGCGGCAGCGCGGGTGACCGCAAAGCTGGTGCTGGGCGCCCCGACCTATCTGGTCGACAGCCGCGAAGGGCCGGTGACCTTCCTGCGTCCGGCGGCCGATGCCGGTCTGGCGAAGAGTTGGGTCGCGACTGCGCTCGCCACCCGCGGTGCCGATGGCTGGACGGTCACGCTGACGCCGCAGACCCCCGGCCTGCTCGAGGGCATCGGCAAGCCCGCCGCGGAGCTGCCCGGCCGCACCGTGGTGCTGGGCACGGCCGAAGCCAGGAGCCTGCGCGAACAATTGGACCGCGACGCCGCCCAACGGCTGGCCGACGACACCGAACGCCGCCGGCGCGAAGAGGAACGGCTGGCCCAGCAGACCGCCGCCGCCAAGGCCGAAGCCGCCCGTGCCGAGACCGAACGCCGGGCCGTCGAGGCGCGCATCGCCCAGTTGGCCGACCTGCGCGGCAAGCTGGCCGGCAACGACCGCGCGATGCGGCTGGCCGCCTTCGAGGCCGCTTTGGGCGGCAACGACCCGGCACTGCGCCAGACGGCGATGGAGGCAGCGCTGCAAAGCCGCGATCCTGTGGTCGCCAATCTGGCGTTGAAGGACTGGATCGCGCGGCGCCGTGCCGTGCCGGTCCAGCTCTATGCCACCAAGGAGGACCCGAGTTCCGAGGTGGTGCTTCAGAATCTGGGACCGATGACCCTGGAGATCGACGGCTTCAGCCCGGTCAACGGGGCGCTGGCCGGCAAGCTGGGTGCTCCCGGCTACAGCATCGCGCGGCCGTCCAGCATCGTCGGCACCCTGGCGCAGACCGAACTGGCGGTGAACTCCTTTGGCTGCGCCCTGACCTTGCGGCTGACCGAACACCGGACGCTGGATGGGCTTCTGCGCTGCCAGACCCTGCCGACGCTGATCGCGCGCATCACGCTTGATTGAGGGGTGAGTGCCGATGGGCGACGCGTTTCCGAAAGGGCTCCGGCGGGCCGCGGCGCTGTTCCTGCTGCTCGCCGCACCATCCGGTGTGCTGGCCCAGATGCCGGCTGAAACACCGGCCGAGCGTTTCACCCCACCCGCCGCCCCGATCGTCGCCCTGCCCCGCCTGACGCCGGCTCGACCCGTCTCGCCACTGCCTAATCCAGCCGTGGTCTGGGAACATCCGCCGGAGGTGCCCGCCCCGCTGTCGCCGGTCAGCCCGCAGGTCGGCCCGGCCCCCACCCCGATCCGGACGCCCATCCCCGCGGCGAGAACGCCGACGCCGAAGCCTGCCGATCCCCAGGACACCGACCAAAAAAGTACCGTAGCGGCGCAAGCTCTCGCTGCGCTTCCGCCCGTGCCACCGGTGAAGCCGCAGCCCGAACCTGCCGCCCAGCCGGCGCCGAAAGGGCCGGAGAAGACCTCTGCCGCCCGGCGAACGATGGCCGCCACCGCCGGCATCTACCTGCGCGCCACACCGGACGCCAAGGGCCGGGTCCTCGACACCGTAGAGAAAGGCGACCGCGTGGAGGCCTTCGGCGCGCCGGTGAATGGCTGGCAGCGGGTGGGCCGGGCCGGCAAGCCGCAGGGCTACGTCACCACCGCCTTCCTGACGGAGGTCGCGGCCGACCGCGGCGAGCAGGCCTCCCCGAGCAAACCCGGCCGCTATGCCAAGGCCGACCCGGAGGACCGCGGCTGCGCCCTGCCCGGCGACCTGCCCAGGGTCCAATCGGAGCGGGCGCAGACCGCCCGCCTGCCCCAGGGGACCGTCGCCCGGCTGCGCGCCGCCGGCAATCTGCGCGTCGCCCCGGTGTGCGATGCCAAGGTGCTGGACGTGCTGGATGCGGGCGAGCGCGTGACGGTGATGGAGGTCGTCGGGGGCTGGTACAGGGTCGGTCGGAAGGGCAAGGCGCTGGGCTATGTCGGCGCGGCGCTGCTCGCCCCCGCCAGGCGCTGAAGGGGCTGCGCCGGAAAGCGGTATGGAGCTACCCGGAAGGTCACGCCGCAGCCCTCCGTGAAGGGGCTTGTTCGCCCCTGAAAAAGGATTCTACAACAAGGGGGAGGCCGAACTATCGCGGACGAACGGAGCCCCTTCAAAACTGAGCCGGGGCGTGCCCGTTTCCTCCGACGGTTCGACCACCCCCGCCGGCCATGCGGCGCCGGTCCGGCCAAGCGGGGGCGCGAAGCACGACCGGGACAAGGATCCACACGATGTCGACCCAACACAAACAAGCCATGGACGCGGTCCTGCAGGCCGCTGCGCACGACATCGTCGCCACCCTGCAGGAGCGGGACATCACCGACCGCCACAGCGAGGAAGGGGATCTCGTCGTCCTCGACGTCGCCATCCTGCATGCCTACCGCATCTTCATGCGCATCTGCGAGGAGAACGGCCTGGACGTCGACGCCGGCTATTTCGCCGATCTAGCCGCCGACCTGGCCGAGGAAGTGGCGCAGGACCAGGATTACGAGGACTGATTTCGGGAAGCCGAGGTCGAGACGAGAATGCCCCCGCCCTTCCCCGCGCAGCATCGGAAAGGCGGGGGCACTTCCTTTTGTGAAAGCCCTGCCAAGTGCCCCATACCACCCCTGACGTGGCAATCGTCGGCGCTGGCCCCGCCGGGCTGATGGCGGCGGAAATCGCCGCTGGCGCCGGCCTGCGGGTCGCCGTGTTCGACCACACGCCCACCCCGGCGCGCAAGCTGCTGCTGGCCGGGCGCGGCGGGCTGAACCTGACCCATTCGGAACCGCTCGACCGTTTCCTGCCGCGTTACGGTGCTACGGAACCGCTGTTCCGCCGACTGCTGGCCGATTTCTCGCCAGACGACCTGCGCGGCTGGGCCGCCGGGCTGGGCATCGAGACCTTCGTCGGCAGCAGCGGTCGCGTCTTTCCGGTGCAGATGAAGGCCTCCACCCTGGTCCGGGCCTGGCTGCGGCGGCTGGACGGGCTGGGCGTCACCCTGCACAGCCGCCATCGCTGGACCGGCTGGAACGAGACCGGCGCCCTGACCTTCCACCATGGCGAGGAGTCCGTCACCGTCACCCCGCGCGCCACCCTGCTGGCTCTGGGCGGGGCGAGCTGGCCGCGCACGGGATCGGATGGCGGCTGGGTTCCGTTGCTGGAAAGGCTGGGGGTGGAGGTGGCGCCGCTGGTCCCCTCCAACATGGGCTTCGAGGTGCCCTGGTCCGATCACCTGCGCGACCGCTTCGCCGGCCAGCCGGTGAAGAGCGTCGGCTTGTCCGCTGCCGGCCGCCGCCTGAAGGGCGAGTTCGTCATCACCGAAACCGGGATCGAAGGCGGTGCCATCTACGCGCTGAGCGCCCCGCTGCGTGACGCCATCGCCGCGGAGGGCTGGGCGACCCTGACGCTGGACCTGCTGCCGGACATGGCCGAGGCAGAGCTGGTCAAGCGCCTGCGCCGCCGCGGTGCGGAGTCTCTGTCCACCTTCCTGAAGAAGTCGCTGCCCCTGACCGGCCCGCGCGCCGCGCTGCTGCGCGAGTTCGCCCCCGCCGCCGACCTGACCGACCCGGTGGCGCTCGCCCGGCAGATCAAGGGACTGTCGGTGGTGCTGACCGGCGTCCGCCCGATCGAACGGGCGATTTCCAGCGCCGGCGGCGTCCGTCTGTCGGAACTGGACGAGCGGCTGATGCTGACCCGCCGCCCCGGCCTGTTCCTGGCCGGCGAGATGCTGGACTGGGAGGCGCCGACCGGCGGCTATCTGCTGCAGGGCTGCTTCGCCATGGGGGTTGCGGCCGGCAAGGGGATGGTGGAGTGGCTGGGGATGAGGATCTCGGGCGCGGAATGACTTCGGCTTCAAGGGTAATTCGGCATCCCGAGACAACATTTACACGGATATCACGGATTTAAACACGGATTACACGGATTTTTCTTATGGCTTGCTGGAGCCGATGTTCCTTGGCCGGCGGCAGCCTTGCCGGACAACACCCGTGGAATCCGTGTTTAAATCCGTGACATCCGTGTAAATGCTGCCTGACGCTTCCGCTCCTTCCCAGAGACCAAAACC
>JBKHVJ010000277.1:0-4848 GCA_046570145.1 Alphaproteobacteria bacterium
CTCGCCTGATCTGTTCTTAGCTTTTCCCCAGAATACGTCTCTTTTTCGCACGAACTAGTCTGACAAAATTCGTATAACGCCGCAGTTTTCCTCAGTCACTTTTCGCATGAATTACTCTGCGGTGACAGAAATCCTTGGGTTTGCCGGCGTCGGCCTGTCCCGCCGGCCGTTTGCGGCCTTAGCGCTGCGCTGTTGGCGCCCGGCCTGCCAGATTCCGTCCGACAAGCGCGGTTGTCGGACTTGAAAAACGAGTAAGCATGATCGTATCCTCTCCCGAAAGGAGAAGCCGACCCGATGCCGCCCAGCCCGCCCGCCGATGACCATGCCGCCGCCCGCGCGGCCGAGTTGATCCGCTCCGTTGCCGTGACCGCCGCTGCCGACGACACAGGCGTGGTGATCACCTCCAGGATCCTCGACGACCTCCTCCTGCCTGGCGCGCATTCCGCCGAGCAGATCGTTGAGATCACCCGGCTAGCCAAGGCCGCGGCGCGCACCGTCGCCGCCCGCTACAGCTCGAACACCGAACGCGCCTACCGCGCCGCCTGGGCCGCCTACCAGACCTGGGCAGCCAGCCTCGGCTTCGCACCGCTCGGCGCCGACCCGCGGGTGGTCGGCATGTACCTCGCCAAAGCCTCCGAAACCCGCGCCCTGCCCACCCTCAAGGTCCACCTCTCGGCTATCCTGCTCGCCCATCGCCTCGCCGGCCGCTCGCTCGACGCCAAACACCCCCTGATCGCCGACCAGCTCGCCGGCGTCGCCGCCCTGCAGGCGCGGCGCAAGGTCAAGCAGGCGGCCCCCATCCTGCCGGATCTGCTGCGCCGGCTCGTTGCCGCCCAGCCCGACAGCGCCGCCGGCCGGCGCAACGCCCTGCTGCTGCTGCTCGGCTTCGGCGCCGCCACCCGGCGCAGCGAGCTGGTCGGGCTGGACGTCGGCGATGTGGTGGTGGTGCCGGGGCGCGGGCTCGAGGTCGCCATCCGCGGCGGCAAGACCAAGCGGGGGCGGACGGCGGCGATCTGGGCCGCCGACGACCCGGCGGTCTGTTCGGTGGAGGCGCTGCGCCGCTGGCGCGCCGTCTACAGCGTGGAGAACGCCGACGCGCCGCTGTTCGTGGCAATCAACAAGGGCGGGGCGTTCGGCGGCCGGCTCTCCGACCGCAGCGTGGACCGGGTGGTGCGCGAGACCAGTCAGGCGATCGGCGAGACCGACGCGGACCTGATCCGCTGGACCCAGGGGCCGGAGGTGGCGCAGCGCCTGGGCAGCCGCTTCTCCGCCCACTCGTTGCGCAGCGGCTTCGCCACCGCCGCCGCCGAGGAGGAGGCGAGCCTGAAGAAAATCATGGAACAGACCGGCCACCAGAGCAGCGACGTGGCGCTGCGCTACATCCGCCACGCCGACCGCTGGCGCGACAATCCCACCGAGCGCCTGTTCCGCCGCAAGCCCGACGCGGACTGACCGTGGGAGGCTGCAAAACGTGGAGCGATAGACGGCAGGATTTTCCGTTGAAATCAAGCGCCTGTTCTGGCGAGAACTATCTGCACTCAGGCCCCCACGCGGAGGCCAAGGTGTCGCAGTACTGCGAGCGGAATCGGGCGCCGGCCAGCTTCCCAGTCGGCGATTTTGCGGCGATCGTAGGTGGTGCCGAGGTCAGCGTTCAAGCCGGCCGCTAACGCCTCCATGGTCATGTTGTTGTTGATCTCGCGAATGACGCGCAGCGCAGCGCCCTCACGCCGGCGCTGCTCCACGACCTGCTCGGGCGTCAGTCCCCTTTCCCTGGCGAGCGTGGCCATCAAATGCCCGCCTTACGACTGCGGCTGATGCCGCCTCAGGCGGATGTCCTCCAATTGGAGGCCGCGATCCACCGGGTTACCGTCGCGATCGAGCAGGGTGCAGCGCAAGTCGCCGGCGTCGTCCTCCTCAACAACCACGCCGGTGTCGCCATCGGCCGTCCAGTAGCGATCTTCGGCACCGTCGGTGACGTCGAATTCGAAGCCGCGGTCGGCTAGGTGCTTGGCGATATCAGTGCCGCTCTTGTCGGTCTGATACAGCATCGCGTGGTCTCCCTTCATCCAGTTGGCGGCCGATGGCCGCGTTGGTGACGCGCTGATCATAGAATGTCCCCTTCAAGGGGACAAGGCGTCAGCGGCGCCGTTCAACAAACATGTTCGGCTGCGCCACATCCGCTTTGCCGACCGCTGTCGCGACAACTCCACGGAGTGTCTCTTCCGCAAGTCGGCACACGGATTGACCGCGCCCGTCACCAGGGACTTGGCCCCGCTCAGGAGAGAGCGGAGCCCCGTCTTGGCGTCACACCACCTCGTAGGCGCCCACGTAGAGATAGCCCTGGCTGCCCATGGCCGAGGCCATCGCGCGCAGGCCCGGGTTGACCAGGTGCTCCAGGGTGTACAGCTCGCGGCCGTAGGGGTTGATCCAGGTCTGGCCGCACAGGGTCTTCAGCCAGGCGGTCACCTCGTTGTCCAGGAACGTCTGGAAGTCGGGGCTGAACGGGGCCTCGGCCGGGAAGAACGACTTGCGGTCGGGAAAGAACTCCAGCGTCTGGCGACCGTAGTGGCCCTGCAGGATGGCGCGCAGGCCAAAGGCGCCGCGGATCGGCGTGTTGTCCGGCGGCGGCAAGCCGAACCAGTGATTCTTCGGGGCAAAGTTCATGGCATCTCCTGTGGTCGGCCGGGGGTTGGGGCCGGCGTCGCGCTGGGTTATGGATCGGTTTGGAGCCGGCAAGGGGCTGATCCGAAAATTTTGGGTAAATCGGTTCGGTCTGGTGCGCCGGGCGGGTTGGCGGGCTCAAGCCCGGGCATCGAAGGCACTGTTGGCGGTCGCGATGGTATGCCACCGGTCCGCGTCGTCGTCGCCGGTGCCGCCAATCAGAAGGACCTGTCAGCGGGAGCGGTCTGCGGCGCCGACACCGAGGACGCCAGGGCGAAGACCGAGACCGCCGACGCGCCTGGGCCCCCACGCGGCGGCACGCCTTGGGGTGCGTCGGTCCGCGCACGGGTCGTTCAACGGCGTCGCCATCGGTGGCGCTGAGGCCAAGGCGCCGCTCAAGACGAACTGGGAGCAGACCGAGCACCCGCAGCACCGACCTCGCGTCGGGCGACATCCGCCATACCGACCACTGGAAGGGCTACCCCACCGAACGCCTGTCCGGAAGCCGGCCGGGCACCGACTACCTCGCAGGGTGCAACCAAGCAACTCATCCTCGGTCGTTTCGGACGTCCCACCACCGGCGGTACAGCGCACTGAGTGGATGCCGTCAAACACGTCGATGTTGCCGCGCCGGACGCGTTCAGGGCGCCACCATCGCTGTTCCCTCTTCCAGCGTCCTGGCCGTCGACCGGTGGTCAGCCATCGTCGCGCCAATGGTGCGACGCGACGGTCACGCCGCCGGCTTCAGCCGTGGAGGGCGAGCCGCATCGGCGGCGGGGGACGGTATAGTTGGAAAGTAAAACAGGATTGAGAGCGGACGAAAACGCAAACGTAGATGTTCATCCGTTCAACATGACGGTAAAATAACGGGAGAACGGTTGATGGACCGTTCATAATATGAAAGCAAACTTGGAAGAGTGTGCTTGCAGTTATCTTTGTGTCCAGCTATTTACATACGCATGCAGCGGCTTTATGGGTTATGAGCCTTTGGGTCGTTAGCAGATGCAGGAGGCTTGTTGGGCTGTGATCCGGACGTTCTGCTTGCGTGCTGATGCGCGGCCAACCTGTAGGCGTCAAGGGCGCGGCTCAACAGAGCGCCGCCGGACAACACTGGAGAGATCATGGGAGAGGCGAAGCGCCGAATGGCGTCTGATAGCGAAAACACCTCACGTTTCGACACGAACCATCGCGGTGGCGACGCCAGTCCGAAAGCGAACGCTGCACCCAACCATCAATCCGTCCATCACCTGACGTTGAACACTGGCCACGTCCGCCAGAGTCCGCGCTCCGAGGTGGCACAAGATACGCTCGACAATCTGCTGCCGATGGTTGCTGCCGGCAGCGGTTCCTTTCCCGGTCTTGACCTCGGTCTCGGCTTCGTTCACCCGCAAACCGGCGATGGCGTGCGCATCAAAGGGGGAGCCTTCTTTCAGATCGCTCGCAAACCTGGACTGCCGAAGGACCCCTTCGTCATGTGTTTTGCCTGCTGGAGCGAAGCGATCTCGGAAAGCACCTGGGAGATGTGCCTGCAGGCCTATCGGGCTCAGGCCAACAGCCTGCGCAAGATCGGCCTATGGAAGGAACCGCCGCCACGCCCCAAGACGCCTTGGCTGGCGGTGTTTCTGACGCCCTTTATTGTCGATCTTCGTTCGCGTGATGAACTTTCCCTGTTCGGAGACCTGGAGCGTTGCGTCTTTTGGGCGTTGAACGACTTCGAGCAGGGTCCCGTGTGTCGCACCAGGTAATCGCCGACGGCCGGCGAGTGCGATGTTTGTGCCAGTCACGTCGGGGCTCAGATGGAGTTCCACGTGATGGGACTATCCCGACTTTCGTGCAGAACATCGATAGGACCATAATCTGTTTGGAGGAACTATGGGTGAAGCAAAGCACCGCAAGGTGATAACGGGTGGGGTGTTCCTGGACAGGCGGCCTGGCAGCGAGCCGTCGTGCTGGACAGCCGTCGGCCGTGGTGATCCGGCCCCGGCGCAGTTCCTGCGCGCCCTGCCGCCTGACGGAGGTGCGGCCATGGTGCTAGGCGGTGGGCGGTTCGAGATCATCACCCCACGCTATTCATAGTGCCCTCACTGGGCTGATGGCGCTGCAACCGTGACGAGTCGGATTGCGGGGCAGATAGCTTGAGGCGGGCATGTGGCGGGTGTGAACGAGATTGGGCAGGCGGCATCGACC
>JBKHVJ010000278.1:0-25339 GCA_046570145.1 Alphaproteobacteria bacterium
CTCGCGACCCTGGAACGGCTGAGCGCCGACCAGCGGATCGATGGTGAAGTCGGTCCCCCCTCGCAGCCTGTTGGCGTTCAAGGACAGCCTGACCGAGCAGACGGCGAACCTCCGCAGGATCGCTGAAGGTGGAGGCGGCCTTCCGGCGGCTGCGAACGACAGCCCGGCGCGACCGTTCGATCCGCACGAGCAGGCCCGCGTCCGGCTGCGCAGTTGGGTTCAGGGCGGACGGTGGGAGAGCCATTGGGGCGAACAGCCCGGACACCCGATGTGCCAGATCCCGAAGGCGGTGGTGCTGGAGGAAATCCCCGGCTTCAAACCCGGCTGGAAACCGCCGGTCGCCGGCTCCGACAAGGGGGCGGCATGAGCCATGCGGATGACCTCCTCGAGCTGGCCGCGCGCCTCCGCCGCCTCACCCCCTGCTGGAACAACCCCGAGCGGTTCCACGAGGCCAAATCGGAATTGGTTGCCGATTTGCGCCGACTCGCCGCCGACGCGCCAAAGCCGGAGGTCAAGCGAGTGATCGTCCCGGTCCAGGTGGAGCGCGTCGTGGAGAAGATCGTCTACGTCCCCACCCCCAAACCCGCCCGCCGCAAGGCTGAAGCCCAGAGCACGCCCGATTTATTCCAGAAGGTGACCGAATGACCGCCGCACCCAAGAAAGACACGAAGCCCACCGGCCCGGTCACTGTGCCGGTGGTTCTGACCCTGACCGTGCCGGCCCGCCGAAGGGTGGATCTGCCCGACGTCTTCACCGCCGAGGTGGAGCAGGACGGCAAGCTGCTGGCCCGCCGCCACTTCCGGCACGCCGACGACGGCGACGGCATGGAAGACGTCACCGATCTGGTGACCGAGATCCTGCTGAGCCGCAGTCGCGGCGCCAAGGCGGCCGACAAGGTGGCGCAGGCCGAGCAGGCGGCCCGCGTCGGCGCCGAAGGCCTGCAGGAGCGCCGTCTCCGCCTTGGGCTCGTCGTCGACGAGGCGGGCGCGGTGGAGGGGCGCACCCGCTCCCGCGCGCTAACCTCGCTCGGCACCATCCGGCACCGCGATCTGCTGACCACCCGCCAGTTCGAGGCTGGCGATCGCATGGCCCAAGACGCCAAGGTCGCCGCCGGCGCCCGCGAGGCGAAGAACGAGATCGTCCACGATGGCGGCGGGCAACGCTGCTGGGAGGACTTCGCCATCGAGGCCAACCGGCGACTGAACCTCGCCCGCGAAGTATGCCAGTCGATGGCGTGGTTCGAGGGCGTCTCGCCGTGGCTGATGGTGGAGCGCGTCGTTCTGCGCGACGAAACCCTGACCGAGGCGGCCGGCGGAACATCCAAGTCGGTCCAGCGCCGGGCGAAGATTGCGCTACGGATAGGACTGGACGCGGTGGGGGATGCCTACAGCCTGCCGGCCGCGGTGGTCCACACCAGTGTGCTGCATGACGGCATCCCGTTGCCGATGACCGTCACCGAGGACTTGGACGGTCTGGACAGAAACGAGGCGCAGAGGCGCATGTGGCGGTCGATCACCCTCAATAAAAAGCCCTGGGTTGCAGCGGCGGACACGATGTCCGATCTGTACGGGTTAGCCAAAGCGCGCCTCAAGGAACGGCGGTAACACTTTTCCGTTGACGCGAATATGACATCATGGTTTTCCTGTTATGCCCCTAAGAGGGGTTAGAGAAAATGGCCCCGCATTCCCATATTCGGATTGCGGGGCTTTTCTTTTGGCGACCCAACGCACGGCATAGACCGGAGACGGGGGTTACCGGGGTGGTGATGCACCCTTTCGCCGCGAGCCCTAGACCCGCAAGTCCGACCAGAGCCGGTTGATCGTCCATCCCGTCATCGCCTGCAGAGCGACGGGGGCATACGGACGTAGTAACCCGTTCAGGTCAAGACCGACTCGGACACCGCAACTGCTTTTCACCGGGCGATGGAGTCGCGCCGGTCTTTTTCGCGTGTCCGCGTCTTGACGCGGAGTCTGCTGTGAAGCCTGGGATCAGGATTGAATACCTCCCGCTCGATGGGCTGAAGCCCTACGACCGGAACCCTAAGACGCACTCGCCCGAGCAACTGGAACGGCTGGTCTCCAGCCTGACGGAGTTCGGGTGGACCCGGCCGCTGCTGATCGGCGACGACGGCACGCTGGTGGCCGGTCACGGAACGTGGACAGCGGCCAAGCTGGTCCGGGACCGCGGCCTGTCGATCCCCAACCATCCGGATCCGGCGGTTGCGCCAACTGTGGCGCTGGCCCACCTGACACCGGACCAGCGCCGCGCCTATGTGATCGCCGACAACCGCCTGTCCGAACTCGGCCGGTGGGACGACGATCTACTCGGTTCGGAACTGGCAGACCTACAGGGCCTTGGTGTCGACCTCGATACCATCGGTTTCGACGCCGCCGACCTGGAGGCGCTGTGTGCCGATGGAACCGGGTCCGGGACAAGGGACGGCGCCACCGGCAAGTCGCTGGTGGAACGGTTCGGCGTCCCGCCTTTCACGGTCCTGGACGCGAAGCAAGGGTACTGGCGCGACCGAAAGGCCGCCTGGACCGCGCTTGGCGTCCACGCCGAAGAGGGGCGGGAGAACCTGCCCGACACCAACGTCGCCACGGACTGGATGCGGCGTGGAAGCGCCGTCGGCGGCTCCGCCTTCGACCCGGTGCTGGCCGAGCTGATCTTCCGGTGGTTCACCCCCGGCGTCGGATCGGCCGTTCTGGACCCATTCGGAGGCGAGGCCACCAAGGGCGTCATCGCCGCGACGCTGGGCTACGAATATACGGGTGTCGAATTACGAGCCGAGCAGGTGAAGGCCAACCGTGAGCAGTGGGAGCGGGTCCGCGACCGGCTACCGCCCGAACGGCTGGCGCAGGTGCGGCGTGATCCGGTGTGGATCGAAGGCGACAGCGCACAGATCGACAGCCTGTTGCCCGCCGGCCGCCTCTACGATCTCGTGTTCACCAGCCCGCCCTATTACGACTTGGAGATCTACTCCAAGGGCGACAAGGACGGGTCGGCGTTCGAGACCTACGACCGCTTCATCGGCTGGTATCGGGACATCTTCCGGCAGGCGTGCGGCCGGCTGAAGCCCAACCGCTTCGCCGTGGTGAAGATCGGCGACGTCCGGGACGAGCGGGGCTTCTACCGCAACTTCCTCGGCGACAACATCGCCTGTTTCCGCGACGCGGGCCTCGGCTTCTACAACGAGGCGGTGCTGGCGACGCCTATCGGGAGCCTGGCGCTCCGGGCCGGCCGGCAGTTCACAGCCTCCCGAAAGCTCGGGCGCGGTCACCAGAACGTGCTGGTCTTCTTCGGGGGCGACCCGGTGCGGATCAAGGCGGAGTTCCCGCAGGAGATCGAGGTGGGCGATGTCGTCGCTGACGATACCGCACCGTAAGGCGCTCCGCGCCGCGGTGATCGCCCGGCACGTCCGCGAGTCGGGCATGCCGGGCGTCGTCTGCTTCTCGTGCGGGAACGCCTCGCAAGCCCTGAAGGAGGCGGGCCTCTTCGTCGTGGAGATCGCGCCCGGCGGCGACCTGTCGGCCGGGCGCTGGTGGACAGCGCCGGAGATAGCGCGGGCATGGCCGCACCTGTTCGACGCGACCAGCGGTCATCTGGCCTTTCCGGTCATGGCCGCGGTGGCGGAGGCGATGCGGGCCGACCTGGGCGACCTTCCGGCCGGCACCTACACCGTGCCGACAGGATCGGGCGAGACGCTGGTGTGTCTCGCCATGGCCTATCCCGCATGCCGGTTCCTGCCGGTCTACGGAGTCGGCCGCGGAACGGAGTTCGAGCCGCGCGCACCTCTGAACGGTCTGGTCCAGGCGCTCGCCGCCGGGAGCGCAGACCTACAGAGGGTGGACGGAGACCTACAGGGCATAGACCTACAGCCACCCTCCGCAGACCTACAGGGGGAGGCGGAGACCTACAGGGCCGGTCAGTAGACCTACAGTGGTGGTGCCGCCGGCGGGCAGGACCAGCCGGTCGGTGGCGGATGGATCGCTCGCATCGTCGAGCCTTCCGTCCGCCACCGCCGCGCCACCGACCGAACCGCCACCATCGCCATTTGGCCGGATGACCGGCTCCGCCTGGACCGCCGCCCCCTTCCGGAGCGGCGCAGCCCCGCCGGGGTGGTGGCGCCCGGCTCTGGTGTGGCGCTGGCACCTCGGCGCGCTGGTGTGGCCGCCCCGAACCGGCGGGCATGTGGGCGCCATCCACCGTTGCGCGGCGGCATGGCACCGACACGCCGCTGTCGTGGGCGCTGGCATGGGGGAACGTCACGCCCGGCTAGGTTCGGTTCCGGGCGCGGCTGGAACGCACCAGCGCCGCGACTGTCGCGCCTGTCGCGTGGTGCGGGTGGGTGGGTGCTGGGCAGGAATGTAACCCGACGAAATCGGGCTACCCTGCCGCGCCTGTGGGCGCCTGACACCGCCCGGCCGGCTGCAGGCCTGAGACACGAAAAGCCGCGCTCCCGAAGGAACGCGGCTCGGTGGTGGGTGGTGGTGGGTGGGTCCGTGGTGGGTTCAGTTGAACCGCACGCGCAACCCGGAACCGGTAGCCTCCTCCGCGATGGCTACGATCACCGGCGCCCGGTCTATGTGGGTGTCCCGCTCGGGCGTGTGCCACTCAAGACCGCGCTGCTCCATGAACCGCCGCCCTTCGGCGGTGTAGTGCCGCAACACGGTGTAGCCGTTGCCGATCGCCATGACGTGGAGGTCGGGGGACGAGGGGATGGTGGCGCGCTGCATCTCGGTCTCCATGGTGTGGGCATGAAAAAGGGGGCGGAAGGCCGCCCCCTGTTGAAGGTCTGAAGTGGTGGGCGGGTTAGGCCGCGAGCGGCTCCTGCTGCTCCTGCTGCCCCTGCTCGGCCTGCTGCTGTTCACCGGCCGGTTCCGGGGTCGCATAGGCCGCCGGGAACTTGCCCATGTAGCGGCCTTCCTTGCCCTTCTTCCGGTACTCCAGTTCGAGGCCGAAGGTCTCGTCCAGTTCGTTGAGGGTGCCGGAGCACTTCTTCCAACCCACGGCGTCCTCCAGCTCCTTCATCGTGGCGCCGCCCTCGCGGCACACCATGTCGATCAGGATCCGCTTCTTCGTGCCGGGAGCCGGGAAGGCCGGGCCGTTGCCGGTGCGCGGCGTGGAGCCGATGGCAACGTATTTCTCGCCCTCAGCGAGCGGCCGGAAGAGGAAGCCGCCCTCCACCGCCTCCACCTTGATCCGGTTCCGAGCGAACCCGTCGCACTTCGCCCATGCCACCGCATGCTCGATGCTCGGGAAGGCGGAGCCGGTGAAGGTCATCACCGGGGCGGTCTTGGCCGGCTCGCTCTGCGGCTGGTCGGCGCCCTGCCCTTCGGCGCTGGTGCCTTCCTGCTGCTGCGAGGCGCCCGCCTCACCGCCCTGGTCACCGCCCTGCTGCTCGGTCTCCTGCTCGCCCGTGGGCGGGTTCAGTGCCAGCGTGAGGGCGGCCTCCTTCGCGGTGTAGGTCCAGCCGGCATCACCCTTCGTCACGTTGAACTCGCCGTCCTTCAGGCCAGCGGCGCGAGCGGCGGTGGTGGCGGCGGTCTTGGAGGTGAAGGTGGTGGTCATAGCTTGCTCCTTGGTTCGCTATCAGGGGTTCAGTTCGGGGCGGGCTGTTTGCTCGCCGTGGTTGAACCCTACGGAGAGTTCCGGCCGGGAGCGAGGGAGAAAATCACCACCTCGGAGAGATTTCCGGGCGCACCGCCGCCCGTGTCGCTGACGTGCGACAGTGACAGGCACAACCCCTGCCACAGCCCATGCCGCAACCGCTGTCGCAATGTCTGTCACAGACGCTGTGACTGCATCCAAGAGAGAGGGAGAGGGAGAGAGAGATCTAACCCCTACCCCTTTCACCCCACTGAACCCGCCCCGAAGGACGCCGCCCATGGACAGCCTCCCGTTACCCCTCCCGGACGTTCCCGCCACGCTGAACAGCATCGGCGGCCTCCACCCCTACGCCCAAGTCGCGGCGGTGCTGGCGCTCGGTGGCGTGCTGGCGATCCTGATCTGGTCCCGCCGCCCGATGCCGGGACCGGGGAACGAAACCTTTCAGCTCGTGATCGCCAGCATGAACGAACAGGCGAAAGCCACCAATGCCGTTGCCGAGCAGGTGGAGCGGGTGGTGGAGCAGAACGCGGCGATCCTGGAGCGCTTGCAGGTTGGCGCCTTCAACCGGGTTCCGACGCCGTGACGCGGTGCGAGGAGGTGTGCCCTGCCGCTCCGGGTTGCGCGCCTTGCGCCCCCACCGGCAAGCCGCTGTCCCAGAGCATCGCCGACGTGGCGGACGCGGTGGAGCGGCAAGCCATCGCCGAAGGGTACGCCGACGCCTCCCGGTTCGTTCGGCCCCTGATGCGGAACCTGCCCGACGGGCGCGTTGCCGTGGGTGCGATGGACGGGTTCACCACGCTCGTGCCGTCCCCCGCCACGCTGGCGAACAGGGAGGGGTGATACGGGCCGACAGCCGCCCTGACAGCGGCATGCGGCGCCCGGCCGGCTAGGAAGGGGGCGGCACCATGGCAGACAGCGACACCGGGGCGGAAGGCGGCGGTTCGGCGCTGGCATGCCCGGCAAGCGTGGCGGCGGACAGCCGGGCGCGGAAGATCTGGGACGAGACGCTCGCCAGCGTGCCGCAGGGCAAGGGCGGTGCCGTCTACGTCCGGATGCTCGGGGAGTACTGCCTCGCGCAGGCACGGGCGGAGGAGGCGGGCGAGCTGCTGCGCTCCACGGACGCGGGCAAGACCAAGCTGATCGTCTCCGCCGGGAAACAGGGCGGAGCCAAGCGCTCGCCCCTGCTGGACATCGTGCGAACACAGGGCGAGCAGGCCGCCCGATTGGCTGAAAAGCTCGGCCTCTTGGGCGATGGCGATGGCTCTGGTCCGATGGCCGGAAAATCGGGCGACAAGGCGTGCTACAGCGGCGCTCAAGGCAACGGTAGGGGGCTAGCGCCCGGAGCCACAGGACGGAACAGCGGCGCGTCAGGCGGTCCGCTGGGAGCTGAACCGGGGGCCCCTGGAGGGGGGAGCACCGCGGTCTGGGGTAGACGACCGTGCCTTTCGCCCAGCCATGGGGGTCAAATTCCGGTTTACACCTCCCCGGCCGAAGAAACGTACGAAACGCAGGCCGAATATGCCCGCCGACACGGCGTTTCGCGGCCTGCCGTGGGGAATTGGAAGCGCGACGGCTTCCTTGTGTTCCAAGGGGATCGGGTCGATGTGCGGGCGTCGGACGCCAAGCTGCGCGACGCCGGCCTGGGGCGGTTCCGGGCGCCGACGAAGGCCGAGGCCGAGGCGTTAACCGCAGACGACGGTTTACAGCCGGGTTTACAGCCGGCGGACGGCGAGCCGGTTTACACCGAGCAGCCCGACGGCGCCGCCCCGATGGATTACGGCGCAGCCGAAGACTTCCTCCAGCGCCTGCTCAACGGTCAGTTCGCCAGCATCGCCGTGGCCGGTCAGGTCAAGGAGAACGCCCTGGCCGGTGTGCGGGTGCTGGAGTTCCTGAAGACCGCCAACAGCCTCGTCGACCTGGAGGTGGCAAGGGACGTCCTGTTCGAGCAGGCCCGCAGCTTCCGCGACGCCCTCATGAACTGGCCGACCGACATCGGCCCGCGACTGGCCGCCGAGCTTGGGCAGCCGGCCGACAAGGTGACGGGGGCACTGACACGCCATGTCCACACGCTCCTCACCGATCTCGGCGAACCGGACCCCGAGTTCGCCAAGCCAAGCGAATAAGGCCGACGCGCTGCGGCTGGCGTGGCACCGCGGTCTCGCGCCGCCGCCGCGCATCTCGGTTCCTGAATGGTCCGACCGGTTCCGCCGCCACAGCAAGACGGAAGGCGGCGGCAAATGGAAGACGGCCAAGCAGGAGGTGGCACGCGGCCCGATGCTGGCGGTCACCGAGCCGGGCGTGCGGACGATCACCGCCATGTGCGCGACGCAGATCCTAAAGTCGTCGCTCCTGCTGTCGGTGTTCGGGTATTTCGCCCACCTGGACCCCTGCCCCATGCTGCTGGTCCAGCCGAAGGACGACGCGGCCGACTCCTTCTCGAAGGAGCGCGTCTCTCCGATGATTGCCGCCACCCCGGTCTTGCGCCGGCTGGTCGGCACGCGGAAGACGCGGAGTTCTGACGAGACCATAGGCTTCAAGAGCTTCCCCGGCGGCTTCCTCGCCATCGTTGGCGCTGGTTCGCCGACGAACCTTGCCTCCCGCCCGATCCGGGTTGTGATGGCGGATGAGATCGACAAGTACGAGGCGACCAAGGAAGGCGACAGCATCGCCCTGGCGGAGGAGCGGCAGGCAAAATATGAGACCAACAGCCTGTCGCTGCGGGTGTGCTCCCCCTCGGTGGAGGATGAGAGCCGCATCGCGGCCAGCTACGCCAAGTCGGACCAGCGCCGGGCCTCGGTCGCCTGCCCCTGCTGCGGGCATCGCCAGTTCCTGGACTTCTTCCGGCACGTCCAGTGGGAGAAGGTCCGGAACGAACGCGGCGAGGTGGTGGAGCACCTGACGGCCACGGCCCGCATCTACTGCGAAGAGTGCGGCGCCGGCTGGTCGGAGGGCGAGCGGCTGAAGGCGCTGGAGACGATCCGGTGGCACCAGACGAGGCCCTTCACCTGTTGCGACCGGCCATTCTCACCGCTGGACGATTACGCGCGAGCGGTCACCCGCCGGAAGGCCGACCCGGAAGCGCCCGATCCCATCACGGCGATCTGGGAATGGCAGGAGTCTGACCTGTTCGCCATCTACCGCGCCAAATGCCCGTGCGGCTGCGGCGGCTTGCCGGTGCCGAACGAGCATGCAGGGTTTCAGGCGAGCAAGCTCTACAGCTCGTGGGGCAAGGACAAGCCCAGCGCCATCGCAAAGAAGTGGATCGACGCACAGGGGGACGACGAGGCGCTCCAGACCTTCTGGAACACCCAGCTTGCCCTTCCCTACCGGCCGCGGGTCGGGCGGGACATCAAGCCGTCCCACCTGATGGAGCGCCGGGAGGTATGGGCAGGCGAGGTGCCGGACGGGGTGGTGGTCATCACCATCGGCGCCGACGTCCAGGGTGACCGCATCGAGCTTGAGATCGTCGGTTGGGGCCGCCGGGAGGAGTCGTGGTCGCTGGGCTATCTGGTCATCGAAGGCGACACGTCGCTCCCGGCGGTATGGGAGCATCTGGACGAGGTGCTGCAGCGGCCGATGTTTCGGGCCGATGGCCGTCCCTTCGTGCCGGCGGCGGTCTGCATCGACTCCGGCGACGGCAACCGGACCCAGGAAGTCTATGCGTTCTGCAAGCCGCGCCGGCTGCGGAAGGTTTGGGCGATCAAGGGCGCGTCGGAGACCAGCGGACGGCGGCAACCGGTGTGGCCGACCAGCAAGCCGAACCGGCGCAGCAGCAGCACCTACAAGCCGGTAATCATCGGCACCAACGCGGCGAAGGACACGATCTCCGCCCGCCTTCAGATCGAGGTGCCCGGCCCCGGATACATGCACTTTCCGGCCGAACGGGACGCCGCCTATTTCGAGCAGCTGACCGGCGAGCGGCTGGTGACGAAGAAGCGGAGCGGCCGGGCTTACCGGAAATGGGAGCCTAAGCGTGGCGTCGCCCACGAGGCTCTCGACTGCCGCGTCTATGCCTACGCCGCCTTGTGGGGGCTTTACATGCAGCACCGTCTGGACCTGGACCGCGAGGCCGCAAGGGTTGGCGCGGTCGCCGATATGCCGGTCATCCGTGCCGACACCCCGGAAGGCCAGCGGATCACCGCTCACAAGCAGGCGCAGCAGGCCGCCCCAGAGCCTGAACAGCCGGCCGCCGCGCCGGAAGCGAAGAAGCCCCCAACCCGTAAGGTTGGGCGGTCCAACTGGATGCGGTCGAGAGGTGCCCTATGACCTGGACACAGAATGACGTTGCGGCGGTGGACGACGCGATCCGCGCCCTGGTGGCCGGCGAGCGGGTGGTCACCGTGAAGTATGCCGACGGAACCGAGACCACCTACGGGCAGGCCAACCTGTCCGAACTGCGGTCGATGCGCCGGGAGATGGCCGGGGAGGCCGCCCGCGCTGCCTCCGGCCCGGTCTATCGGGCGTTTCGGTTCGGCCCCCGTGGGGGATACTGACATGCGGACGGCGGATATCCGCGTGCGGGTGAAGGGTGGCGATTACCTGCCCACCGTCCAGGCTCCGAGGAACAGCGCCGATACCAGCCCGGCCGCGCCGACGCCTGCCCACCACGCCGCCTCCACCTCCCGGCGGATGGCCGGCTGGCATCCTATGGCGTCCGGCCCCAACAGCATCGTCCAGGCCGACCAGCCACGGCTGGTGGAGCGTTCCCGCGATCTGGCGCGGAACAACCCGCAAGCCCGCAAGGCGCTATCGCTGTTCGGCACCCACATCGTCGGCACGGGGATGAAGCCGCGGTGGCTGACCAAGAACGCCGCCCTCCGCGAGGCCCTGCATGAGGCATGGGACGCCTGGACGGCGGTTGCCGACGCCGACGGCGTGCTGTGCGCCTACGGCATGCAAGCCTTGGCGGTCAACGAGATGGCCGAAGGTGGCGAGGTGTTCGGCCGGTTCCGCTCGCGCCGCATGTCCGACGGCCTGCCGGTGCCGCTCCAGTTGCAGTTGATCCCGACCGAGCAGGTGCCGCTCTCCTACTGCCAGCCCAACGGCCAGAACACCGTCGCCCAAGGCATCGAGCGGAACCCGCTCGGTCAGCGGGTCGCCTACTGGATGCACCGCGCCCACCCCGGCGATGCGGTGCCGCTGACGGCCTCGGCGCCAAGCCCTTTCGACCTCGTGCGCGTGCCGGCTGGCGACGCGGTGCATATGTTCAACGTCGCCCGGATCGGACAGCTCCGCGGATTGCCATGGCTCGCGGCGGCGATGACGACGCTGCGGCAGGTCGGGCTGTGGCAGGACGCCTCGATCATGCGCAAGCAGATCCTGGCGATGCTGGTGGGCTTCGTCCGCAAGAGCGCGGCCGGTGCCGACGCCAACGAGTTGGCGCAGGCATGGGGCGAAATCCGGGAAAAGATAGGCGACCTCCCGGCGGCGGCGCTGGAGCCGGGCACCATGCAGTATCTGGACATCGGCGAAGAGGTCCAGTTCACCAACTGGCAGGAAACCGCCGGCCAGGACGAGGTGTTCATGCGGACCTCGTTCCAGTCGGTCAGTGCTGCGGCCGATCTGGTCTATGAGGAGTTGGCCGGAGACTGGAAGGGCGCCAACGACCGCGCCTATCGCGCGGCTTTTGCAACGTTCAAGCGCCGCGCCCGCCAGTGGCAGTTCCACCTTCTCGCCCACCAGTTCGCCCGCCCCATTGTCAGGCGCTGGACCGCCGTTGCCGTGGGCAGCGGGGCGGTCAAGGTGCCCAAGTCCGTCTCCGACGCGGAACTCTACCGAGTGATGTATGTGCCGGAGCGCTGGGAATACCTGAACCCGAAACAAGACATCGAGGCGGTGCTGGCGGAGATCGAGGGCGGCCTTACCGCCCGCAGCATGGAGATCGCGGCGCGCGGCGACGACGCCGAGGTGGTCGACCAGACGGCGGCCGACGATTTGGCGCGCGAGCAGCGCCTGAAGCTGCCCAGCCGTGGCGCACCGAAGAAGACGCCCGCCGCTCCCGATCCCACCGACCCAGAACAGGAGCCGTGACCATGGCAAAATGGTACGACATCAAGGCCGCCGCCGATGGCGACGGTCAACAGACCCCCACGATCTTCCTCTATGACGAAATCGGTTATTGGGGCACGACCGCAACCGACTTCGCCAATGACCTGAAGGCGCTGGGCAATGTCCAGAACCTGACTGTCCGCATCAACTCGGGCGGTGGCGAGTTCTTCGCCGGTCTCGCCATCAACAACCTGTTGCGCAGCCATCCGGCCAAGGTGAACGTCAAGATCGACGCCTTCGCCGGCTCCATCGCCTCCGTCATCGCCATGGCCGGCGACACGGTGGAGATGCCCAGCAACGCCATGATGATGATCCACAACGTCTCTTGGTGGGCCTCGGGCACGGCGGACGATCTGCGCGAAGTGGCCGGCATCATGGACCAGATGCGCAAGTCGCTGGTGGCCGCCTACCGCACCAAGACCGGCCTGTCCGACGAGAAGATCGACGCGCTTCTGACCGACGGCGGGACCTGGATGACCGCGGCCGAGGCAAAGGAACTCGGCTTCTGCGATGTCGTCACCGACTCGGTCGACGCCACCAACTTCACCACGGTCCAGCCGGGCCGGATCCTGAAGGTTCCCGAGGCCGTGGCCGCCAAATTCGGCACCACGACCACTCCGCCGGCCAACCCGGCACCCCCGCAGCAACAGCCCGAGGATCGTTCGATGACGACGCCCCCCACCAACCAGCAGGGCCAGCCCGCCCCGGCGACCGACGCCACCCCGGCCGAGATCGCCACGGCCTGCCACGCCGCCGGCTTCCCGGAGCTGACCGCCCGGCTGCTGTCCGCTCCCGTCACCAACGCCGCGGTCACCGCCCGGCTGGAGGAGGCCAAGAACATCGTCAAGGCCGCCACCGACCTGCAGGTGTCCGAAGCGGTCGCCCGCCGGCTGATCGGCGAAGGCGTCTCGGAAGCCGCCGCCCGCGGCATCCTGACCGACCTGAAGGCGTCGGGCGACACGCACATCGACACCACCCAGCCGGCCGGCGGCAAGCCGCAGGCGCTGGGGTTCGACTACCAGGGCGTCTATGCCCGCATGAACGGCAAGAAGGGGTAATCGACCATGCCGAACGTCATTTCCGAGGGCAACCGCACCGGCGAGTTCCTGCTGTCCGAGGCGCAGGGCTACCGGTCCCGTGAGCAGATCACGCTCGATGTCGGCGCCGTGTATGCGCCCGGCTCCGTGCTGGGCAAGGTGACGGTCGGCACCGCCACCGCCACCGCCAAGGTCGGCAACGCCGGCAACGGCACCCTCGGCGCCGTGACCGTCGGCGCGGCCAAGCCGGGCGCCTACGCCGTGACCTTCATCGAGCCGGCCACCAACGCCGGCAGCTTTCAGGTGGAGGACCCGGACGGCGTGAACGTCGGCACCGGCGCGGTTGGTACGGCCTTCACCGGTGGCGGCCTGACCTTCACCATCGCCGACGGCGCAACGGACTTCGCCGCGGGCGACCAGTTCAAGATCACCGTGGCCGCCGGCTCCGGTCGCTTCAAGCTCTGGAACCCGGCCAACACCGACGGCTCGGAGACGGCGGTCGCCGTGCTCTACGCCGAAGTCGACGCGACCGCCGGCGCCCAGCGCGGCGTCGGCTTCGTCCGTGACGCGGAGGTGAACGGCCAGATCCTGACCTTCTTCACCGGCGCCACCGACAACCAGAAGGCCGCCGCTGCGGCTCAACTTGCCGCTTCCGGCATCATCGTCCGCTAAGGAGACCCCTGCCATGGGCATTTCCATGCCGAACATGACCTTCGCCAACGTCTTCACCGGGAACGCTTTCTCGGCGGTGACGCTGACGACGAACATCAACAACGTGCCGTTCACCCCCAACCTGCTGGGCGATCTCGGCCTCTACTATGTCGATGGCGTCCGGACCACGGACATCGCCATCAACGAACGCGGCGGCAAGCTGGAGATCATCAAGACCAGCCCCCGCGGCGCTCCGCCGGAGACCACCACCCACGCCAAGAGCAAGATGCGGAAGGCGACCGCGGTCCACATCGCCGTGGAAGACACCGTGACGGCCGACGAGGCGCAGGACGCCATCAATTCGGCCTCGATGATGGGCCAGCCGCAGCTTCAGGCCGCGAACGACCTCCTGCAGGAGCGCATGGAGGGTCCCATCGGTCTGCGCCAGCGGATCGAACTGACCCACGAATACCACCGCATGGGCGGCATCCAGGGTATCGTGGTCGATCAGGACGGCTCGGAGCTTTACAACTGGTACGACTTCTTCGGCCTGCCGACGCCCGATCCGATCAACATCAACTTCGGTGCCCTGACGGCCGACGGTGGCGTCTTCGAGGTGAAATGCACCGAGATCAAGCGCACCCTGAAGCGGGCGCTTGGCGGCCTCCCGATCACCACCATGCGTCCGGTGGTGCTGTGCGGCGACAACTACTTCGATCAGGTCTATTCCAACAAGGAGACGAAGGCGGCTCGCAAGAACCGCGACACCGGCCGGGAAAACGACGTGTTCACCCGCAACATGGCCTTTGACAGCTTCATCTATGGCGGCGTGACCTGGATCAACTATCAGGGTACCGATGACGGCAAGGTCGGCATCGACAAGGACGTCGGGCGGCTGTTCCCCTTCGGCGTGCCGGGCCTGTTCCAGCAGCTTTTCGCCCCGCCCGACATCTACGGCATGACGAGCGTCAAGGGCATGCCGGTCTTCGCCTACATGCCGCCTGAGAAGCAGACCAGCAAGCAGGCCACCATCGAGGCGCAGTCCAACCCGCTGACCCTGTGTCTGCGGCCGGGCGCCTTGATCGAGATGACCAAGTAACCGCGGCCTGATCCGCATCTTCCTCAACCTCGCGACGGGCCGCCTTCGGGCGGCCTTTCGCGTTTCAGGGGGTCGCCATGGGCGCCAATCGTCAGCAGGGCACGAACAACTACTTCGCGGTGGAGGGGGTCGGCACGCCCGGCGCTCCCTTTATCCCCGTCATCCGCCTCATGCCGGCGACGCCGGTGGTGGACATCACGCCCTACCGCCAGATGGGGGCAAGCTACCTGTTCGCCGCCGCGGGCCTCGGCACCCCGGACAATCCGGCCGTGCCCCTGGTCCGCATCGCCGAAGACCACCCGGTCGGCGCGTTCGAGGAGTTTCCGCTTCACGCCATTCCGGGCGACCGGCTGGAGTGCGACGGATCGGAGGTGGAGCGCACCGCCTATCCCGCCCTGTTCGCGGTGATCGGCGAAAGCTGGGGAGCCGGCAACGGCACCACGACCTTTAACCTGCCGCGCATTCTGCGTCGGCAGTATCCGACTCCGAACGGCCCGGAGACGGTCACCGTCACGCCCCCGCTGGCGCCGGATGCTCCGGAGGGCGCGGTGGTCGAGGCCGTCACGATCCGCATGACCACCATCGCCACCACCATCAAGGTGTGAGGTGGATTTCGCCCGCCACATGGCGGTGCAGTTCCGCAAGCTCGGCCAGCCGGCGGTTTGCTCGCCGCCAGCTGGTGCGGCTGCGGACTGCCGCGTCATCCGCGCCACCAAGCCGCTGCGGTTCGGTGCGCTGGAACTGCCGGTCGACGGCCATTGCTTCGATCTGCTGCGCTCGGAGGTGGCGCCGGAGGTTGGCGGAACGCTGCAGGTCGATGGAGTCACCTATGCGATCGACAGCCCGCCGGTGCCGTTCCCGCTGGAGACGGACCCGCAGGGGCTGCGGTGGCGCCTGATGTTGGGGTGGGGCCTGCCGGCGACAATCCGCCTGTCCGCCGACGCCAGCCCTCCCCGTGGGTCGGAATGGGTGGTGGCGGAGGATGCGGTGGCAGGGGCGGTGGAGCTGTCCATTTCGGGCATGCTGGCTTCTGGCCGGGTTCGGCCGGGCGACGCCTTCAGCGTGACGGGCCATGTCGCCCCGTACGTGGCCGCTGGTGCGGTGGAAGCTGTCGCGGGCACCTTCGGGGCGGTGCCGGTTTCCCCCGCGTTGTCGGCCAATGTCGCGGCCGGGACGGCGGTTTCGCCGGCATGGGCTACCGACACCCCGGCGCGGGCGTTCCCGCTGTCCGCTTCCGTCGGCTTTGCCGGGTCGGTGGTGGACACGAGCGGCCGCTACCTGATCCTTGCCGCCGCCCTGCCCAGCCGCCCGGCTACTGGCAACCTGCTCATGGTGGATGGTGATGAGCTTGAGGTCGCCGCCGTCACCGCGCACCGCTCCGGCGGCACCGTCATCGCCTGGGAGGTGCAAGCCACATGATCGACGTTGCCGCCGTGGGACGCGCATTGCGCGCTCCGCTTGCCCATGGGCCGATCCCCGCCGACCGGATCGGATCGAGGGGGAAACCCTTCCATCCACCGAAGGGTGATGTCGTCCACGCCCGCGTCTCCATCACCTGGGAGAAGAACGCCAAGGTCGGCCCGGCCCTGTGGGAGGGTGCCGGCATGCTTCAGATCCTGGTCCAGGCACCGCTCGGCAATGACGAGGAGCTGCTGCTGGCGGAGGCCGGCAAGGTCGCGGCCTTGTACGGCCCCCATCTTGACGGCCCTTCGCTCGATTACGGCGTCCGCGTCGTGCAGGTCGCTGTCCTGGGCACCGTGAGCCTGGACGGACGCGGGGCTGAAACTTCCGCTACCGCCGCGCAGTGGATCGCCGCTCCGGTGCAGGTGGATTTCCGCGTGGAGCGCATCGAGGGCTAACCGCTCGCCCCCGCGAACCCCTTTCCCCCGCCGCCCGGCTCCCGCCCGGCGGCTTTTTTCGTTGGAGAAAGCCGTATGGCACAGCTTACCGCCCAGAACACGAGCGAGACGGGCGCCGCTCTCACCTACTCCCCCGCCAGTTCGACCGGTGACAGTTTCACCAACACCGGGGCCGAGGTCGCCCACGTCAAGAACGGCGGCGGCTCGTCCATCATCGTCACGGTGAAGTCCCGCAACACGACGCCGGACGTGCCGGGCTACGGCCCGGTGTCCAAGCCCGACCGCACCATCACCGTCCCGGCCGGCAGCGACCGGCTGATCGGCCCCTTCCCGCCCAAGGCCTTCAACGAGGCGGCCACCGGCCGCGTCTCGCTGACCTTCTCGTCCACCACCAGCGTCACCGCGGCGGTCATCGCCGTTCGGGCCGCCAGCTAAGGAGCCTGCCACATGGCTGTTACCACGAGCATCGACGCCGAGTCCGGCCGCCTTTTCACGCTGAAGATCAGCGACGGGCAGTCCACGCCCACCTTTCTGACCATCGGCGGCGCCAAGTCCACCCGCATGACGCTGAATGCCGCGCCGGTGGACATCACCAACGTCGCCTCGAACGGCTGGAAGGAATACCTGCCGGGCGGCGGCGCCAAGGAGCTGTCCGTCAGCCTGCAGGGCATTTTCGACAGCCGGACCCCCGGCGCCCGCAAGGTGTGGGACGCCGCCATGGCCCAGGGCGTCGGCGGCTACCTGGAGGCGCAGCTGATCTCCGGCCACGGCGACAGCTTCGTCGGCACCTTCGTGGTGGAGCAGTACGAGCGCAGCGGCGAAGACTCCAACGCCGAGCAGTTCTCGTGCTCCATCAAGTCCAGCGGTCAGCCGGTCTACCTGCCGGCCCCGTAAGGCCCTGCCCTTCCCTGACCCGGACCAGGAAAACCCGTTGGCCGAAAGGCTGACCGCCCACGCGAGGCGTGGGGCGGAGGCGTCCGGGATGCGCCTCCGCCCCGTCGCGACGAACCTTCATCCCGAGGCACCCATGAAGACCCTGGAACAGTTTCTGCGCGATGCGGCGGCTACCGGCGCCATCGACCTCCGTCTGCGCGTCACCGTCACCGACGGCCAGCCGGTGACCTTCTACGTCCATCCGCTCGGACGCGATGGCGATACGGCGGACTTCGCCGTGTCCGGCGACACGGTGACGCCGGCCTGCATCGGCTTTCTGACCGGCCCGGCGCCCGACGCATCCGTCACCATCGAACGCCATGGCGACCGCTTCTCGGCCCTCTCCCCCTCGGGCGCCATCGACGGCATCCAGCATGCGCTGGGGCTGGCCGCCCATCCCGCCGACACGCCCGAACAGAGCCTCAAGGCCGCGCTGGACTTCGCCCGCGAGCGCCTGACGGCCTCCTGATCCACAACCGCCACCGACACCCGTCTATCATCCCGGAGACGATCCTATGAGCACCCTTCCGATTTCCGCCGGCACTCACCGCTTCGACATCATCAAGAACGAGATCCGGGTCGCCGCGAGACCATCGTCGCGGCCGAGCAGAAGGTGGGCGAGGTCGAAGCGCAGGCCAACGCCGCGCGTCGGGCCGCCGACGAAGCCGCCGTCACCGCCGAGAAGGCCAAGGCGCAGGCCGAGACCATCCGCGCCACCGAGGGCGCCGAGGAACTGGCGATCAACGCCGCCGCCGACGCCGCCAAGGCTGCGGCCGAAACCGCGGCCAAGCGCGAGGCCGAAGCCGCCGAGAAGGCGCTGGAACTGGAGGGCCAGCAGAAGCTGCTCGCCTCGCTGCGCGAGATGTGCGACCGCCTGGACGCCGACGCGGCGAAGCGCACCATCCGGCCCGTTTACACCCTCCGGGTGCCGAACTTCCGCCTGAACTCCCTCTTCGACGAGTGCTATTACGACGTGCCGGTGGCGCCGTCCGACCGCAAGCTGTGGCAGGCGCTGAAGACCGTGGTCCAGACGGCCGGCGCCGAGTTCGGCGTGACGACCGACGACGCCGATTTCCAGGCGCTGGAGAAGGCGTTCCGTGAGAGCGGCGGGGCCAAGGTGCCGCAGGAGGTCGCCGGCCTGTTCGAAGACCTGTTCGCCCGCGTCAGCGATCACGCGGAGGTGCGCAAGATCCTGAAGCAGCGCAAGGCCCACCGCTCCGGCCTGACCATGCTGCGTCTGCGCTTCTACGTGGCCGGCATCGAAGGTCTGCCCGGCGCCGAGGCCTTCCGCGTGGAGCGCGGCCAGGGCGAGCCGTGCGAGATGGCGACCGAGGACAGCATCGGCCTGATCCCCCCCGACGACATCGACGCCATCCTGGACAAGCTGGACGACCTGTCGACCGCGCGAGGGCGGGAGGGAAACTCCTAAGGGTCGCCGTCGCCGTCGCGACCGATCCCAAGCGCTTTGACGACGAGGCGGCCGGTCCGTGGCGGGTTGGTGCGGATACCTACCACACCAACCCCCGCGACTGGCTGGAGCCGTGGTGCTGGGCGATGCTGAAGCTGTGGCGCCTGTCTCAGGGCGGCATGGGCGCGGGCCACCTCCCCGAGTTGGGCGGGTCCATGGACCAGCCCGTTAAGATGGTGGAGGCCTTCGCCATCATGTCCTCCTTCGAGGCAGAGCTTCAGGGTAGCGGCAAGTCCGGTTCCATCACCAAGACCGACGTCGCGAACATCCGCGCCAGCATCGACCGGGCGCTGGAAATCTACCCGGACGGAGAGGCGACCGGCGCCCTGCTGGCGGCGGTGCGGAAGTCACGCGGCGAGAACCAGGGGTGAACCCATGGCGCGCACCGCGCATATCGACCGCGTGATCCGCGTTCTCCGTCAAGGAGGCGAGGCAGCGGTGCAAAAGGCCCTCGCCGAGAGGGTCAAGGAGGAGTTGGGCCGCGTCGTCGTCCAGTCGCAGCCCGACACCTACCGGCAGTGGATCGACGGGAAGCTGGGGGCGCCCGTCGCCTCCATCGCCCCCTCGGGCATCGCCTATTTCGAGTTCAGCTATATCCGGACGATCATCGGTTTCGCGGCGGAGCAACTCCGCCAGTCGTCGCCGGTGGACATCTACGCCCCCGACGAACGGATCTTCGAGGAAAGCCACCTCCTATTCTGCGAAGGGCGGGAGGTCGGCACCCTGAAGAACGGCGCCGACCTGACCTTCATCGACAGGTTGGACCCACGGGCCGAGTGGGTCATCACCAACGCCCAGCCCTACGCCGGCAAGCTCGAACGGGGGCTGTCTGACCAGGCGCCCGAAGGCGTGTTCCGCCTCGTCGCCTCCACCGTCTCCCGCCGGTACGGCTCCATCGTCACCTCCCGCTTCCTGTGGCTGCGGATGGAGGGGCTGGAGGAGGCCGCCGGCTATCCGGCCATCGCCATCCAGGCGCGATAGCTCCCCACCGAAGAGGCTCCCATGGCCGAAGAGAAGATTGCCTCCCTTACCGTCGACGGTACGGGGGCGCTAAGCACGCTCGACCAGATCGACGCCAAGATGGAGAAGGTCGGCGGGACGGTGGAAACCAACACCCGCCGTCTGACCAGCTTCGGCCGGGACTTCCAGCAGATCGCGCGCTCGCTTGGCGTCTACACCGACGCATGGGAGCGCGTGAAGCGGGTGCAGGAGGCGGCGCAGCGCGCCGTCGACAGCGGCCGGATCAGCCAAGAGCAGGCGAACCGCGTCATTGAGGAGGCGAAGCTCCGCTATGACGAGACCGCCCGCGCCGCGAAGCAGGCGGCGGACGAGCAGGAGCGCGCCGGGGCGGAGGCCGCCCGTGCCAACGCCGCCGCTGCCCAGAGCCTGGAGCAAATCCGCCGGCAGTACGACCCGACCTATGCCGCCGCCGCGAAGTACCGGGACGAGGTGGCCCGCGTCTCGAAGGCCATGGAAGCCGCAGGCGTCACCGGCCACGAATACGCCGCCACGCTGCGCGCGGTAGCCGCCGCCCTGGATCCGGTCACGCGGGCCGAGCGCGAGCGGGAGGAGGCCACCGCGCGTGCCGCGATCGAGACCGCCCGCGCGGAACAGCGCGCGGCCGACGAAACCGAGCGCGCCCGCCGGGAGATGATCGAGAAGGCCCGCGCTCTCCAGATCGCGGCCGACGCACAGGACCGCTACAACCGCCTCCTCGGCATTTCGGACCTGCCCAGCGGGAGCGCGGCCAGTTCGGCGTCCGTGTTTCAGGAGTCGGCGCGGGCGGCGGAGGAAGAGGCCCAGGCCCAGGCGGCGCTCGCCGACGAACTGGACCGCGTGCGGACCCGCTACGACGCCACCTATGCCGAGGTCCGGCGCTACGTCACGGAGATGAACCGGGTCACCCGCGTTCTGGAACTCGCGAACGCGAGCGAGGAGGAGCGCGCCCGCCTGCTGGCTGCTGTCGCCGCCGAATACGACCCGATCATCAAGGCCGAAAACGAGCGCGCCGCCGCGGAGCAGCGCGCCCAAGAGGAAGCCGCCCAGGCCACGGCGGAGATGATCGAGCGTGAGCGCGCTACCCAGCGCGCCGCCGATGCGCAGCACCGCTACAACGAGCTTCTGGGGGTGTCCTCCACCCGCTCGTCGGCCTCCCGCTCTGCCGCTGTGTTCGAGGATGCTGACCAGCAGGCGCAGGCGCTCCAGCGCTTGGTAGACAGGCTGGAGCCCGCCGCCGCAGCGCAGCGCCGCTTTGCCGACCAGCAGCGCCAACTGGACGACGCGCTCGCCGGCGGGAAGATCGACGAGGCCGCCCACACGCGCCTGACGAAGGCGCTGAAGGACCAAGAGACCGCCTATTATGGCGCCGCTGTTGGCGCCCGCGCCCATTCCCGCGCCCTCCAGGTGCTCGTCCCGCAGCTGTCCGACATCGCCGTCCAGGCGCAGAGCGGAACCGGCGCCTTCACCATCTTGGTCCAGCAGGGGCCGCAGATCGCCGAAGGGCTGGCGTTCGCCGGGAAGGAGGCGATGGTCGCCGCCGCCCGCTTCGCCCTCATGGCCGCCCCCGTGCTGGCCGTCGGTGCCGGGTTTGCCACCGCCATCTATGGCGCGATGCGGTTCAGCAGCGAGGTCCGAGAGGCCGAGCGCGTGCTGGCGCTGACCGGCGGCGCCGCTGGCGTCAGTGCCCAGATGATCGTCGGCATGTCCGACGCCCTGGCGGACAGCGCGCACGTCTCGCGCTCCACCGCCCGCGAAATCCAGACCGCCTATGCCGGCACCGGGAAGATCGGCCGGCAGATGATGGTCGAACTGACCCAGCAGACCCGCAATTGGGCGCTGTCGACCGGTCAGGAGACGGACAAGGCCGCCGCCGAACTGGCCGCGATGTTCGCCGACCCGGCCAAGGCCGCGGACGAGCTGGTCGCAAAGTACGGCATGCTGGACCCGGCACAGGCCCGGCTCATCAAGAACTATCAGGCGCAGGGCGAGCTTGGGAAAGCCCAGGCGGTGCTGCTCGATGGCATCACGCCCCGCATCTCCAACGCCACCAGCCGCGTCAGCGCCCTTGCCGAGGCCTATGAATGGGCGGCGCGCGGGGTCTCCAACTTCATCGACAGCGCCGGCCGCGGGTTCGCGGCGGAAGGCCCCACCGTCGCCGCCCTGAAGGCTGCAGCCGACAAGGCCGCCCGCGAGCACCAGCTGGACCCGAACGGCTACAATTGGGTGAACGGCGCGAAGCTCTCCACCAAGGAGATCGCCGATTACACCGAGCAGGCCTATGGGGAGGCGTTCCGCAAGGCGGAGGCCGACTCGTGGTTCGCTGCCATCGGCGAGGCTGACGCCGAGTTCCGCCGGCTGAAGAAGTCGGTGATGGACTTCGCCGCCTCGGTCGATCCGGCCATCGGCGCGGCGCAGGCCTACACCAACCGTCAGGTGGAACTGGAGAAGGCTGTCCGCACCGGCGCCACCTCGCAGTCCGAGGCAACCCGGCTGCTGAAGCTCTACCGCGCCCAGCTGCTCGAAACCATGTCCCCCGCGCAGGCGTTCGGGGAGGAAATGGAGCGTCAGGGCCGGGTGTTGCGCGAGCAGGCCGGCGTACTCCGGGACTACGAGTCGGCGCGTCAGAACGAGCTGAAGAAGCGAGGCCTGAAGCCCAGCGACACCCTGCCGCAGCGGGTGGAGGACAGCCTCTATGACGGCGTGCTGTCCCTGTCGAAGGACCGGGCGGCGGACACCCATCGGTCGATGGTCCAGGCCACCGAGGACGCCCGAGAACTGGCCGCCGCCACCGCGTCGGGGTCTCAGGCCGCCCTGATCGCCGCACAGGCACAGGTCGCCTACAACAAGACCTTGCGGGAGACCAAGGACGTCGGGCTGGCGCGGCAGGCCTATAGCGACGCCTACGAAAAAGGCATGACCGAGTGGCGGGGGCAGTTGGACGCCTCGGTCACCGCCGCCGGTGTCGCCGTGGAGTCGGCGCGTCGGCTGGCCGCTGCCCAGGCGAAGGGCGGCGACATCGCCATGGCCCAGGCGCAGGCGCAGAACGTCTATGCGGAGAACATCGCCCGCGGCGTCGATCCGACACGCGCGCTCGCCCTTGCACAGGCTGAACTCCAGAAGTCCATGGCCTCGCTGGAGGGGCAGCGGGCGGCATGGAACCGCGATCTTGGCGAGCAGATCGACGCCGCCCGCCGGCTGGCCGAGGCCGAAGGGGTGTCGGCCGCCGCGGTGGCGGAGGCGAACGTCCAGAACAAGGTCCGGGCGCAGATCCTGAAGGAAGGCGTCTCGGCCGAAAGCGACCGCGCACGCGCCATTGAGGCCGGCACGCGGGCGCTGGAGGCGCAGAACGCCATCGCGCGCGTCAACGCCACCATCCGGCAGGGCAACCGGGATCTGACGCTCGCCCGCGCCGAATACGAGCTTCTCGGCCGGTCGAATGCCGAGCGCGAGCGGGCTGTCGCCATCATGAAGGCGACGCTGGAGGTGCAGGAGTCGGCCGAGTGGCAAGCGGTGCCGAAGGCGACCCGCGACGCTTGGGTCGCCCAGGCCGGGGCCGTGGCCGAGTATCAGGCCCGGATCGCCGACGCCACGGAGACCAGCCGCGACTTCGCCAGCACCATCACCAAGGGGTTCGAGGATGCCATCGTCGCTGGCGGCAAGCTGAGCGACATCGCGAAGGGGCTGGAGGCGGACTTCAAGCGGATCATCGTCCGCACCATCGCCACCAAGCCGATGGAGAACCTTCTCACCGGCTCGCTGACCAAGCTGCTGGCCGGCGCTCCGTCCGGGGACGCCAAGGTCAAGCCGGTATCGGCTTCGGACCCGGGCGGCTACCGGGCCGCTTTCGAGCAGCTGACCGGCGGGAAGGCCGGCACCCTCGGCACTCAGTCCAACCCCATGATCGTCCAGCTTGCCGGCGGCGGTCAGGGCATCACCATCGGCGGCGTGTCCGGCGGCGGCATGCTCCCGGTGGCGGTGAAGGACGCCGGGGCGTTCGGTGCCATTGCCGACGAAATGGCGGCCAAATACGGCGTCGACGCTGCAATCATCAAGGGGATCATCCAGCGCGAAAGCTCGTGGAACGCCTCCGCGGTGAACAGCCGCAGCGGTGCCGCCGGGCTTATGCAGGTCATGCCGGCCAACTGGTCGGCCTATGGGATCACCAACCCCTATGACCCGCGCCAGAACATCGAGGCCGGCACCCGCATCTTCCGGGAGCACCTGAACCGGGCCGGTGGCGATCTGGACCGCGCCCTGTCCACCTACAGCGGCCACATCAAGACCAGCGGCGCGGCCTATGTCTCGGCCGTAAAGGACAGCGCCGAGACCTACCGCAGGGCCGGGACGACGTTCCAGGCGGTTTCAACCAACGCCCAGAGCGTCGCCACCTCCCAGGCGGTCCAGATCCAGGCGCAGCAGGAAGGAGCCGCCACCACACAGAACCTGACGGCGGCACAGAGCGACGCCGTTTCCGCCGCCCTGTCGGCCGTCAAGTCGATGGACAGCGCGTCCACCGCGGCCGAGGACATCGACGCGCGGTTGGGCGTGGCATCGGATGGCGTGTCCACCGCCGCCGAGAAGCTGGCCGCCGCACAGAAGCAGGCGGCACAGAGCGCCGTCCTCTTCGCGCAATCGTCGCAGCAGGCCGGCGCCTACATGGTGGACGGCACCCAACAGGCGCTCGGCGCGCTGCTGTCCATTGCCGGCGCGGCCAGTGGCATCAAGGGCGGGGGCATCCCCGGTCAGGTTGTCCAGGCCGGCGGGCCGCAGGGGATCGCCAACAGCTTCTCCCAACTCGGGAGCCTGCTGAAGACGGATGGCATCTTCGGGTCCAACAGCGCGGTCAGCGGCGTAAAGAGCTTCCTGAACTCGCCGATGTCGGCCAGCTTCAGCAGCTACACCGCCCCGCAGGCGGCCAGCGTTGCCAAGACCTCCACCGGCATGCTGGCCGGTGGCGAGGGCGCCAGTACCGGCATGGGCACTCAGGCGGCCGGCGGGGGCGCGACCTGGGGCGACGCGCTCGGGGCGGTCGGCTACGGCTTCAACGCCTTCCAGAACTTCCAACAGGGGAACGTGATCGGGGGCATCGGCAACACCGCCGCCGCCGTGATGATGTTCATCCCCGGACTTCAGCCGTTCGCGCCGCTGGTCGCCATCGGATCGCAGTTGCTCGGCGGGCTGTTCGGGCCGAACAGAGGAAAGCCCGCAGCCGCCGCCGCGGTCGAATACACGAACACCAAGCAGACCTACGCCGCATCCGCCATCGACAACGAGGGCGACGCCGAGCAGGCGCAGCAGCTGCTGCAGTCGATCGACGCCGCCACCAAGCAGTTCATCGGCATCACCGGCGGCAAGACCAACGGCGGTTTCGGGATCGCGGTTGAGGCGAAGGAGGATAAGTACCGCGTCCGTAACGGCGGCGCGGCCGGTGAGTTGGGCGCCTCCTACGATACGCTGGACGAGGCGGTGATCGCCGGCTTCCGCCACAACATCGCAGCCGGGCTGGTGACGGTCAGCGACGATGTCAAGACGGCGGTCGGCAAGACCACCGTCAAGGACATCAACGAGTTCATGGCCGATGTCAGCTTCGGAAAGAACTTCCGGGCACAGTTCGACGCCCTGAACGCCAGCCTCG
>JBKHVJ010000279.1:0-8115 GCA_046570145.1 Alphaproteobacteria bacterium
CGATCTCGCTTCGCTGCCGGCATATTCGCCAAAGCGGGTGTCCTCCTTCAGGATGTGCTTGCCGAGCCAGTCGGAGCAGAACAGGAACACCTCCTCGCCGCTGATGGCTCCGCCATTGGCGCGGAAATCGTCACGGTAGCTTTCGACCTGTTCGGTCAGCCGGTCGTGCAATGCCTTGTGCGCGGCGAAGGTCGGGTAGTTCAGGCGCTGCATCTGCGCCTCCTCCTCCGCGAAATGGTGGCGGGTATAGGCGATCAGTTCGTCCAGGATCGCTTCGATCAGGGCGGGATCCTGCCGGTTGGAATCGTCATAAAGTTTGTTGACGATGGCGATCAGGACGCGGTGATCCTCGTCCAAAGCGTCGTTGCCGACGCTCATCCAGCGCGACCACTGAATTGGCTCCATGGCGTTTCCTTCGTCCCCTTCGTTGGCTGCCGGGCAGGCGGGTGCGGGCGTTGTCCGCCCGTCGGCACCGCCCTGGGTCAGGGTCGGGCCGCCTGCCTGGCGTCGTTTCGCTTCTGATTATAAGCGTTTCCTGATCTCACTCCCCCAGCCTTCGTCCGTCAATCCGGCCGAACGGAGATGCGACATTTTGGCCGTGCAACGGATGCGGCACCGGGTCAGCCACCGATCTTGGCCAGCCATTCATCCTCGGTCAGGATCTCGACACCCAACTCCTTGGCCTTGGCCGCCTTGCTACCGGCGTCGGCACCGGCGACCAGATAGTCGGTCTTGCCGGAGACCGAACCGGCGACCTTGGCGCCCAGCGATTCGGCCCGCGCCTTGGCCTCCGAGCGGGTCATCCGCTCCAGCGTGCCGGTGAAGACCACCGTCTTGCCGGCGATGGGGGAATTGCTGGCCTTCGGCGCTTCCGCCGCCAGCACGGTCAGCCGCTCCATCAGGCTGCGAACGATGACGAGGTTGCGCTCCTCCGCGAAGAAGCCGGCGAGTTCCTCCGCCGCGACCTCGCCGACATCGGGGGTGGCGACCAGGTCGAGCCAGGGCTGCCCCGGCGCCTGCGCAGTCGCGCGCTCCATCGCCGCCCGCCAGTCGGCGAGAGTGACGTAGCGGGTGGCCAGCGCCTGGGCAGCGCGCGTGTTCAGCCGCTTGATGCCGAGCGAGCTGATGACCGTCTCCAGCCGCAGTGCTTCGCTGCCGGCATAGAAGTCCAGCTTGGCCGCACTTTCCGGATCGGCGAACCAGGCGAGGATGGTGTCGGCGGTGACCGGGCCGACGCCACTCAACGCATGCAGGTCGCGCCATTCCTGCCCCGGCATGGCCTGCTCCGCCGCCAGCATGCCGTCGACCCAGCCCTGCATGGTCTTGTACTGACGGGCCAGCGACTTCGCCGTCACCTCGCCGACATGGCGGATGCCGAGCGCGTAGATCACCCGGTTCAGGTCGATGCCGCTGCGGCGCTGCTCGATGGCCTTGAACAGGTTCTGGACCGACTTCTCCTTCCAGCCCGGCCGGCCGATCAGCTCGACCCGGCCTTCAAGGGTGAAGATGTCGACCGGCGACTTGATGAAGCCCTCGTCCCAGAACTCCTCGATGATCTTCTCGCCCAGCCCTTCGATGTCGAAGGCATCGCGCGAGACGAAATGGCGCAGCCGTTCCTTCGCCTGGGCGGCACAGATCAGGCCGCCGGTGCAGCGGCGCACCACTTCGCCCGCCTCGCGGATGGCGAGGCTGCCGCAGACCGGGCAGGTCTCCGGCGCGATATAGGGCACGGAGTCGGCCGGGCGCTGCGACAGCACCACCTCCACCACCTGGGGGATGACGTCGCCGGCACGCTGGACGACCACGAGGTCGCCGACGCGGATGTCCTTGCGGGCGATCTCGTCCTCATTGTGCAGGGTGGCGCGGCTGACCACGACGCCGCCGACGGTGATGTCCTCCAACTCGGTGACGGGAGTCAGCGCGCCGGTGCGGCCGACCTGGATGGTGATCGCCTTCAGCCGCGTCTGCGCCTGTTCGGCCGGAAACTTGTGGGCGATAGCCCAGCGCGGCGCCCGGCTGACGAAGCCGAGCCTCTGCTGAAGCTCAAGGCTGTCGACCTTGTAGACGACGCCGTCGATGTCGAAGGGCAGGCCAGCGCGCCGCCGGCCGATGCCCTCGTAATAGGCCAGCAGCTTGTCCTTGCCGTCGCACAGCTCCGCCGGGCGGTTCAGTTGGAAGCCCCAGCCCTTCAGCCGCTCGCGGATGCCCCATTGAGTCTCGGCGATCGGCTCCGACACCTCGCCCAGCGCATAGCCGAAGAAGCAGAGCGGCCGGGCGGCGGTGATGGAAGGATCGAGCTGGCGCAGGCTGCCGGCCGCTGCGTTGCGCGGGTTGGCGAACAGCGGCTCGCCCTTTTCGGCGCGGGCCGCGTTCATCGCCTGGAAGTCGTCGCGGTTCATATAGACCTCGCCGCGGACCTCCAGCACGTCGGGGAAGGGGGCTGGCAGGCGGTGCGGCACGTCGCGGATGGTGCGGACGTTGGCGGTGACGTTCTCGCCCTCCGCCCCGTCGCCGCGGGTGGCGGCCAGCACCAGTTCGCCGCGCTCGTAGCGGAGCGAGCAGGACAGGCCGTCGATCTTCGGTTCCGCCACGAAGGTCAGCGGCGCATCGTCGGATAGGCCGAGGAAGCGGCGGACACGGGCGTCGAATTCCGCCACATCCTCGGGCGCGAAGGCATTGCCGAGCGACAGCATGGGGATGGCGTGGCGCACCTTGCCGAAGCCGGCCGCCGGGGCGGCGCCGACGCGCAGGCTGGGCGAATCGGCGCGGCGCAGATCGGGGAAGCGCGCCTCGATGGCGAGGTTGCGGCGGACCAGCGCATCATAGTCGGCGTCGGAGATCTCCGGCTGGTCCTGCTGATGATAGAGCCGGTCGTGATGGGCGATCTCGGCGGCCAGCGCCGCCAGTTCCGCCGCAGCCTGATCCGGCGTCAGCGCCTCGACATCGATGCTGCGGGGATTGGGCGGCGTGTCGAACAGGTCCTGCATGGCGCGTCTCGTGACGAATCGGGGGCGTCCCGCGGAGGCTTCCGGGGAGGGGCCGCGCAGGATAGCGCCTGGGGAGAGGTTTCGGGAGTCTTCAGGACCGGGTGCCGCGAAGCCGGATTTCGGCATCGGGGCGACGGCCGGCCGGAGTGCCTATATACTGACGGGCACATCTTTTCGGAGTCCGCCTGCCTGATGAGCAAAGCCCATCTCCCGGACCTGCGCATCGACGACCGCATGATCGTCGCCGCCGCTCTGGACCGCATCCTTTACGACGATCCCGACCATTTCGCGGCGGAGGACGCGCGCACCGTCCGCCAACTGATCCCGTATGGCCGCTCCGGCTGGCTGCGGCTGGGGTTCCGCGCCGAATCCCAAGGTCCCTCGGTGAAGGGCGAAGCCGCCGGGGTCGGCGACGTGCGGATGGAGGGCGACAAGAAGGTGGTGGAGGGCAGCGTCGGCGAATCGACGGCCTGGCGCTGCGGCCAGTACAAGATCACCAACCATGGCGGCGACCTGGAAATCTGGCAGGTGATGAGCGACGAATACGCGCCGGAGCCCAAGGGCGCCCGGCTGGAATTCGACGCGCATGGCGAGCCGGAACGGCTGACCTTCTTCCAGCCGCGGGACATCGAACTGCGCATTCCCTTCACCAGCATGGCCGTCGGCGTGCGTCTGGGCGGATGGCAGTTCTGGAAGCAGGTGGCGAGTTAGACCCCCACCTAACCTCCCCCGCTACGCGGGGGGAGGGACAGCCGCTCCTCTCCCGCATCAGCATTTACCCCCCCCCCGCCTAGCGGGGGAGGGTTGGGGTGGGGGCAACCGTCAGCCGACGCCTGCCCCCAGACATCCTCATCCCTGCCGGTAGTTGGGCGACTCGTTGGTGATGGTGATGTCGTGGACGTGGCTTTCGCGCAGGCCCGCGTTGGTGATGCGGACGAACTGGCACTTCTCGCGCATCTCGGCGATGGAGGCGCTGCCGGTGTAGCCCATGGCCGCGCGCAGGCCGCCGACCAGCTGGTGGATGACCGCAGACACCGGGCCCTTGTAGGGGACGCGGCCCTCGACGCCTTCCGGCACCAGCTTCATGGTCGAAACCTCCTGCTGGAAGTAACGATCCGCCGAGCCGCGAGCCATGGCGCCGACCGAGCCCATGCCGCGATAGCTCTTGTAGGAGCGGCCCTGGAACAGGATGACCTCGCCCGGGCTTTCGTCGGTGCCGGCGAACAGGCTGCCCAGCATGGCGACGCTGGCACCGCCGGCGATCGCCTTGGCCAGATCGCCCGAATACTTGATGCCGCCGTCGGCGATCACCGGGATGCCGTGCTTCTCGCACTCGTCCACCACATCCATGACCGCGGTCAGCTGCGGCACGCCGACGCCGGCGATGATGCGGGTGGTGCAGATGGAGCCCGGACCGATGCCGACCTTGACGGCGTCCGCACCGGCGTCGATCAGCGCCTTGGCGGCCTCCGCGGTGGCGACGTTGCCGGCGATCACCTGGGTGTAGCTGGACATGGCGCGGGCGGCGCGGACCTGCTCCAGCACCTTGGCGGAGTGGCCGTGCGCGGTGTCGACCACCAGCACGTCGACGCCGGCGTCGAACAGCGCCTCCGCACGGGCCAGACCGTCATTGCCGGTGCCGGTGGCGGCGGCGACGCGCAGGCGGCCCTTGCTGTCCTTGCAGGCGTTCGGATAGGCCTGGGCCTTCTCGATGTCCTTGACGGTGACGAGGCCGATGCAGCGATAATCCTCGTCCACGACCAGCAGCTTCTCGATGCGGTGCTGGTGGAGCAGGCGCTTGCCTTCCTCCTGGCTGACGCCCTCGCGGACCGTCACCAGCTCCTTGGTCATCAGCTCGCTGACCGGCTGCTTGGGATCGGTGGCGAAGCGGACATCGCGGTTGGTCAGCATGCCGACCAGCTTGCCGCTGCCGAGCTGGTCGCGGCTCTCCACCACCGGAATGCCGGAGATGCGGTAATCGGCCATCAGCTGCAGCGCGTCGGCCAGCGTGGCGTTCGGCGTGATGGTGATCGGGTTCACGACCATGCCCGATTCGAACCGCTTGACCTTGCGGACCTCTTCGGCCTGCTGCTCGATGGTCAGGTTGCGGTGGACGACGCCGATGCCGCCGGCCTGGGCCATGGCGATGGCGAGACGGCTCTCGGTCACCGTGTCCATCGCCGAGGACATCAGAGGGATGCCCAGCTCGATGGTCTTCGTCAGTCTTGTCCGGGTGTCCACGTCGTTCGGCAGGACCGAGCTTTCGGCCGGAACCAGCAGCACGTCGTCGAAGGTCAGGGCCTCGCGGATTTTGGTGTCGCGCGCCATGTGTGAATCTCCCGGAAGATAAACGTGGCGCACTTATACACAAGACCATGGGCTTGTGAACCCGTGCGCACACAGCATCTGTTATGCAAGTGCGAAAAGAAGCGCGCTCAGTCGTTCACGTTGCCGCCGCGGAAGCCGGTGGCGACGACGTAGGTCTCCGACGATTCGGCGCGGCTGGCCGGCGGCTTGGCATGCTTGACCTGGGCGAAGTCGCGCCGCAGCCGGTCGAGCAGCGAGCGCTCCGCCCCACCCTGGAACAGCTTGGCGACGAAGGCCCCGCCGGGGGCCAGCACCTCCTCGGCAAAGTCATAGGCGGCCTCGGCAAGCCCCATGATACGGAGATGGTCGGTCTGCTGGTGGCCGGTGGTGGGGGCGGCCATGTCGCTCAGCACCAGATCGGCCGGGCCACCCAGCGCCTCTTTCAGCGCCTCGGCGGCACCTTCCTCAAGGAAGTCGGCCTGCATGGTGGTCGCGCCGGGGACCGGGTCCATCGGGAGGATGTCCAGCCCGACGACCTTCCAGCCGTCCTTGGCGGTCTGCACCTTCTCCACCGCGATCTGGGTCCAGCCGCCGGGGGCGGCGCCGAGATCGACCACGCGCTTGCCGGGGCCGAGCAGGCGGAACTTCTCGTCCAGCTGCAGCAGCTTGAACGCGGCGCGCGAGCGGTAGCCACGCTTTGTCGCCTCGGCCACATAGGGGTCGTTCAGGTGGCGCTCCAGCCAGCGCTTGGAGGATTCCGTGCGCTTGCCGGCGGTCTTCACACGGACCGTGGCACGGCGCCCGCCCGGGCGCGTCGACGGAGTCTTTTCGGTCATGATCGCTGCTGTTCCTCGGTCATCCGGCACGGGCGGGGAGCCTTCTCCCCTGCCCGGTCATACAATTCTGTCCGGTCATACAAGTCCGGTCACTCGCCGGCGGCCCCCATCAGGTCCACCAGAATCCCCTCGCGCAGGCCGCGGTCGGCGATCCGCAGCCGTTCCACCGGCCAGACGTCGCACAGCGCGTCCAGAACGGCGCAGCCGGCGACCACCAGATCGGCGCGGTCCTGCCCGATACAGGGATGGCGGGCGCGGCCGTCGAAATCCTGGGAGACCAGATGGTCGATCACCGTGCGGGCATGGTCAACGCGGAGATAGCTGCCGTCCACCGCCCGGCGGTCGTAGCGGCAGAGCCCCAGATGCACGCCGGCCAGCGTCGTCACCGTGCCGGAGGTGCCCAGCATCTGCACCTTGCCGGCGGCGATGCTCTCCTGGATGCGGTTGCGCGCCTCGAACGGGGCGATGGCGTCGGCCACCGCCTCCACCATCCGGTCATAATTGACGCGGGTGACGTTGGGCCCGCCATATTCCTCGGTCAGGCCGATCACGCCGCAGCGGATGGAGGTCTGGTCCAGCAGACGCGGTACCCGCCCCTTCTCCACCGCCAGCCACATCAGTTCGGTGGAGCCGCCGCCGATGTCGAACACGATGGCATAGGGGTGCGTCGGCTCCAGCAGGGCGGCGCAGCCGGCGAGCGCCAGCCGCCCTTCCTCCTGGCTGGAGATGATCTCCAGCGCGATGCCGGTCTCGCGCTCCACCGCTTCGACGAAAGCGGTGCCGTTGGCGGCGCGGCGGCAGGCCTCCGTTCCCACGGCGCGCACGGATGTGACGCCGCGCCGTTCGATCTTGGAGCCGCAGACCCGCAGCGCCGCGATGGTGCGTTCCATCGCCGGTTCCGACAGATGGTCGTTGCGGCTCAGCCCCTCGCCCAGCCGGACGATGCGGGAAAAGGCATCGATGACGCGGAAGCCGCCGGGTGCGGATTTGGCGATCAGCAGCCGGCAATTGTTGGTGCCGAGGTCCAGAGCGGCGAAGACCGGGCGCGCCAGCGCCGACGAACGCAACCGTCCGGTGTCGTTCTGCCGCTCGCTTTGCACCTGTAGATCCACGTACCGTCCCCGCTGCGCCTAAAGAGCGGAGTGTAACCCGGATCGCGGTCCGGCGGGAACCCCTCTCGACCCCGATCCCGTCGGCCCTGGCCCGCAGGTCACCCCTGCACCGGTTGCCGGGCAAAACAAAAACCCTCGCTCCGATGTGGAGCGAGGGTTTTCGCATCGGGCATCTATGGCCCGCATGATGGCGCCAGTCAGGCGAATGAATTCGGAACTGAAATCTCAGTTGTTTTGGCCGAGCAGATCGGCACGATCACGTAAGCGCCGGTGGAGTCATGATCTTACTCACCCTCCCTGGTATCGGTTTTTACTGCTCCGCCCAAGCCATCAGCTTGGCCGGTTAGGCGTTCCCGAACTTCGCTCACTTCACCTCGATGTCGATTACTGTAAGACGAAGCCTGCTCCTCTTTCCGGAGGCTGTCAAGAAAATCGCACATTGCGGCGCAGCACCATCCGGGGGACGTCGGTCGGCTGTCTCCGATCGGGGGAGGACTGGCCTTTTGCCGGGGGCGCACCACCTTGTGGGCATGCCGGAACACGATGAGAACACATGGGGCGGACGGGTCGCGCGGTATGCGCGGGTCGGAACCGCCGTTGGCGGGCTGGCCGCGCGGCTGGCGGGCGAGCGCGTGCTGGGAATCCGCGTGGAGCGTGAACGCCACGCGGCGGAACTGCGGGCTGCGCTCGGCGGGCTGAAAGGGCCGCTGATGAAGGTGGCGCAGATCCTGTCCACCATCCCCGACGCCCTGCCGAAGGAATACACCCAGGAACTGACGCAGCTTCAGGCCGACGCGCCGTCGATGGGCTGGCCCTTCGTCAAGCGGCGGATGGCGAGCGAGCTTGGCCCCGACTGGCAGTCGCGGTTCCAGA
>JBKHVJ010000280.1:0-4780 GCA_046570145.1 Alphaproteobacteria bacterium
TTCTTCGCCGCCGCATGCATCTGCACCGCGCCGGCCAGCGAGTTGCGGTCCGTCACCCCCACCGCCGCCAGCCCGAGCGCCGCCGCGGTCAGCGCCAGCTCGTCAGGGTGCGACGCCCCCTCCAGAAAGCTGAAGCTGGTGGCGACCTGCAGTTCGGCGTAACGGATCATGGCAAGGCTCCCCGGCGCTGGCGGATGGGCGCGCGCGGGGATGATAGTCCGAAAATGGGATTGGTGTCATTATTGTGGCGGGGATGGTTGGGGTGGAGACATCGTCAGTCGATGTTCACCCCAGATAGGACTCTGCGCCCATAACCGTGAAGCCCTTGTTCTCAGGGAAGCGGGCGTGGACCTTCTCGCGGGCCTTCTTCTCGTCCAGCGCCCAGACCAGGAGCCGACGGCCGCGCTTCCAGCTGTCGAGCGCGGTGGTGGTGAGGTTGGCATTGACGCGAGCGCCATATTCGATGTTGACCACCCGCAGGAGCCAGCCCTGGTCGTTCTGGGTGCGGCGGTCGTCCAGCACATAGATGCGGCGGTCGGCGGCACCGACGGCCTTCAGGCGCTGTTCCAGATCCTCGCAGCCCAGATCGGCCATCGCCTTGCGGCGGCGGGCGTCGCGCAGGTCGCGGGCCTGCTGCAGCGTGACGCGGGAGACCTTCTTGATCCGCTCCACCTGCGCCTGCTTGCGCGAAACGGCGTTGGCGATCCGCTCCTCCGAGGTCTTCAGCCGGCGCACGGCCAGCAGAAGCGATACGGACAGGGAGGCGAGGCCGACCAGACCGGCGAAGATGTAGGGCATGCTGTCCATGGCGGGTCCCTTTCCGACCGGAGGCTCAACCGGCCTTGGCGATGGGGGTGTCGGCGGACAGGAACTCCTGCATCCGCGTCACCGCATAGCCGAAGGCGGGGGGGTAGCGCCGCTCGATCTCCGTCCGCGCGTCCGCCATCGACCGCGCCCACACCTCGATCATCTGCGGCTGGGCCCATGTGGGGTCGATCAGCGCATGCTGGCTCTGCTGGGCGGCGCCGCTGCCGACATATTTGTTCACGACCATCGCGACGTAGCAGGGGCTGCCCTGGACCTCCTCGCCGACCAGGCGGACCAGCCGTTCGCCGGACTGCCGCGACTCCTCGATCTGGCGCTCCAGCACCTTGCGGCGGCGCAGAACGTCCTCCACCGTGCCGTCCAGCTCCTTCAGCTCCCGGATGCGGTCGGCACGGCGGGCTTCGAGCTTCGTCTCCAGTTTGGCGCGGCGGGCGATGACGTCGCGCACCCCTTCCGACCCGTGGCGGCGTTCGATCGCGCGTTCGCCGAGCACGATGACGAGCTTGCCGATGCCGAACCCCAGGCCCGCCAACCCGAAGGCGGAGATGAGCGCGTTGCCGTAGTCCTGCCACATGTGCCAACCCCTGATCGGGAGCACCATCCGGATGGATGTCTCCAACGATAGGAGTAACCCCTAGCCCCCTGCGGTTCAATCGCCGCGCTGTAACGATATTTCACATGAAACACGCCGTCGCCGGGATCGCAGCGGCTACCCCGCAGCGCGCTCCACCCTGTTGCGGCCGGCCTGCTTGGCGGCGTGGAGCGCCCGCTCGGCGCGGTGCAGGGTCTGTTCGACGCCGGGCTCGCCGGTCAGCCAGTGGGCGATCCCGATGCTGGCGGTGACGGTGACAGCAATGGTGGCGGCGCGGTCGTCCACGACGATCGGGCTGTCGGCCAGGGCGGCGCGCACCCGCTCCGCCACCACGGCGGCACCGGCGGAGTCGGTCTCCGGCAGCAGCACGACGAATTCCTCGCCGCCGGAACGGGCGACATGGTCCGAGATGCGCAGCGCCGCCCGCATCCGCTTCACCACCGCGCGCAGCACCGCGTCGCCGGCGGCGTCGCCATGGGCGTCGTTGACCGCCTTGAACCGGTCGAGATCGAGCAGGAAGACCGTCAGCGGCCGGCCATGGCGCCGCGCCCGCGCCAGTTCCGCCGCCGCCAGTTCCAGGAAGCGGCGGCGGTTCCACACGCCGGTCAGCGGGTCCAGCACCGCCAGCCGGTTCAGGCGGACGGTCGCCTCCTCCAGCGCGCGGCTGCGTTCGGCAAGCTGCAGTTCCAGCGTCTCGATTGCGGCATAGGCGCGCAGCGCCGTCACCACGCTGGTGAACAGCCGGCGGGCGGTCAGCTCCGTCTTCGCGGTGTAGCCGTCGATCTCATAGGCGAGGACGAGTTCCTCCTCCGGGACCTGCGCGGGCTGGCCGGTGCGCAGGACGATGCGGACGGCCCGGTTCCCAAGATCCTCCCGGATGGTGCGGACCAGCCGCAGGCCGGCATCCTCCGTCTCCATCACCACGTCGAGCAGGATGACCGCGATGCCGGGCGTGTCGCGCAGGATCCGCTCCGCCTCCGCGGCGCTGATGCAGTCAAGCAGGCGGACGGGACGGCCGCGGAAGCGCAGGCGGGCCAGCGCCAGCCGGGTGACGGCATGCACCTCAGGCTCGTCGTCGGCGACCAGCACCAGCCAGGGCGGGGAATAAGGGTCCGGCGCATCGGAGCCGGGTCGTCCCGGGAGCGGTGCTGCGGGGGATTCGTCCGAGGCGAACAGGAAATCGTTGGACATGGCTGCCGGCTCGGAGCTCCGCACGGTACACGTATGAATGGAAGCACGTCGACGCGGTGGATGCAACCGGTGCCGAGTGCCGCGCTCCGTCGCATGGGAACGGGCCACCGAAAGGGTGAAAATGGCGGAGGATCGGACTGGCCGGTGGCGCGTTTCGCCATTCGGTGCTTGCGCGTCCACCGCAAGCCACCTTAGGCATGGCAGTGCGTATGCCAACGATCATCGGACGGGCGGACGCGGCGAAACGGGACAGGAGCGGACCGGGTTATGGAAGCAGGCATGGACGGGCGGGAGCATGCGGCGAAGCTGCGCGCGCTCGCACTGGGGGCGCTTGGTGTCGTCTATGGCGACATCGGCACCAGCCCGCTCTACACGCTGCGCGAATGCCTGACCGAGGGCGGCGGCTTTCCGCTGGTGCCGGAGGTGATCCTGGGCGTGCTGTCGCTGATCTTCTGGGCGCTGATCGTCACGGTGACGGTGAAGTACGTCGTCTTCGTCATGCGCGCCGACAACCAGGGTGAGGGCGGCATCCTGGCGCTGACCGCGCTGGCGCTGCGCGGCATGCGGCCGGGGCACCGGCGCACCGGCGTCGTCATGGCGATCGGCGTGATGGGCGCCTCGCTGTTCTACGGGGACAGTCTGATCACCCCCGCCATCTCGGTGCTGAGCGCGGTGGAGGGGCTGCATGTCGTCGCACCCGCCCTGGACGACTACGTCATCCCCATCACCCTGACCATCCTGATCGGGCTGTTCGTGCTGCAGCGATTCGGGACGGAGAAGGTCGGCCGGCTGTTCGGGCCGGTGATGCTGGTCTGGTTCGTTACGCTGGGCGTGCTGGGGCTGTGGCAGATCGTCCGCTATCCCGTCGTGCTGGCCGCGGTCTGGCCCGGCCATGCCGTGGAGATGCTGTTCAACCACGGCTGGCACGGCTTCCTGCTGCTGGGGGCCGTGGTTCTGGCGGTGACGGGGGCCGAGGCGCTCTATGCCGACATGGGCCATTTCGGCCGCAAGCCGATCCGCGGCGCCTGGTACACCATCGTGCTGCCGTCGCTTCTGCTGTGCTATTTCGGCCAGGGCGCCCTGCTGCTGCACGAGCCGGAGGCGATCGAGAACCCCTTCTTCCATCTGGCGCCGGATTGGGCGCAGGTGCCGCTGCTGCTGCTGGCCACCGCGGCGACCATCATCGCCGGTCAGGCGGTGATCTCCGGCGCCTATTCGGTGACGCTGCAGGCGATGCATCTGCGCTATCTGCCGCGGATGGAGGTGATGCACACCTCCGAGCATGAGAAGGGCCAGATCTACATGCCGCAGCTGAACTGGCTGCTGCTGGCCGGCGTTCTCCTGCTGGTGCTGACCTTCCAGACCTCCAGCAACCTCGCCGCCGCCTACGGCATCGCGGTGACCGGGACGATGGTGGCGACCACGCTGCTGGCCTACAAGGTCGCGCGCTCGCTCGGCCGCTGGAAGCTGTGGCAGGCGGTGCTGGCGCTGGCGGTGTTCCTGACCGTCGACATGGCGCTGTTCCTGGCCAACCTCGTCAAGGTGGAGGAGGGCGGCTGGTTCCCGCTGGTGGTCGGCGCGGCCGTCTTCCTGCTGATGGCGACCTGGCGGCGCGGGCGCGAGGTGGTGCGCAAGCGGCTGGCCGAGGATGCGCTGCCCTTCGACCTGCTGGTGGAGCGGCTGAAGAGCGGGTCGGTGCAGCGCGTTCCGGGCACCGCGGTGTTCCTGACCGGCAATCCGCGCGGCCTGCCGCCGGGTCTGCTGCACAGCCTGAAGCACTACAAGGTGCTGCACCAGCGGGTCGTGCTGCTGACCGTCGACATCGAGGACGTGCCCCATGTGCCGGACGAGCAGCGGTTCGAACTGAAGGCCCTGTCCGCAGGTTTCTTCCGGCTGATCGTCCATTTCGGTTTCAAGGACGAGCCCGACATCCCGCAGGCGCTGGAGACCAAGCGCATCCCCGGCCTGCCGTTCGAGCCGATGGAAACCACCTATTTCGTCAGCCGCGAGACGCTGATCCGCAGCCACGGCAAGCTCGGCCTGCCGCGCTGGCAGGAACCGCTGTTCATCTTCCTGTCCAAGCTGTCGACCAGCGCGTCGGAGTATTTCTGCATTCCGCCCAACCGGGTGGTCGAACTGGGCATGCAGCTGGAGATTTAGGGCGGCTTTCCA
>JBKHVJ010000281.1:0-8063 GCA_046570145.1 Alphaproteobacteria bacterium
GTCTCGTGCTGTCCGCCTTCGCCGTCCACGCCGCCGATCTGTGGGACGATTTCCGCCAGACCGTGCTGATCTCCGTCCTGCGCGGCTATCTGATCGGCTGCGGCGCCGGCTTCCTCGTGGCGATCCTGGCCGACCGGGTGCCCTTCCTGGCGCGGGGACTGCTGCCGCTCGGCAACCTCGCCAGCGCGGTGCCGGTGGTGGGCATCGCGCCGATCATGGTGATGTGGTTCGGCTTCGACTGGCAGTCCAAGGCCGCCGTCATCGTGGTGATGACCTTCTTTCCCATGCTGATCAACACGCTGGCAGGGCTGCAGAGAGCGGAGCGCATCCAGCTGGACCTGATGCGGTCCTACGGCGCCGGCTACTGGCGCACGCTGGCGATGCTGCGGCTTCCCTGCGCCTTGCCCTTTTTGTTCAACGGACTGAAGATCAACTCAACCTTGGCCCTGATCGGAGCCATCGTCGCCGAGTTCTTCGGGACACCGGTGGTGGGGATGGGCTTCCGCATCTCCACCCAGGTCGCCCGGATGAATCTGGATGTCGTGTGGGCGACCATCGCCGTCGCCGCGCTCACCGGATCGCTGCTCTACGGCGCATTGGCGCTGGCGGAGCGGCGCGTCACCGCCTGGCACCCGTCTTTGCGCAAACGCTGACCGCCTTCCTTCAAGCCGAACCAAACCCCAGCCAGAAGAGGATCGAACGCGATGAAGACCCTTGCCTCCGCCGTCCTGCTCGCCGCCACCGCGCTCACCGGCCTCGCCGGCTGGGGTGCGCCGGCCGCCGCCGCCGATCCGTTGACCTTGCAGCTGAAATGGGTCACCCAGGCCCAGTTCGCCGGCTATTACGTCGCGGCGGCCAAGGGCTTCTACAAGGACGCCGGACTGGACGTCACCATCAAGGCCGGCGGCCCCGACATCAACCCGACCCAGATCATCGCCGCCGGCGGCGCCGACGTGATCGTCGATTGGATGCCGTCGGCGCTCGCCAGCCGGGAAAAGGGCGTGCCGCTGGTCAACATCGCCCAGATGTTCCAGAAGTCCGGCATGATGCTGACCTGCCGCAAGGACGCCAACATCAAGGATCCGAAGGACTTCAAGGGCAAGACCCTGGGCGTCTGGTTCTCCGGCAACGAGTATCCGTTCCTGTCCTGGATGAGCAAGCTGGGCTATGCCACCTCCGGCTCCACCCCGGACGTGAAGGTGCTGAAGCAGGGCTTCAACGTCGACCCGCTGCTGCAGAAGCAGGCGGCCTGCATCTCCACCATGACCTACAACGAATATTGGCAGCTGATCGAGGCCGGCATGAAGGCCGACGAGCTGACCGTCTTCAAGTACCAGGACCAGGGCGTGGTGACGCTGGAGGACGGGCTCTACGCCACGGAGAAGTCGCTGTCCGATCCCAAGATCGTCGAAAAGCTGGCGAAGTTCGTGAAAGCCTCCGCCAAGGGCTGGGAGTATGCCGCCAAGAACCAGGCGGAGGCGGTGAAGATCGTGCTGGAGAACGACACCACCGGCGCCCAGACCGAGGAACACCAGACCACCATGATGCAGGAGGTCGCCAAGCTGATCGAGAGCGGCGCCAAGGGAACCGGTTACCTCGACCCGGCCGACTTCAACCGCACGGTGGACATCCTGATGTCGGGCGCATCGGCGCCGGTGATCTCCAAGAAGCCGGAGGGCGCCTACAGCCACGCTGTGTTCGACGCGGCGGCCAAGCTGTAAGGGAACGGTCGCGGGTTACAGAGGGGGGCGGGCGTCGCGAACGCCCCTCCCCCAAACCTTGCCCGCACAAGACAGGCGAGCATTTCTTTCGGCAAAAGACTTTCCGCATGAGGAGCGCAAGAGATATATTAGTAAGCACGGCGTCACGCCGCTGACATGAACGGATCGAACATGGACTCCAACGCGGGCGATATGAATCTGGCGGATGCGACCGCTCCGGCGCGCCGCCGCCGCCGCCGGCCCGCCAGCGCCACCGCAAGGCCGGCCCACCGCGGCGCCACCGTGTCGGGCACCATCTACCGCGATCTGCGTGACGACATCGTCTCATTGCGCCGCAAGCCGGGCGAACCGCTGATCGAAAAGGAAGTGGCCGATACCTACGGCGTCAGCCGCACCCCCGTTCGCGAGGCGATGCTGAAGCTGGCCGACGAAGGGCTGGTGGAGGTGTTCCCGCAATCCGGCACCTTCGTCGCCCGCATTCCCTTGAGCGCCTTGCCCGAAGCCATCGCCATCCGCCGCGCGCTGGAAGAGGCGACGGTGCGCTATGCCGCCGAACAGGCGACCGGCAGTCAGGTGGCCCGCCTGCGTGCCAACCTGGAGCTGCAGCGGGAAATGCAGGAGGCCGGCAATTTCGACGGATTCCACGATGCCGACGAGGATTTCCACGCGCTGCTGGCGGAGATGTCGGGCTATCCCGGTTTCTGGACGCTGACCCAGCAGGTGAAGCGGCAGGTCGACCGCTACCGCCATCTGACCCTGCCGGTTGCCGGCCGGATGGAAAAGGCCCTTGCCGAACACAGCGCCGTCGTCGAGGCGATCGCCGCCCGCGACCCGGATCGCGCCGTCGCCGAACTGCGCCGCCACCTGACCGACCTTCAGCTGGGCATCGCCGACGTCCAGCGGACCAACCCGCAATATTTCACCAGCTGATGGCCGAGGCGGCAGCGGCGGGGGCGGCAGGCCGCCCTCACACCGTCCGCGTCTCGTAGTCGGTGAAGCTCGCCGCGCGCGGGACGTAGCCGCCGGCAAAGTGCGGCGAGGACACGATCATGTCCGCGGTCGCCTCGTTGCAGGCCATCGGAATGTTGTAGAGCGTGGCGAGGCGGGTCAGCGCCTTCACGTCCACGTCGTGCGGCTGGGCGGTCATCGGATCGACGAAGAAGACCAGCAGGTCGATCCGCCCCTCCGCGATCATCGCGCCGATCTGCTGGTCGCCGCCGAGCGGGCCGCTCTTCAGCGGGGTCACGTCGAGACCGGGGTGGGCGGCGCTCACCTTCTGGCCGGTGGTGCCGGTCGCCCAATAGGCGTGGCCGTCCAGCGCCGCGATGTTGGCGCCGATCCAGGCGATGAGATCCGCCTTGCGGGCGTCGTGGGCGACGAGGGCGATGCGCTTGCGCGGCTGCTGGGCGGTCATGGACATGGTCTCCGGAAAATGCCGCTCTACTGATATATTAGATTGGCCGCAGGCGCAATGCGGGCGCCCCGCCCGGCGGCATCGGCACAACAGTCCCGCGATTTTGTCGCGCATTCTCCGCCCGGTGAAATGTCCGGCCTTCCATCATTAGGGCTTGCCCGTTTTACTAGTATATTAGTATGATCGGGGCAGACTTGCCGAATCGCCGGCACCCCGTATTCGAAGGACCCGACCGACATGAAAGTCACCGTCCGCCACGCCTCCCACCCCGATGCGGTGCGCAACTTCGATTCCGAGACTCTGCGCGACCACTTCCTGGTTCCGACCCTGTTCGAGGCGGACGAGACCGTCTTCACCTACAGCCATATCGACCGCTTCGTCGTCGGCGGCGCCATGCCGGTCGCCGGCCCGGTCAAGCTGGTGTCGTCCAAGGAGATCGGCTCGCCCAACTTCCTCGACCGGCGCGAGCTGGGCGTGGTCAATGTCGGCGGCCCCGGCCGCGTCACCGTCGATGGTTCGGTGTTCGAACTGGCGCCGCGCGATGCCCTCTATGTCGCGATGGGCAGCAAGGACGTCACCTTCGAAAGCCTGGACCGCCGCGAGCCGGCCAAGTTCTACCTGAACAGCACGCCGGCCCATGCGCGGTTCGAGACGATGAAGATTTCCATCGGGCAGGCCAAGGCCGTGCATCTGGGCGACCCGGCCCAGTCGAACGAGCGCACCATCTACCAGATGATCCACCCGGACGTGGTGCGCACGGCGCAGCTGGTTCTGGGCATGACCGTGCTGAAGCCGAACAACATGTGGAACACGATGCCGTGCCACACCCATGACCGGCGCTGCGAGGTCTATTTCTACTTCGACCTGCCGGAGGATGCCCGCGTCTTCCACCTGATGGGCGAGCCGGAGCAGACCCGCCACATCGTCGTCGCCAACGAGCAGGCGGTGATCTCCCCGCCCTGGTCGATCCATTCCGGCGTCGGCACCCGCAACTACACCTTCATCTGGGCGATGGGCGGCGACAACCAGGACTTCACCGACATGGACTTCGTCGCCATGGACCGCCTGCGCTGAGGCCCGACGCAACCATGACCAAGTCCTTCGCTCTGTCCGGCCGGACGGCGCTGGTCACCGGCGCCAACACCGGCATCGGCCAGGCCATCGCGGTGGCGCTGGCCGAGGCCGGCGCCGACGTGGCGGTGGCCGGCCGCAGCCCGCCGGTCGAAACGCAGGCGATGGTGGAGCGCGCCGGCCGGCGCTTCGTCGCCATCTCCGCCGACTTCACCAGCATCGAACCGGTCCCCCGCATCATGGAAGAGGCGGTCGCCGGGCTGGGGCATGTCGACATCCTGGTCAACAATGCCGGCATCATCCGGCGCGCCGATTCCATCGACTTCAGCGAAGCCGACTGGGACGACGTGATGAACGTCAACATCAAGTCGGTGTTCTTCCTCTGCCAGGCCTTCGGCCGCCATGTCTTCGCGCGGCGGGCCGCGGGCGAGGACGCCAAGAGCAAGATCATCAACATCGCCTCGATGCTGTCCTTCCAGGGCGGCATCCGGGTGTCGTCCTACACGGCCTCCAAAAGCGGCGTCGCCGGCGTCACCAAGCTGCTGGCCTGCGAATGGGCGGGCAAGGGCATCAACGTGAACGCCATCGCTCCCGGTTATGTCGAGACCAACAACACCACGGCCCTGCGCGCCGACGAGGCGCGCAACGCCGAGATCCTGGCGCGCATCCCGGCCGGCCGCTGGAGCGTGCCCTCCGACATGGCCGGCCCGGCGGTGTTCCTGGCCTCCGACGCCTCGGACTATGTCCACGGCATCACCCTGCCGGTGGACGGGGGCTGGCTGGCGCGCTGACGGGAACCAAACACCCGCCGCCGCCCCAGTCCGGGGCGGCGGCGGGACCTCAGGGGAAGAAGGAAGAAGACCAATGACCACCGACGTGTTCGTGACCGCGGACGACATCCCGTGGCAGGATCTCGGCGACGGGGTGCGGCGCAAGATCCTCGGCTACAACGACGCCATGATGATGGTGCGGGTGGAGTTCGAGGCCGGTGCCATCGGCGCGCAGCACCGCCACCCGCATGTCCAGTGCGCGGTGGTGGAGAAGGGGTCCTTCGACGTCACCATCGACGGCCGCACCAAGCGCCTGAACACCGGCGACGGCTATATGGTGCCGTCCAACGTGCTGCATGGCGTGGTTGCGCTGGAGCCGGGCGTGCTGCTCGACATCTTCACGCCGATCCGCGAGGATTTCCTGGGCGAGCCGGTGGCCTATGCCGCTGCGGCCGACGCCACCCAGGCTTGACCGGCACGGGGGAACGGGGGCCGCGCCGGTCCCTTTCCCCGCCCCCCTTTCCCCCTCGGGTCAGGCGAGGTCGCCGGGCGCGGTGAAGTAGCGCGGATAGTCGCGGCGGATGTCGGCGACCGAGATCTGCAGGTCGTCCAGATGCTCGTCCAGCGCCTTGATCGCGGCCGCCGGATCGTTGGCCGCGATGGCATCGACGATGGCGGTGTGCTCGGCGATCACCTCGGCGACGCGGCCGAGCACCGGCAGGGTCAGCAGGCGGTAGCGGTCGATCTGCACCTTGGTCTGCTGGATCAGCGTCCAGAATCCGGGATAGCCGGCGATCTCCGCGACCAAGGCATGAAACGCCTCGTCGGCCTGGTGGAAGCCAACGAAATCCGCAGCCTCCTGCTTCTCCTTCTGCAACTCGAGATTGGCTCGCAGCGCTGCGATCTGGCTGCGCGTGGCACGCGCCGCGGCATAGCGCACCGTCGCCTCTTCCAGCGCCTTGCGGATGGCGAAGGCTTCCGGCAGGCCGTCCAGCGGGATGCGCGCCACGAAGGTACCGGATTGCGGAAAGATCTCGATCAGCCCCTCGTCGGCCAGCTTCAGCACCGCTTCGCGCACCGGCGTGCGGCTGACGCCATAGGCCTCGGCGATCTGCTTTTCGGCGATGGCGTCGCCCGGCTTGCGTTTCAGCGACACGATCTCGCCCCGCAGGTCGCGGTAGATGCGCGACGCCACCGTCGCGGCGCGGCGCGGCGGCCGGACCGTCGCGGCCGGAACCGCGGCGCGCCGGGCGGTTGCAGGGGCCAGGCCGCCTTCATCGTCTGTCGTCGCGACCTTCTTCACCGATGGCTCCATTCCGGCAGGCATGTAACGGGGCGGCAGTCTTCCGCCCGTGGGACGTTCCACATTTCCTGCAATCTACCCGCCCCGCTTCACCAAGGTCAAACCCGTCGCCAGCGTCATGCCCCGCCTTTCGCCCGATCGGGTGCGGCGACTGGGCGCAGGCGATCGGGGGCCCAGGAACAGACCGGAAGCATGATTGGGCTTGCAATCATATCTGATATATTAATATTATACGACCAGCCGGTAGGGACGGTCCCCCGCGCGGACCCCGCCTTCTCCCCACCCTGCTTTTGTCACTCTCTTGCAGCGCAGAGGCTTCCGATGCTTCACCCCGACCGTCTTTTCCCGAGCGACCCGACGCAGCGCGCCATCGCGCGGCGCCTCTACGGCGAAGTCAGCGCCCTGCCGATCATCAGCCCGCACGGCCACACCGATCCGTCCTGGTTCGCGAAGGACGAGGCGTTCCCCGACCCGGCGAGCCTGTTCGTCAAGCCCGACCATTATGCCTTCCGCATGCTGTACAGCCAGGGAATTCCGCTGGAGCAGCTGGGCGTTCCGCGCAAGGACGGCGGGGAGACCTCGTCCGACTCGCGCGCCATCTGGCGCCTGCTGGCCTCCAACTGGCACCTGTTCCGCGGCACGCCGACGTCGATGTGGCTGACCCACGCCTTCGAGACGGTGTTCGGCGTCACCGAGCGTCTGAGCGCCGCCAGCGCCGACCGCATCTACGACCGGATCGAAGAGTGCCTGCGCAAGCCGGAGTTCCGTCCGCGCGCCCTTTTCGAGCGCTTCAACCTCGAAGTGCTGGCGACCACCGAATCGCCGCTCGACACGCTGGAGCACCACAAGGCGATCCGCGCGAGCGGCTGGAAGGGCCGGGTCATCACCGCCTTCCGTCCGGACCCGGTCGTCGATCCGGAGTTCGAGGGCTTCCGCGAGAACCTCGCCGAGCTGGCCCGCATCACCGGCAAGGACACCGCGACCTGGGACGGCTATCTCGCCGCCCTAGCCGACCGCCGCCAGTATTTCAAGAGCTACGGTGCCACCTCGACCGACCACGGCCACCCGACGGCGGCGACCGCCGACCTGCCGCGCTCGGAAGCGGAAAAGCTGTTCGACACCGTCCGCCGCGGCGGCGCCACGGCCGAGGAGGCCGAGCTGTTCCGCGCCCAGATGCTGACCGAAATGGCGCGGATGAGCCTGGAGGACGGTCTGGTCATGCAGATCCATCCCGGTTCCTTCCGCAACCACAACAGCCTGGTGTTCGAGCGCTTCGGCCGCGACAAGGGCGCCGACATCCCGAGCGGGACCGAGTATGTGCGGGCGCTGAAGCCGCTGCTCGACCGCTTCGGCAACGAGCGCGACCTGACCATCATCCTGTTCACGCTGGATGAGGACAGCTATTCCCGCGAGCTGGCTCCGCTGGCCGGCCATTACCCGGCGCTGCGCGTCGGCCCGGCCTGGTGGTTCCACGACAGCCCCGAGGGCATGCGCCGCTACCGCGAGATGATCACGGAGACCGCCGGCTTCTACAACACCGTCGGCTTCACCGACGACACCCGCGCCTTCTGCTCGATCCCGGCCCGCCACGACGTGTCGCGCCGCGTCGACTGCAGCTTCCTCGCCCGTCTGGTCGCGGAGCACCGGATGGAAGAGGACGAGGCGGCGGATCTGGCCGTCGACCTCGCCTACCGCCTCGCCAAGAACGCCTACAAGCTGTAACGGCAAATCCTCCCTCTCCCCCCTGGGGAGAGGGTCGGGGTGAGGGGGATGCATGGCGTGCC
>JBKHVJ010000282.1:0-6627 GCA_046570145.1 Alphaproteobacteria bacterium
GTGGTGATCGACGGCGCCTGCCGCGACCTGGACGAGACGCGGCAGTATGGCCTGCCGCTGTGGGGCCGCAACGCCGTCCCCACCACCGCGCGCGGCCGCATCCGCGAACTTGCCTGGAACGAGCCGGTGACGCTGTGCGGCGTGCCGGTCGCCCCCGGCGACCTCGTCATCGCCGACGCCAGCGGCGTCCTGTTCATCGCCCGGGCCGACGCGGCGGAGGTCATCGCCACCGCCGAGACCATCGCCCGGCGTGAACGGCTGATCGCCGACGCGGTGCGCGGCGGCCGGTCGATGGCCGAGGCGATGGGCGCCAACTACGAAACCATGCTGACCGAAAACACCGGGGCCAGAAACACCGGGGCCAGCGCCACCGAAGGCAGGGAAACGGCATGAGCGACGACAAGAACCGCCTCGACGCCATCGCGGGGTTGAGCTGCACCGACATCAGCGACGCGCTGGACCGGCTGGGCATCCCCGGCCAATGCTTCGGCATCATGCCGCTGGACCGCAATTTCAGGCTTGCAGGACGCGCCTGGACGCTGCGTTACGGGCCGGTCGGGCAGGATCGCGGCACGGTCGGCGACTACATCGACGATCTCGGCCCCGCCGACGTGGTGGTGCTCGACAACGCCGGGCGCCTCGACGCGACCGTGTGGGGCGATCTGCTGACCTCCACCGCGTCGCGGCGCGGCGTCGCCGGCACCGTCATCGACGGCATCTGTCGCGACATGGACCGCAGCATCGAGCTGAACTACCCGCTCTACAGCCGGGGCAACTGGATGCGCACCGGCAAGGACCGGGTGCGGGTCGAGCAGACCGGCGTGCCGGTCTCTATCGGCGGCATCCGGGTCGAGCCGGGCGACTGGCTGAAGGGCGATGGCGACGGGCTCGTCGCGGTGCCCGCGTCGCGCATCGACGAGGTGCTGGCCGTCGCCCACGAAGTCCACGACGCCGAGGAGCGCATCCGCGCCGCCGTTCTCGACGGCGCGTCGCTGCGCGAGGCGCGGGCGTCGGTCGGCTACCACACCCTGCAAACCCGGCGCGCCTGACGCCGGAACCGAAGCCTGAAAGGGAGGAGACCCGCCATGACAAAGCGCCGGCAGTCGCTGGAGCTTCCCAACGCCAGGCACAGCGCGCCGATCCCGATGGGCGCCCGCGTCGGCAACATGATCTTCTCGTCCGGCATCATGGGCCAGAACCCGGCCGACGGCGAGTTGCCGGAGGATCCGGCGCTCCAGGCCCGCTACGCCTTCCAGAACATGAAGGCGCTGGTCGAGGCCGGCGGCGGCACGCTGGACGACATCGGCCGCATCACCGTCTTCATCAAGGACAACTCCATGCGCGCCCACGTCAACACCCAGTGGGCCGAGTATTTCCCGGACGAGCACAGCCGTCCGGCCCGTCACGCCATCGTGCTCGACCTTCCCGGCGGCATGCTGGTCCAACTCGAAATCGTCGCCGTCGTGCCCGACGCCGGACAGGAGACCTGAGACCATGATCATCGACAGCCACGCCCACATCGTCATGCCCGACGTCGCCTACCGCTACATGGCCGACATCGTGTCGAGCCGGACGAATCCGAACTTCCGCTTCAACCCCGACCATGATCTTCTGCGCGAGACGGCGGAGAAGCTGGTCTCGATGATGGACAAGGTCGGCACCGACATCCAGTTCCTGTCCCCGCGCCCCTTCGCGCAATTGCATTCGATCAAGCCGGCGGCGGTGACGCGGGACTGGACCAGCGCCGTCAACGACATGATCCATGTCCAGCGCAAGATGTTCCCCGACCGCTTCCGCGCCGTCGCCGGCCTGCCGCAATACCGCGACAGCAGCCCGGAGAACTGCCTGGAGGAGTTGGAGCGCTGCGTCCGCGATCTGGGCTTCGTCGGCTGCCTGCTGAACCCCGACCCGACCGAGGGCGACGGCGCGCCGCCTCCGGGACTGGGCGACCGCTTCTGGTATCCGCTGTACGAGAAGCTGGTCGAGTTGGACGTGCCGGCGCTGGTCCATTCGGCGAGCTGCTGCCAGCCACGTGAATCCTATACGCTGAAATTCATCAACGAGGAAAGCATCGCCATCATCTCGCTGCTGGATTCACAGGTGCTGGAGGACTTCCCGACGCTGAAGATCGTCATCTCCCACGGCGGCGGCGCCATCCCCTATCACATGGGCCGTTTCCGCGCCTGGAACTTCCGCCGCAAGGAGGCGCTGACCTTCGACGAGAAGATGCGGAAGCTGTATTACGACACCTGCAACTATTCGAAGGAGGCGCTGAACTTCCTGTTCAGCGTCATCGGCACCGACAACGTCATGTTCGGCACCGAGCGTCCGGGCACCGGCACCGTCCAGGATCCCACCACCGGGCTCGACTTCGACGATCTGAAGCCGGTGATCGAGAGCATCGACTGGCTGAACGCCGACGACCGCTACAAGATCTTCGAGGGCACCTGCCGCAAGGTCTACACCAGCGCCTTCCCGGCCTGACGGGGCGTTCTGCGGAGGCAGACGGGCACGGTCATGTGTGGAGGGCCGCTGCTGTGCAAGGAAAAAATGGTCTGTTTTAGCGAAATGGTCAGGTGCGGTCATGTGTCCGGCCTCGTTGGAAGCGGTGCTGATGACCTCGGGCCATGATAAAGTCCGCGGATTGGGTCCCGATCAAGTTGCCGCGCTGAACGCACATAACGGTGCGTGGGTCTTCCCGATCCCCGGCTTGAACCGTCTCGCCATCATCTCCCTCGGCGCCCTCACATAGCTTGGCCCCTGCTCGTTAAGCCGCTTGTGCGAGGCGGCGACAGGAGCAGGGACCGTCTTCGGGGGTCTATTTGACCTTGCCCCGGTTCGGTGGTTCTTACGCAGTTTGCGTGGATCACGCCGCCAGGAGGGTTCGTCTCCAAAGCAGATCCAGGCTGGCTCTGCCGTACATCTGACGCTTGAGCAGTTTGAGGCGGTTGAGCTGCTTGTGCATCGTAAACCACCGACGACGGCATCTTTCGCCAGCAAGATGATGCCACGATACTCCCTGCGCACGCGAAGCGTCTGAGGAGATCATCCATGTCATTGTCCACTCACGGCACGACGGCAGTCGGCGAAGATCGCACCGTTTTCTGGCGGACCCACGTTGACGCCTGGAGAAAGAGCGGTCTGTCCGCCCGCCGATACTGTGAGAAGCACGGCCTGAACCGGGGGACGCTCGGCTATTGGAGTTCGCGTCTGCGCGCCGCGGCGACGGCGGAACCGCCCTGGTTCCTGCCCGCGCAGGCAGCCGCCGTGGCGGAGGAGCCGGCGGTCGGCGACGCGGGCGTCGCTCTGGAGCTGGCCGAGGGGATCAGCATACGCGTCGCCCGCGGCTTCGACGCGGAGACCCTGGCGCGGGTTCTCGCGGTGGTGCGGCCGTGATCGGCGGCCTGCCCAGCGGCGTCCGCGTGCATCTCGCCGCCGGCCGGACCGACATGCGCAAGGGCGTGGATGGCTTGGCCGCGCTGGTGCAGACGGTCCTCCAGGCGGATCCTTTCTTATGTGGCGGGCGAAGAAATGTGGCGGCATCGTCGCGACGCCAGCAGTTCCGTGGCGTCAGTGAGTTTTGCCGCCACATAATACTCATATGCTTTCCAGCAACTGCAGCACCGAATCCTTGGGCTGGTATCGCATCGGCAGCTTGCCGGACAGCCCGGCCTTGTCCAATCCGCGGCGCATCATTTCGACGTCGGCAGCGGCGTAGCGATGTGTGGTGGCAACCTGCGAATGGCCCAACCACGCCTGGATGGTCAGAAGGTCCACCCCGGACTGCAACAGCACCATTGCGAGCGAATGGCGAAGGACGTGGGGCGATATGGTTTTGCGAGCCAACTCCGGCATGTTTGCGGTTGCCACGGCGACGGCCCGCCGCACAATGTGCGTCGCCCCGAAGCGGGTGAGACGAGCCCCCTGCGCACCGACGAAAAGCGCACCCTTGTGATGCTGATCGATGCCACGTTCGCGCATCAAAGCCTGCAAGGCTTTGACGAGGTCATGAGCAACCGGCACGATCCGTTCCTTGCGCCCCTTGCCGCGCAGGAGCACTTGCGGCCGCGGTTGTTCCAATTGAAGATCGCAGGCATCGACCCCGACGGCCTCGGAAACGCGCGCGCCGGTTGGTGCCAGAAACAACAGCAACGTTCGATCCTGGCGACCGAGCGACGTTCGCTGGTCCGGCGCAGCGATCAGGGCATCCAGTTCGCTGCGCGACAGATGATGCGTGATCTCTGTGTGCGACTTCTTGATCGGAATGGCCAGGACGCGCTGCGCGACGCCGAGTGCAGCCGGGTCGTTCGCTGCGACATGATGAAAGAAGGATCGGATCGCGCCCAGGCGCGCATTGCGGGTCTGAACGGTGTTCTTCCGCTTCTGCTCAAGTTCGTCCAGAAAGGCGAGGATCATATCTCGGTCCAGATCCTCGACCGTCAACGCGCACGGTTTGCGCCCGGGTAACGCCCATGGACGTTACCGCGAGTTCGGCGGTCAAGCGGCGGTCACCCGCCTGCAAAGAGTGTTAGGCGGGTTTGAAGCTCGGCGGCAGGCAGCCGGCAGCGCGGGTGAGCGGCGATGGCGGTGAGGCCAGCGTGCAGACGGTCGCGGGGAACGACCGCATCGGCGTCGAAGCGGTCGATCAGCCAGAGCACACCGTGCATGACTAGGCCGTTGTCGGTCGCCAGACGGCGCAGGCCGCCGTCGCCGGTGAGCAGAGTCCAGCGACGGGTTTCGGCGAGGACGTAGGCGAAGGTGTCTGGTACCGACAGGTCGGCGCGTTGGCGCCGCACAGTGGCGGCGCGGCGTACCTCGGCCGGAGTCAAGCCCTCCACGCGCAACCCAAGGCCGAGTAGGCGCGCACCAAGTTCTCCACTCAGTTCACGTTTGAACAGCAGGTCGGGCACGGCGAACTCGTCCGGCAGACGGAATAGGTCGTCGAGCAGTGTCCCGCGATCGAGGTCGATCAGCACCGAGGTGTCAGAGACGAGAACCGGCAACGGATCACTCCGTCACCTGATCGAGGCGGGCCTCGAGTTGGCCCACGGAAATGCCGAGCAGTTCAGCAGCACGCGATTCTCCGATCACCTTTTCGGCCAAAGCCCGATAGCACAAGCGCTCGAAGCGCTTGGGGTCCTCCACGGTCGGAGCCATGCTGCCGGGTTCGGCAAACGGCGGGCGGCGCCAGCCGCGATCGGTGAAGATTTGGAACAACTCGGCAAAGGATGATTGGCCAAGTATGCCCAAATCTTTGCATCGATAGGTAAGAGCCTGGATGCTGACGCCGAACCGTTCTTTCAGCGCGACGAGTTCGCCGATGCTGATAGAGGAGCGCGTCGTGCCGACTTCGGCGCGGAGCACGTCTGCCGGAATGAGGAAAGCACCGGCGAAGCGGTGCGCCGCCTTTTCCTCGTCCATTCCGGGAGCCGGGTCGAGCATCATGTGGCCGAGTTCGTGGGCCAACGTAAATCGCTTGCGCTCGGACCAGGTGTTGCGCTTCACGACGATGACCCGCGCGGCCGAACGCCCTTTGCGCTTCACTTCGGCAGCCAAGCCGTCGATGGTGTCAACATCGAGCGACAGCACCTTGACGCCGCGCTCCTCAAGGAGTTCGGCAAGCTTGGGAATGGGATCGTTGCCAAGTCCCCATTCCTCGCGCACCGAGCGTGCCGCGTCTTCGGCGTCGCGCAGGTCCTTCACCGGATAGGGTGCGTTCCACGGCTTTTCCCAATCGGCGCTACGCAGGTGCAACAGGTCTTCGATCGCGAGATAGCGCTCGAGGAGGTGAAGCGTGCGCGCCTCAATCGTTGCCTCTTCTCGAGAGCGGCTGCTGGTCTTTTTGCGGAATTCGACTCCGTCTAGGACCAACTCGTCGTCGCTAAGGAGATAGTCTTCGCTGACGCCGAGCGCGCCGGCGAGTGCGATCAAGACGCCCGAGCTGGGCATGTCTTCGTCACGCTCGTACTTGCCAATCGCCTGGGCGGTGACCAACCCGTTGATGCGCGCCGACAGATCGCGCAGCGACATGCCGGCTGCGGCGCGCGCAACCTTGAGCTTGCGACCGATCATACGTAGCCCCTTCCCGTTCTCGGTTTACAAAATCATGAGATTTTATAAAAATGTAAACCGACTGTGTTGACGTGCGGTCACTTGTAAACTATGTTTTGCCTCATGTTGTTCCATATCTGAGGAATTTTGTAAACCGATCAACGTAGGCAAACCGCAAGGAGGTGCTTATGAACACGGACGTTTCCCCCGCTTCCGCCGCAATGGACGGGCCGGGCCACAGCGCGGACGCCAAGACGGTGTCCATTGTTGTCAACGGGCGTCTTCGCTCTGTCACCAAGAACCAGGACTTGGCGTTCGAACGTATCGTCGCCCTCGCCTTCGATCCCCTGCCGGTCGGGGATGGCGTTCAGTTTACGGTGCAGTTTACGCGCGGTCCGCAGAACAAGCCCACGGGCACCCTCATTGAGGGCCAGTCGGTGAAGGCTAAGCCCACGCTATTCATAGTGCCCTCACTGGGCTGATGGCGCTGCAACCGTGACGAGTCGGATTGCGGGGCAGATAGCTTGAGGCGGGCATGTGGCGGGTGTGAACGAGATTGGGCAGGCGGCATCGACC
>JBKHVJ010000283.1:0-4977 GCA_046570145.1 Alphaproteobacteria bacterium
TCCCCGCGGCGATGGCGCAGACGACCCCGGCCGGTACGGTTTCCTTCTCCATCGCACCGCAGTCGGTGGACGGGGCGCTCGCCGCCTTCTCCGCCGCGTCGCGCATCCAGGTGCTGAGCCCCGGGGCCGTGACGCAGGGCGTCAACTCTCCCGGTGTCAGCGGTTCGATGACCGCGCGCGAGGGGCTGAACCGCCTGCTGTCCGGCACCGGTCTGGCAGCCCGCTTCCTCAACAGCGAAACCGTGACGGTCGAGCGCGTCGCCGCCGGCGGCGCCGTCCAACTCGATCCGGTGCAGATCGAAGGAAACCGGGGGGCAACCGGTCCCGGCGCCCTGCCCCCGGCCTATGCCGGCGGTCAGGTGGCGCGCGGCGGGCGTATCGGCGCGCTGGGCAATCAGGATGCGATGGATGTGCCCTTCGCCGTCACCGGCTACACCGCCGAGACCATCCGCAACCAGCAGGCGGATACCATCGCCGATGTGCTGGCCAACGATCCGGCGGTGCGCAGCAGCCTCGGATACGGCAACTTCGCGGAGAGCTTCGTCATCCGCGGCTTCCAACTGGCCGGCGAGGATCTGTCGGTCGACGGTCTCTACGGCACAGCTCCGCGCCAGATCGTCGCCACCAACATGTTCGAACGGGTGGAGGTGCTGAAGGGTGCCAACGCCTTTCTGAACGGTGCGGCTCCCAGCGGGTCCGGCATCGGCGGCGGCGTGAATCTCGTGCCCAAGCGGGCGGAGGACGAGCCGCTGACCCGCCTGACCGCCAGCTATGCCATGGACAGCCGCTTCGGCCTGTCCGCCGACGTCGGCCGCCGGTTCGGCGACGCCAACCAGTTCGGCGTGCGGGTCAACGCCGCGGTCCGCGGCGGCGACACCGCCATCGACGACGAGGAGCGGACGCTGAAGCTCGGCTCCCTGGCGCTGGACTATCGCGGCGAGCGCGCCCGCGTGACGCTCGACGTCGGCACCCAGACCCAGCGGGTGGAGCAGGGCCGCCCCGTGGTCTATTTCGGCAGCTTCGTCCCGGCGGTGCCCTCGGCTTCGCAGAACTATGCGCAGCCCTGGAGCTATTCGCAGATGCGCGACACCTTCGGCCAGATCCGTGCCGAATACGACATCCTGCCGAACCTGACCGCCTATGGCGCCTTCGGCATGCGCAGCATGCGCGAGGACGGCGACTATGCCTCCCCCACCGTCACGCGGCCCGACGGCACCGGCACGGTCAGGCGCCTGACCGTCCCGCGCGAGGATTTCACCAGCACCGGACAGGCCGGCATCCGGGCCGACCTGCACACCGGCCCGGTCAGGCACCAGCTGAATGCCGGCGCCTCGGCACTGCGGACGACCAACAACAACGGCTTCGAATTCGGCACCACCACCGCCATCAACCTCTACACCATGGTCGGCTTCCCGCGCCCGGCGACGACATCGTCGAGCGGCATGGTCGGCGATCTGCCGAAGGTCAGCGAGTCGGTGCTGCGCAGCGTCTACGCGTCGGACACGCTGTCGATCCTCGACGACCGGGTGATGGTCACCGCCGGTCTGCGCCAGCAGAACATCCAGGTCCGCGGCTACAACCGGGCCAACGGCGCCCGCACCTCAGATTACGACCAGTCGGCCTTGACGCCGGTGGTCGGGCTGGTGGTGAAGCCGATCAAGGAACTGTCGCTCTACGCCAACCGGATCGAGGGGCTGGCCCAGGGGCCGACCGCCCCGTCGACGGCGGCCAATTCCGGAGAAATCTTCGAACCCTACCGCTCGGTCCAATACGAGGTCGGCGGCAAGCTGGATTTCGGCAGCTTCGGTGGCTCGCTGTCGCTGTTCCAGACCACCCAGCCCAGCGGGGTCACCGACGCCTTCACCCGCATCTACAGCGTGTCCGGCGAACAGCGCAACCGCGGCATCGAGCTGATGCTGTACGGCGAGCCGGTGCAGGGCGTCCGGCTGCTGGGCGGCGCCACCTTCATCGACCCGGAACTGACCGACACCGGCAGCGCCGCGACCGAGGGCAAGAACGCCGTCGGCGTGCCGCGCCACCAGTTCAACGCCAATGTCGAATGGGATCTGCCCTTCCTGCCGGCCTCCTTCCCCACCGTGACGCTGACCGGGCGGGTGATCCACACCGGGTCGCAATATCTCAACACCGCAAACACGCTGAAGATCCCCAGCTGGACCCGCTTCGACATCGGCGCGCGGATGGTCGCAGACATCCAGAACCGTCCGGTCACCGTCCGGGCGGCGGTGGAGAATGTGACGGACAAGGCCTATTGGGCGTCCGCCGCCGGCGGCTACCTGAGCCAGGGCGCTCCGCTCACCGCCAAGCTGTCGCTGTCGGTCGATTTCTGAGGACGGATGTTCGAGCTGCAAAGGCAGGACAGCGGTATGAGGAGTGCCCGATGACCAACCGAACCATCCGGATCTGGACGCTGATCCACAAATGGACCAGCCTGATCTGCACGCTCTTCATGCTGCTGCTGTGCCTGACCGGCCTGCCGCTGATCTTCCATGACGAGATCGAAGCGCTGACGGCCGACGACACCCTCCCCGCCATGCCGGCCGATACGCCGTTGAGGTCATTGGACGAGGCGGTGGCCTCTGCAATGGCCACCTATCCCGGCGAACGTCCGCTGTTCCTCAGCTTCGATGTGGACCGGCCGGTGGTCAACGTCACGACCGGCCCGGGCGCCCGCCCGCCGGTGTCGCAGATGCACATCTCCGCCATCGACCTGCGCACCACGCGGATCCTGGCGGACCTAAACGACGATGACGGCTTCATGCATGTGATGCTGCGCCTGCATGTCGACATGTTCGCAGGCCTGCCCGGCGAGCTTTTCCTGGGCTTCATGGGTTTCCTGCTGTTCCTCGCCACCTTGTCGGGCGTGGTGATCTATGCCCCCTTCATGCGCAAGCTGTCCTTCGGCACGGTGCGGGCCGGACGCAGCAAGCGGCTGAAATGGCTCGACCTGCACAACATGCTGGGCATCGTCACGTTGATGTGGGTGGTGGTGGTCGGGTTGACCGGGGTCATCAACACCCTGTCGGTGCCGCTGGTCGCCTACTGGCGCGCCAACGAGCTGGCGGCGATGATCGCCCCCTACCAGGGCAAGCCGGTGCCGGAGCGGTTCGCTTCCGTTGATGCCGCCGTCCGCACCGCGATGGAGGCCGCCCCCGGCATGCGCCCGCAATTCGTTGCCTTCCCCGGCGTGCGTTTTTCCAGCAACCACCATTATGCGGTGTGGCTGAAGGGAGCCACGCCGGCCACCAACCGGATCCTCACCCCCGCCCTGATCGATGCCGAGACCGGGGCCTTCACCGACATGCGCTCCATGCCCTGGTACATGCTGGCGCTGCGGCTGTCCCAACCGCTGCATTTCGGTGATTATGGCGGGCTGCCGATGAAGATCCTGTGGGCGGTGCTGGACGTGCTGACCATCGTCATCCTCGGCAGCGGCCTGTATCTGTGGGTCGCCCGCCGCCGCGGCGCCCAGGACCACGCCGCCGCCGGTCCCGGACTGCGTACGGTCGTCGGGGAAGCCGCGGAATGAAGCCGCGCACTCCCCTTCCCCTGCCGGCGATCTTCGGCATTCCCGCCGCAATCGCGCTCGTCACCACCGCGGGGCTGGTCACCGCCCTGCTGGACGACGGGCTGGTGGACGCCGTGTCCTGGGCGGCTCTGTCCGTGCCCGTGCTGGCCGCGGCCTGGTCCTGGCGGAAACGCGACCGCTGAAGGGAGGCCCGTCACGACATGGGATTGGCCGGCGGCTTCGGCATTTCCGGCAGCGGGATGAACTCGCCGCTGTCCAGGTCGGGCAGCTTCATCCGGCCGGCGCGCCAGTCGGCCTTGGCCTGCTCGATCCGCTCCTTCGACGAGGACACGAAGTTCCAGTCGATGAAGCGCCGGCCCAGCGGCTCGCCGCCGACGGCCATGACGATGGAATGCGTGGCCGCGGTCAGCACCGCCGGATGGCCGGCGGCGAAAACGGCCATCCGCCCGGCTTCGAAGCGCTGCCCCTCGGCCTCCACGGAGCCCGCCACCACATAGGCCGCCCGCTCCCATCCGCCCGACGGCAGTTCCACGCGGGCGCCGGGGGCGAGGTCCCAATGGATGTAGAACAGCGGCGAGTGGGTCTTCACCCCCGCCCTGGCGCCGAACGCCTCGCCCGCCACCAGCCGGCCGCGCACGCCGCCCTCCTCGAACACCGGCAGGTCGCCGGTGCCGTAATGGCTGAAGGCGGGATCGGTCTCCTCGTCCGCTTCGGGCAGGGCGACCCAGGCCTGGATGCCGTGCATCCGTCCGCCCTCCATCCGGGCCCGCTCGAAGCGTTCGGAATGGGTGATGCCGCGGCCCGCGGTCATCCAGTTCACTTCGCCCGGCCTGATGGCCTGTTCCGAGCCCACGCTGTCGCGGTGCATGATCTCGCCCTCGAACAGGTAGGTGACGGTGGACAAGCCGATGTGCGGGTGGGGGCGCACGTCGACGTCGCGCGGCAGCCCCGGCTGGAAATCGACCGGCCCCATATGGTCGAAGAAGACGAAGGGGCCGACCATCCGCCGCTGAACGAAGGGCAGCACCCGCCCCACCTCGAATCCACCCAAACTCTTTCGGCGCTGCTCGATGACCAGTTCCAGCATCGGTTTCCTCCCGGCGGATGGTGTGGCGGCTTGATGTGCGTTCAGGCGTCCGGATTGCGCGGCACGGTCTGGATGACTTCGAACCCTTCGAACTCCGGAGGCCCGACATAGAGGGGTTTGCTGGTGCCGGCCTTGCCGTGGGCGGCGCGGAAGGCCTCCGACCGCGTCCAGCCCTGGAACGCGGCTTCCGAGTCCCAGACGGTATGGGAGGAGTAGAGCCGGTACTCCTCCCGGTCGGGCCCGCGCAGCATGTGGAATTCCACGAATCCCGGAACCTTGTGCAGATGGACCTCGCGGTTCAGCCAGACTTCCTCGAAATCCTGCTCCGCCCCGTGGCACACCT
>JBKHVJ010000284.1:0-8894 GCA_046570145.1 Alphaproteobacteria bacterium
GCGAGGAGTTCAACCTCGAGCCGCTGCCCTTCATCGTCATCATCATCGACGAGATGGCCGACCTGATGATGGTCGCCGGCAAGGAAATCGAAGGCGCCGTGCAGCGCCTGGCCCAGATGGCGCGCGCCGCCGGCATCCACCTGATCATGGCGACGCAGCGTCCGTCGGTCGACGTCATCACCGGCACCATCAAGGCCAACTTCCCGACCCGCATCAGCTTCCAGGTCACCAGCAAGATCGACAGCCGGACGATCCTGGGCGAACAGGGCGCCGAACAGCTGCTGGGCCAGGGCGACATGCTCTATATGGCCGGCGGCGGCCGCATCACCCGCGTCCACGGCCCCTTCGTCTCCGACCACGAGGTCGAGCAGATCGTCCGGTTCCTCAAGGCGCAGGGCGAGCCGAACTATGTCGACGCCATCCTGGAGGACGAGGAGGGCGAGCAGTCCTTCGACGACGATGCCCTGCCCGGCACCGGCGGCGGGTCCGGCGACGACCTCTACGACAAGGCGGTGGCGGTGGTCTGCCGCGAGCGCAAGGCCTCGACCAGCTTCATCCAGCGCCAGCTGCGCATCGGCTACAACTCCGCCGCCCGCCTGATCGAGCGGATGGAGGCCGAAGGGGTGGTCAGCAAGCCCAACCACTCCGGCAAACGCGAAGTGCTGGCCCGCAACATCGACGAATGAGTGTTTTCGGGCTGCCCGTTGACAGCGATGGGATGCCGCACCAATATCGGGGGTAGGCAGGCCAGGGACTGGTACTCCCCGGCCCGCCCGCCCGATCTTAGTGCATCAGAAGGTCAAGCAACCGCTTGACGATCTCCAGCACCAGGATCAGGAGAGTGAGGAAGCGTTCCATCCTCAAGCCCTCCGTTCGTGCGGCGGCGATGGCGGCCCTTCCGCCATCGCGTCCGCCCGCGGACTATGGCGCAGGCAGATTCGTCCGCAAACGGGAATTCCACGCAATCGTGTTCTTTCCCTGATTGCAGTCAGCGCCGCAGCGGCACCAGCGATCCCAGCAGGAACAGCGCGGCGGCGGCCACCACCACGCTCGGCCCACCCGGCAGATCCCAGTTCAGCGACGCCAGCAGCCCGGCGACCACCGCCACAACGCCGAGAACCGAGGCCAGCGCCGCCATCCCTTCCGGCGTGCGGGCGAAGCGGCGGGCGGCGGCGGCGGGGATGATCAGCAGCGAGGTGATCAGCAGGATGCCGACGATCTTCATGGCGATGGCGATCACCAGCGCGATCAGCAGCATGAAGGCCAGCCGCAGGGCGTCGACCGGCATCCCCTCCACCCGCGCCAGATCCTCGTCCACCGTCACCGCCAGCAGCCGGCGCCACAACAGCGCCAGCCCGGTCAGCGCCACCGCGCCGCCGCCGTAGATCGCCAGCAGGTCGCCGTCGGTCACCGACAGGATGTCGCCGAACAGATAGGCCATCAGGTCGACGCGCAGCGTCTCCAGGAAAGCCAGCGCCACCAGCCCCAGCGACAGCGACCCGTGCGACAGGATGCCCAGCAGCGTGTCGGCCGCAAGGTTGCGCCGCCGCTGCAGCGCCACCAGCGCCAGCGCCAGAGTCACGCAGACCGCCATCACCCCGATCATCGGGTTGACCCCCAGCAGGAAGCCCAGCGTCACGCCCAGCAGGGCCGAATGGGCCAGCGTGTCGCCGAAATAGGCCATGCGCCGCCACACCACGAAGGATCCCAGCGGCCCCGCCAGCAGGGCGATGCCGCCGCCGGCGATCAGCGCGCGGATCACGAAATCATCCATGGCAGCAGCCCCCGTCATGGTCGGGCACGACCTTGCCGTCCTCGGCATGGGCGTGGTCGTGGTGATGGACATAGACGGCGAGGTCGCCGGCATGGCCGCCGAACAGCGCATGATATTCCGGATGCCGGCTGACATCCTCCGGCCGGCCGGAACAGCAGACATGGCCGTTCAGGCACACCACCCGGTCGGTGCGCGCCATCACCGTGTGCAGGTCGTGGCTGACCAGCAGCACGCCGCAGCCGCGCCGCTGCCGCACCTGGGCGATGCGGTGGAACAGCTCCGCCTGCCCATGGACGTCCACCGCCTGGTCCGGCTCGTCGAGGACCAGCAGGTCGGGATCGCCGAGCAGGGCGCGGGCCAGCAGCACCCGCTGCATCTCGCCGCCCGAGATGGTCTGCACCGCGGAGTCGGCCAGCCGCGCCACCCCGGCCTCCTCCAGCGCCGCCTCCACCCGGTCGGCGGCCACCGGCCGCCAGAGCTTCAGGAAACGGCGCACGGTCAACGGCAGCGTCTGATCCACCGACAGCTTTTGCGGCATGTAGCCGATGCGCAGGTTCGGGCGCCGCAGCACCCGCCCGCCGTCGGGCGCCACCAGCCCCAGCACGGCGCGCACCAGCGTCGTCTTGCCGGCGCCGTTGGGGCCGATCAGCGTCACCACCTCCCCCGGCTGGACGGCGACGTTGATGCGGTCCAGCACGGTGCGGCGGCCGAAGCGGACGGTCAGATCCTCGGTCCAGGCGAGCGGGCCGGCGAAGAGCGCGGAAGCATCACGGTTTGGATGGGGTGTTGACATGTTACGTTATAACGTGACACCAAAGTGAACGTGGCTTCCCTATGCGCTGAAACCAGCAGCCTGTCCAGCAAGTCGAGAGGATCCCTCCCATGCGCCGATTCGCGCTGTCCGTCATCCTGACCGGTACCTTGTCCGCCATCGCCGCAACCGCGGCCCAGGCCGAGGTGCCGAAGGTGGTGGTGTCGATCAAGCCGATCCACTCCCTGGTCGCGTCCGTCATGCGTGGGGTGGGCGAACCGACTCTGCTGGTGCGCGGCGGCGCATCGCCGCACAGCTACACGATGAAGCCGTCCGACGCGAAGGCACTGTCGGCCGCCGATCTGGTGGTCTGGGTCGGGCCGGAGCTGGAGAGCTTCCTGGAAAAGCCGCTGAAGGCCAACGCGCCGAAGGCGACGCGGCTGACCCTGATGGAGCTGAAGGGCCTGACCCTGCTGGAAACCCGCGAGGGCGGCGCCTGGGAGGCGCACGACCATGGTCATGAAGCGGGTCATAAGGGCCAGGATCACAAGGATCATGGCCATAAGGGCCACGATCATAAGGATCACGACCATGACGGGGAGCATGAGGAGCTGAACAGCCACATCTGGCTCGATCCCGCCAACGCCCGCGCCATCGTCAAGGCGGCGGCGGAGGTGCTTGCCGCCAAGGATCCGGCCGATGCGGAGGCGTACCGCACCAACGCCGACCGCACGCTGCAGCAGCTCGACGCGCTGGATGCGGAGTTGAAGGCCACGCTGGCGCCGGTGAAGGACAAGCCGTTCGTCGTCTTCCACGACGCCTACCAGTATTTCGAGGCGCGCTACGACCTGTCGGCGGTCGGTTCCATCACGGTCAGCCCGGACCGCCGCCCGTCCGCCAAGCGGCTGTCGGCGATCCGCGCCAAGATCGGCGGGCTGGGTGCCGCCTGCGTCTTCGCCGAACCGCAGTTCGAGCCGGCCCTGGTCCAGACGGTGGTGGAGGGCACCAAGGCCAAGACCGGCGTGCTCGACCCCGAGGGGGCCGGGTTGCCGGAGGGCGAGGCGCTCTACCCCACCCTGCTGCGCAACCTCGCCGCATCGCTGCGCGGCTGCCTTGGCGCTTAAGGCTTGGGCGGGCCTGTGCTAAACCGCTGGGAGGGCGGGAAAGCCGGCCGGAAGAGCTGAACAGGGGATTGGCGTCATGAAGATCGGTGTCGTCGGGTGCGCGGGGCGCATGGGGCAGATGCTGGTGCGCGAGATCGCGGCGACCGCGGGCTGCACGCTGGCCGGCGGGACCGAGCGGGTGGGCGGTCCGGCGCTGGGCAAGGATCTGGGCGTGCTGGCCGGGCTGGACCCGCTGGGCGTGACCGCCATCGACGATCCGGTCGCCTTGTTCGCCGAGGCCGACGCGGTGATCGACTTCACCAGCCCCGACGCGACGGAGCGGCACGCCGCCCTGGCCGCCCAGTCGGAAACCGTGCTGGTCGTCGGCACCACCGGCCTGAACCCGTCGCAGCAGGCGGCCCTCGCCACCGCGGCCACCCACACGGCCATCATCCAGTCGCCGAACATGTCGCTGGGCGTAAACCTGCTGCTGGCGCTGGTGGAGCAGGTGGCCCACACGCTGGGCGACGACTTCGACATCGACATCCTGGAGATGCACCACCGCCGCAAGGTGGACGCGCCGTCGGGCACCGCGCTGGGCCTCGGCCATGCCGCGGCGGCCGGGCGCGGGGTCAAGCTGGAGGATGTCTGGCAGAAGGTCCGCGACGGCCACACCGGCGCCCGTCCGCGCGGCGAGATCGGCTTCGCCACACTGCGCGGCGGCGACGTCATCGGCGACCACACGGTGATCTTCGCCAGCGAGGGCGAACGGATCGAGCTGACCCACAAGGCGTCCGGCCGGCAGATTTACGCGAAGGGCGCCGTCCGCGCCGCCCTGTGGGCGCAGGACAAGACGCCGGGCCTCTACAGCATGCGGGACGTGCTGGGTCTCTGACCCTCCATCCCGTCGTGAAGCGGCGGCGGTCCTACGCCTCCGCCCCTTCCCGCGTCAGCACCGCCAGGAAAGCGTCGACCACGCGCGGGTCGAAATGGCTGCCCGACTCGGCGCGCAGCAGGTCCAGGACCTCGCCGATGTCCCACGCCTTCTTGTAGGGGCGGCGGTGCAGCAGCGCATCGAAGACGTCGGCGACGGCGACGATGCGGCCGGAGAGCGGAATGGCGTCGCCCGCCAGCCCGCGCGGATAGCCGCTGCCGTCGAACTTCTCGTGATGGCTCTCGGCGATCTCCGCCCCCATCGACAGATAGCCGCGCCGGTCGCCGCCGCAGGCGTCGCGCAGGATGCTGCCACCGATGGACGCATGGTCGCGCATGACCGCCATCTCCGCCTCGTCCAGCCGGCCGGGCTTGCGCAGGATGGCATCCGGGATGCCGACCTTGCCCACGTCATGCAGCACGCTGGCCAGCCCGATGGTGTCGCAGAACCAGTCGTCCAGCTCGTCGGCGAAGTCGCCGCGGGCGTGCAGTTCGCGCGCGATCGCCGTGGCCCAGCGGCCGAGCCGCTTCACATGGTCGCCGGTGACCTCGTCCTTGTACTCCGCCAGCTTGCCCAGCGCGTGGACGGTGGCGACCTGCGCCTCGTTCAGCCGTTCGTAGAGCCGGAGATTGTCCAGCCCGACCGCCGCCCTGGTGCAGAGCAGCTCCAGCAGCGGCCGGTCGCCCTCGACAAACGGACCGCCGAGCAGGCAGAGCGCCAGCGGCGCCGTATCGCGGCCGCGCAGGACGGCCATGCCGTGCCGCACCCCCCATCGCACCTGCCCGTCGTTCAATGCGGCGGCGATGTCGGCCACGGCCTCCGCCGGCAGATCGGCCGGCAGCCCGGCTTCGGCGAAAATCGCCACGCCACCGTCCTCCCCGGCCCCGCACAGCAGGGCGGTGGTGGCGTTGGTCACCAGGGCCGATGCCCGCCCCACCAGCCCGGCCAGGAACTGGGACCGCGAGCGCAGGCCGGCCAGATGGACGGCGGCCTCCATCACCCGCTCCAGCCCCTGCCGGCCGCGTTCGATGGTCGCGATGTGCTGGTAGGAGCGCAGGGCCGCGACTGCGGCGGTGTAGAGCTTCTGCGCCGTCAGTTCGCTCTTGGCCTTGTAGTCGTTGATGTCGTAGGTGGCGATCACCTGCCGTTCCGGCGCCTGCCCCGGCTGGCCGGTGCGCAGGATGATGCGGATCTGCCGGTTGCCCATCTCCTCGCGGATGTAACGGACCAGCTTCAGCCCGGCATCATCGGTTTCCATCACCACGTCCAGCAGGATGGCCGCGATCCCCGGATTTTCGGCCAGCAGCGACCGCGCCTGCCGCGCGGTATAGGCGGAAAGGAAGCGGACGGGCCGCTCCTCGAACGTCATTTCGCCCAGGACGACGCGGGTGATGGCGTGGACCTCCTGGTCGTCGTCGACGATCAGGATCTGCCAGGGCGGATTTCGCCGGACGTCGGCCGCATCGACGGTCTCGGCGGCGAACTCCAGCACATCCCCGGCGGGCTCCCGCCGGCTCTCTTCCGCCATCCCGCCCCTGTTGCTGCCGTCGGCCATCACCGCCTCCGCGGATCGATTCGCTGCCGCCGGCTCCAAAAAAGTTACCGACGCGTGCATCCCCCTGGTTGCAGATAATTTTCAGTGAAGTTATCTTGTTTTGTCAACAAATCGCCGGCTGCGTGCGTGTGTCGCGTTATGCCGGCGGCCTTGCCCGCGACGGCGTCAGGCTGTCCGCTTCCAGGCGACGGTCAGCAGCCCGGCCCCCATCAGCAGCGACCCGCCGACCCGGTTGACCGTGCGCTGCACCGACGGCGTCCGCACCGCGCGCCGCGCCGCCGAAGCCAGCAGGGCGTAGCCGGCGGCATTCAGCGTCGCCAGCACCAGGAAGGTCGCCTCCATCACCAGCATCTGTTCGGCCAAGGGCCGGCCGGGATCGAGGAACTGCGGCAGGAAGGCGACGAAGAAGACGATGCTCTTGGGGTTCAGCGCGGTGACGGCATAGGTGTGCAGCATCATGCGCCAGGGCCGCACGCCCGACTCGTCGGCCAGCGTCTCGGCGGTCCTGACAGGTGCCCGCCACAGCTTGATGCCGAGATAGACCAGATAGGCGGCGCCGGCCCATTTCAGCAGGGTGAACAGCGCCGCCGAGGTCGACAGCAGCACCCCCAGCCCCAGCATCGAGGCGGTCATCGCGGTGAAGTCGCCCAGCGCCACCCCCGCCACCGTCGCCATGGCCGACCTGCGTCCGTGGCCCAGCGCGTATGAGACGACGATCAGCACCGTCGGACCGGGAATCATCACCATGATGGCGGAGGCGGCGGCGAAGGCGAGCCAAAGGTCGGGGGACATCGAACGGGTCTCCGGTACGGCCAGGAACCCGTTCATCAATCCACAGCGCCACGGCTCGCGCAATGGGGCTTGCAAGCCTGCGACCTCAAATCCGCCGCAGCGGACGCCGGGCGCTCCACACCCCGGCCAGGAAGGGCAAGGCCAGCACGACCTGCAAGGCAGCCCAGCCCAGCGCCTCCCAGTTCGGCAGAGTCCAATCGACCTCGTGCAGGGCCTCCATGAAGGGAAGCTGGCCGTAGATCAGCGATTCGAGCGGGACGAACCCCTCGGCCCCCACGGTCAGCAGCGCCCCCAGCAGAAGCCCGAAGCCCAGCAGCGACTCCACCGGCATGCGGCGGACGGCGCCGCACAGCCCGCGCGGCTCCCTATCGTCCACCGGGACCGCCGGGCGGAATAGGCTGGCGATGCCCAGCGCGTCGCGCATCTCCGTCCCCGCCGGGCGGCGGCCGGCACGGATCAGCCCCAGCGCCGGCAGCGCCACCGCCGGGATCAGCAGGTAGGGATTGGGGAAGTCGCGGTAGCGGCCGTCATAGACGATCAGCAACGACCAGACCAGCGCCGCGACGCCCAGCGCCACCGCGCTCCACCGCCCCACCCGCTCGGTGCGGGTCAGGGCCGGGCGGGCATGGCGCAGGCCGACCAGCGGCTCGCTCGCCAGACCGCCGCTCGCCAGCGTGCGGTGGGCGGTCAGCAGCACCGCCAGCACCAGGGCGGCGGTCAGGGCCAGCATGACCACGGCCAGCGTGGTGTCCTGCCAGTAATGCTTGCCGTGCGCCGCCACGAATCCGGCACGGACATAGAGGGAGGACAGAGCCTGCGCCAGCAGGATCAGCACCGCCCAGCCGGTGCCCGGCACATGGCGCCGCAGCAGGGCAAGCCCGCCCAGCAGAACCAGCGCCAGTCCGCTGGAGATCGCGAACAGCCAGGGCCAGGCGACATTGCCGACGACCGGCCCGGCCAGCGAGAATTTCGGTGTGCGGTCGGCGTTGTAGAGGCCCCAATGGCCGCCGACGGTGCCCTCCAGCTTCGCCTTCCATTCCTGGTCGAAGGCCTCGATCACGTTGTAGTCGAAGCCTTCCTGCTCGGCCATGCGGACGAAGGCATTGACGAACTTCGCCTTGTTGACCAGCCCCGGCACGGCGGCCCCGCGCGAGCGGCCTTGCGTCGGCCAGCCGGTCTCGCCGACCAGGATCGGCTTGCCCGGAAAGCGCTGGGCGATGGTGCGGTAGCTGTGGCGGATGCGCTCGGTGGCGCCCTCGACGCCGGCCGGCACGTCCTCCCAGTAGGGCAGCAGGTGGATGGTCAGGTAATCGACGTGATCCGCGATCTGCGGGTATTTCAGCCACCATTCCCACACGTCGGCATAGGACACCGGCTGCTTCACCGCCGCCTTGACCCGGTCGATGTAGCCGGTGACCTGTTCCGGCGTCAGTTCGCGCCGCAGCAGCACTTCGTTGCCGACGATGACGCGGGTGATGACGTCGGGATAGCGGTTGGCGAGGTCGATCAGCGAGGCGATCTCCGTCTCGTTCTTCTCGGCCTTGGAGGACAGCCACGCCCCCATGGTGACCTGGATGCCGTGCCTGCGCGCCATCTCCGGCACCACCTGGAGCCCTTCCAGCGAGGTGTAGGTGCGGATGCCGGCCACCTGCGGCGCCAATGCCGCGAGGTCTTCCTCGATCTGGGCATCGGTCGGGAAGACCTGGGTCAGCGGGCTCTGGCCGTCGCGGAAGGGGGCGAAGGACACGCTGCGCAGCTTGCCGCCCGGCGGCGGATCGAGCGGCACCGGGCGGTTCGGCAGGGACCAGACGGCGAGATTCGCGAGGCCGGCGACGAGGATCGCGGCGAGGATGAGGATCAGGCGCATGGGCGGGATGTCTACACCAAAGGCTTGACGGTTTGAACGGGGACCGTCGCACCAACAGGCCGGAAGGCGTTTTTATTCACCGGGTCCGGACAGAAAATGGGCGCGCCCCCAAAAGGAA
>JBKHVJ010000285.1:0-19077 GCA_046570145.1 Alphaproteobacteria bacterium
CCGCGTCGGGCAGCCGGAGGCATAGGCGTCCGGCAGTTGATCCACCTCCGACGGCCGCTTGCCGCCGAGCCCCAGCAGGGTCCTGTCCATCCGCATCCACTCCCAGGTGAGCCGCCCGGCGGTTATGTCCGGCGGTTACACGCAAGTGACCATGTCACGAAAAGGTGCCTTCTTTACACCAGATTTCCAAACCGGCATCAAGTCACCATTGGAAACCTAGTCGAGAGGACCTCCACCATGAACGTCGCCATCATTGGCGCCGCCGGCCGCGCCGGCAGCCGCATCCAGGCCGAACTGCTCCGCCGTGGCCACAGCGTCACCGCCATCGTCCGCGATCCGTCCAAGGTCGCCGCCGCCCCCGGCCTGACGGTGAAGGCCGGCGACGCCAACGACGCCGAAACGCTGGCCCCGCTGCTGGCCGGCCATGACGCGGTGGTCAGCGCCGTGATGTTCCTGATGGGCGATGCCGACAGCCTGATCGGCGCGGCGAAGGCGTCGGGTGTGCCGCGCTATCTGGTGGTCGGCGGCGCCGGCAGCCTGGAGGTGGCGCCGGGCGTGCGCGTGCTCGACCTGCCGGAATTCCCCGAGATCTACAAGGCCGAGGCCACCAAGGGTGCCGAGTTCCTCGACCGCCTGAAGGCCGAGCCCGACCTGAACTGGACCTTCCTGTCGCCGTCCGCCGAGTTCGTGCTGGGCGAACGCACGGGCAAGTTCCGGTTGGGTGACGACGGGCTGCTGGCGGACGGGACCGGTCGCAGCTGGATTTCCTACGAGGATTTCGCCGTGGCGCTGGCCGACGAGATCGAAACGCCGAAGCATGAGCGTAAGCGCTTTACGGTCGGGTACTGAGGGGAGGCGTCAGAGGCGGAGCGAAAGCAGGGGCGCCGGATTGGCAAGCACCTGCTGGAGCACCGCCTCTGGCACCGAGCCGGCCGGGTCGAGTTGGCCGACGCGGCGGTCGAGGTTTTTCACCTGATCCGTCAGCATGAGACCGCCGACCGCAAGCCCCGGCGGCAGCGCGACTTCGAACGGATGGCCCTTCACCTTGCTGGTGATCGGGCAGACCACGACGAAGGGCGTGCGATTGTGATAGGCGCGGGGCGACAATTCTACCGTCTCCCAAACAGCCTCTCTATGTCCGCCAGCTTCAGCTCCACATAAGTCGGCCGGCCGTGGTTGCACTGCCCGCTGTGCGGCGTCGCCTCCATCTGCCGCAACAATGCGTTCATCTCGTCGACGCTGAGCGTGCGGCCGGCGCGAACGCTGCCGTGGCAGGCCATCGTCGCGCAGACCTCCTCCAGGCGTTCCTTCAGCGACAGGGCGTCGCCCAGTTCGGACAGTTCCTCGGCAAGGTCGCGGATCAGGTTCTTCACGTCGGACTGGCCGAGCAGGGCCGGAACCTCGCGCACCATGACGCACCCGTGGCCGAAGCCCTCGATCACCAGACCGAGTTCGGCCAGTTCGGCGCTGCGGGCGAGCAGGCGGTTGGCGGAGGGTTCGTCCAGTTCGATCAGTTCGGGGATCAGCAGGGCCTGGCGCTTCACGCCGCCTTCCAGCAGCGCGGCCTTCATCCGCTCATAGACCAACCGTTCATGGGCGGCGTGCTGGTCGACGATGACGATGCCCTCGCGGGTCTGCGCCACGATGTAGGTGGTGTGGACCTGCGCCCGCGCCGCGCCCAGTGGGTGGCTGTCGGGCGGCGGCTCGGGCTTGTGGGCGGACGGGTCGGGGGTGCGGTATTCCGGTGGGCGGGCCGAGGGGGCGAAGCCGTTGCCGAAGCCGCTGAGACGGCCCTGCAGCGGCGGCAGGCCGGTCTGGGTCGGCGCCTGGAAAGCGGCGGAGCGCTCCGCCAGACCGCGCGGCACGGCGGTCGGCGTGTAGGAACCGCCCCAACTGCCGTTTGAGCCGCCGCCGGAGCGGCCGTAGGGCAGGGGGGAGGGGGTGAAGCCGCTGTCGGTTTCGCCGGATTGCTCAGGCCGCAGGGCGCCCAGCGTGGCGAGGCCGACGGTGGTGGAGGCGCGGTGGCCGGCCTCGGCCAGCGCGTGCTTCAGCGATCCGACGATCAGGCCGCGCACCAGACCCTGGTCGCGGAAGCGCACCTCGGCCTTGGCCGGGTGGACGTTCACGTCGACCTCCTGCGGGTCGATGTCGAGGAACAGCGCCAGCATCGGGTGGCGGTCGCGCGGCAGGAAATCGGCATAGGCGGCGCGCACCGCGCCCACCATCAGCTTGTCGCGCACCGGGCGGCCGTTGACGAACAGGTGCTGGTGCTTGGCGGTCGGGCGGTGCAGGGTGGGCAGGCCGATCCAGCCGGCCAGGGTCACGCCTTCGCGCGCCGCCGTCACCGGCACGGCATTCTCCTGGAAATCGCGGCCCATCCGCGCGCCCAGCCGGGTCAGCCGGGCGTCCAGCAGCTCGCCCTGCGCCGCGCTCAGCCGCAGTCCGCCGCGCCCACCGTCGCTGAGCGTGAAAGCGACGCCGGGATGGGCCATCGCCAGCCGTTCCAGGCAATCGGCGATGTGGTCGTATTCGGTGCGCGACGCCTTGAGGAACTTCAGCCGGGCGGGAACGGCGGCGAACAGGTCGCGCACCTCGATCCGCGTGCCCTGGGCCAGCGCCGCCGGCTGCGGCTGGCCCTTGGCGCCGGCATCCACCGTCAGGCTCCAGGCGCTGTCGGCGTCGCGGGCGCGGCTGGTGATGGTCAGGCAGCTGACGGCGCCGATGGACGGCAGTGCCTCCCCCCGGAAGCCGAGGGAGCGGATGTCGAGCAGGTCGTCGCCCGGCAGCTTGGAGGTGGCATGGCGTTCGACCGCCAGGACCAACTCGTCCGGGGCCATGCCGCAGCCGTCGTCGGTGACGGCGATCAGCGACTTGCCGCCGTCGCGCGCCACCACGTCGATGCGGGTGGCGCCGGCATCGATGGCGTTCTCCACCAACTCCTTGACGGCGGCGGCGGGACGTTCGACCACCTCGCCGGCGGCGATGCGGTTGACGAGCGTTTCAGGGAGAAGACGGATCGGCATGCCCATAGATATAGTGGCAGCCGGCGCCCGGCACCACCATCTTCGGGCATATTCGCGCGACTACAGGCCCTTCAGGGCCTTCATGTACTCGATCAGCTTGCGTTCGTAGAAGGGCTGGGGCGACTGGAAGCGGGCGACGAGGCCGGCCTCCTCCGTCAGCTTCACCACCATGCCGATGCAGGAGACGTCCACCGAATCGCCACCGAGGTCGAACTGCAGGCGGAAATCGAACTTCTGCTTGGCGATCAGGTCGCCGTCATAGGGGCGGATGCGGAAGGAGCCGAGAACGAACTCCTCCGGCACATATTCGTGGTGATCGATGACGATCGTCGGCGGGGCGGACGGACGCTCCTTCTGCGGACCGGCGCCGGATTTTGCGTCGCCGGACGCCTTGTTGCCCCCGGAAAAAATCGACAGCCAAGACATGAAGAGCGATGTCCCCTCGTTCCGGAAGCCTGATACCACACTGACATATTTCGACAGTTTCGGGGGCATATCCTTTAGCAACGGTTAATGACCTAAGCATCGGTTACGGCGCGGTAATTTCCGCACTGCAACCGCGGTCCCGCCGCACCGGCGCGCCCGGACAATCGGGGTCCACCGCCCTGCCGCAACGGCCGAAGCCATGCTACCCTGCCTCCCGTTCGGGCGGATCCGGCCCGCACCGGTCCCCGATCGCGCCCGTCCCAGACCGCGGAGGTTCCGCCATGCCCCTTCTGCCGGTGATCCGCGACTTCGCCGCCGAAGCCTCGGACCCCCGACACTATGCAGCGCTGGGCGACGGCTGGTCGCTGGCGGTCGCCGACGTCACCGGCAGCACCCGGCTGGCGGGCCAGGGCCGTCACCGCGACGTCAATTTCGTCGCCGCCGGGGTGGTCGCCGTGCTGTCCGACGTGGCGCGGTTGGACGGCGAACCGGCGGCTTGCCAGTTCGGCGGCGACGGCGCCATCGCCGCGGTCCCGCCGGGACGCGAGGATGCGACGCGGGCGGCCCTTTCCGCCCTTGCCCACTGGTCGGCGGAGGTGATGGACGTTCCGCTGCGCGTCGGTCTGGTGCCGGTGCGGGCGCTGCTCGACCAGGGGCTGGAGGTTCTGGCCGCCTTGCAGGATGTCGGCAACGGCAACAGCTTCGGCCTGTTCCTGGGGGCCGGGGTGGTGGCCGCCGACGCCTGGGTGAAGGAGGATGCACGCTGGCGACTGCCGCCGCGGCCTGGTCCTATGCCGGGGCTGGAGGCGGTGTCCTGCCGCTGGAACCCGGTGCCGCCGCGCCGCGGCACGGTGCTCTGCGTGATCGTCGACGCCGTCGATTCCGGGGCGGCGGGGCTGCTGGAGCTGGCCCGCGTCCAGCGTGCCATCGAGACCATCGTGCCAACCGCCGGTGCAGCCCCGCTCGGCGGCGGCGAAAGGCTGGAGGCGCGCTGGCCGCCCGCCTGGCGGTCGCTGTGGATGGAGGCGCGCGGCAGCCGGGACGGGGATATGGCCGGATTCCGCGGGCGTGCCGGTCGGGTGGCCAAGGCGCTGGCCGGGTCGGGCCTGCTCGCCGTGATGCTGGCGATGGGATGGAAGCTGCGCAATTTCGATCCCGAGAGCTACCGCAGCCGGATGGCCGAGCGGACCGACTTCCGCAAGTCGGCGGGCGGTCCGCGGCTGGTGCTGGACGTGACGGAAGCGGAGGCCGACGCGATCGAGGATCTGCTCGCCCGTGCCGCCGGCGCCGGTTCGATCCGCTACGGCACGGCCCGGGCCGATGCCACCACGGTGACCTGTCTGGTCGGCGACGTCACCGCCGACCGTCATGTCCATTTCGTCGACGGCGCCGGTCTGGGATTCTGGCGCGCATCGGTCATGCTGAAGGCGATGAAGGCGCGGGCGGCGGACGGGGACGGGGTGGCGACGGAACTCGAAACCGCAGCCGGCTCGCCAACGCCGGTCCCGATCAAGCCCTGACGGAACCGGTGCTGGCGGCGGCGCGGACCGTCACATCAAGGACATTCAGATCCGGCCCGGCATGCGGCGATCGGCTCCGTCGGCCGGCACGATCTCGGTTCCGACCGGCCAGAGCGCCAGCAGGGCCAGCTTCAGATGCGCCCAGGCGAAGGGCAGGCCGATGATGGTGATGGCAAGCCCCACCGCGGCGATCAGATGGCCGGCGGCCAGCCACCACCCGGCCAGCACGAACCACACCACGTTGCCGATGAAGCCCAGCGCGCCGGTGCCCATGTCTTCGCGCCCGCGGAACTCATCCCGGCGTACGGCGGTTTGTCCAAAGGGAAGCAAGGTGTAATGGGCGATGGTCAGGGCGGACCGGGCCCAGGGCAGGCCGATGATGGACAGAGCCATCAGGACCGCGGCCAGAAGCCAGCCGAGCGCCATCCAGATGCCGCCCGTGATCAACCACAGCGCATTGAGGAGAAGACTGAGCAGAGGCATGACACGAACCCTCCCTTTCGCCGCAGATGTGGGGACGGTCCGGGCCTTGGACCAGAGGGGCGGCCTTCGATTGCGGGACCAGCCGCAACGATGGGGCACTCCGTCCGATGGCGCGAAAGAGGGGGAGGTTCATGCCATCCATGCCTTGAACCGGATCTGCCGGGGCCACAGATCAGGTATTGGCATCATGACGACGCGTCCCGACGGGTCCTCCGCCGGCAGCACCGCCGGCGGGCCGCCCGTTTCCGGACCATACGGATCGGAGGCCGCATGAACGAGGCTTTGAACACCGACTCCGGCGCCGATGCGCCGAACATCCCGCGCGAGGGCGAATCGCTGTCGCCGGTGGTCGCCGCCATCCTCGGCACCGCCGTCGCGGCGGCTACCAAGCGCGGCAGCGGCGGCGACGTCGTCCGCGGGCTGATCGCCGGTCTGCGCGTCCTGCGCGCCACCGTCGAGGAAGAGGCCGGCTACACCATGGCCGCCGCGGTCGACAACGCCATTCGCACCCGCCTGCTGGCCGACAACCTGTCGCGCCTGCGCGTGAGCGGGGAAAAGCCGCAGGCCATCCCGCTGCCCGCCCCGGGACCGGGCACCAGCGCCGCCGCCGCCATCTTCGAGAGCGCGGCCGAATCCTGCCTGACCGTAAACGCCCATGCCGAGGACAACGGGCCGCTGGAACACGCCGTCTTCGCCTTTACCGCGCAGCTGCTGCAACAGCTGGGCGGGGCGCCGGAATGGCGGAGCCTGGTGGGCGAACTGCGCCGCCCGATGGCGGTTGCGCCGGACGGCGACGATATGGAGGTGACGCTGCATTGAGCAGCCATCGACAGCACCGCCAAGTAATGAAATTTGGTTTGCTTTTGAGTCGTTTCGGTGGCGGTTGAAACCTTTTGCGGGCAAGGCGGCTTTCGGGGCCGCGTTAAGGGTTTTGCCCGATTTATCGTACGGGACGACTTGCGTTCGGCTTCGTTAGGGTTGGCTTCGGCGGTGGGACCGTCCCATCGCGGAACGCCAGCACCGGGGAACCCGAACGTGTTCTTTCACACCCAGCCCTCTACCGTCCGCACCGGACGGGCAGAGTCCGTCCGCTTCGCGGTGAACGGCACGGCGTCGGACCGGATGGATGCCGGCATCGGTGTCGGCACGGCCGGTGACCGCACGGCGGACCGGGCGGGCGATCCGTTGGGCCGGCGGGTGATCTTCCTTCATCCCGGCAAGGGTGCCTGGTGGCGCCTGCTCGACCATGTGCCGTCGGGGCAGGAATGGCTGACCTTGCCCGCCTCCGCCGCGGCGCGGCTGTCGTCGCTGCTGGTGGAGCGGAGCGGGCGGCGGCCGGTGCTGGTGGCAAGTGCGATGACTGCGCCGCTCGCCATCGTCGCGGCGCTGGATTTTCCGGATCAGGTCGGCGGGGTGATGATCGTCGACGATGTCGGGGCCGATTCGCCGCTGCGGCGGCACTGGAACGCCCTGTCCGCCCGATTCGGCCGGCCGCGGCCCAGCGATCTCACCGACCGCCTCGGCGAGTTGGAGGCGGAGCTGCCGGCGGTGCGGGTGCCGGTGACCCTGATGCAGGGCAGCGAACCGGCGGCGCTGTTCGCCCGGCTGGAAAGCCGGCTGACCGGCTGCCGGACGCTGACCGTCGTCGCGGTCCCCGATGCCGCCGCCGTCCGCCCGCGAACCCATGCCGCCGAACTGCGCGGCGCTTTGCTGGCCCTGGTCTCGGCGGTCGAGCGGGCGCAACGGTAGAAGCCGCGCCCGATGATGCGCGTTTGTCGGCCGTCATTCCCGCGAAGGCGGGAAGCCGGCCGATTCAGCAACTGAACCACGGAGCTTCTTACAGTCCCGCCTTCGGCGATGATGACCGTGGAAGCGTATCGCTTAAAGGCTCTGCGCCGTCAGCGCTGCCTGCGTGCGGTTGCGCACGCCCAGGTGTCGCAGGATGGCGGTGACATGGACCTTCACGGTTCCTTCCGTCAGCCCCAATTCATGGGCGATCTGCTTGTTGGACTTGCCGTCGCGCAGACGGGCCAGAACGTCGCGCTGGCGCGGTGTCAGCTGGTCGCCGGTGCCGTTGCCCAGCGCCGCGGAATCGTCCATCTGGTCGCCCGCGGCGCCGCTGCCATGGCCGCCCTGCATCTGATCGACGCGGTCGCCGCCGCGGATCGCCTGTTCTGGAAGATAGATGCCGCCGGCAAGCACCAGCTGCAATGCACCCAGCAGCACCTTGGCGCTGGAGGATTTCGGGATATAGCCGGCCGCACCGTTCTCCAGCGCGGCCAGAAGGTCGGATCGCTTCTCCGATCCCGACACCACCACCAGAAGAGCCTTGGGCAGGCTGGCATGGATGTCGCCCAACGCCGAGAAGCCGGTCCAGCCCGGCATTCCGAGGTCGAGCAGGATCAGGTCGAAGGGCCTCGTTCCATCGCAGAGCGCCCGCACCTCGTCATAGGTGCTGGCCTCGAAGAATGTCATGTCGGCGTCGAATTGCGCCAGCAGGCGGCGCAGACCGTCTCGGAACAACAGGTGATCGTCGGCGATCAGCACGTTCATCGCGGGCATTTCCAGGAAGGTTGCGGCGATGGCACACCGGAATGGCGTCATCGGCCCGGACGTTCACATAGGCACGGTCAATCTGACGCTGTAGTTCGCTTTTGGTCTTAGACCGCTTCCTCTATGCCCGTGCCTTCCGCGTCCGAAGCGGGGGACGTCCGACGCGGTACGATTCCGGAACCGGAAAGGGAGTCGGAATCGGAAAACGGCACCGCGCCGCTCCGCCGACCGCCGGCCCCGGATGGAAGGGGCGGGCGGCCAGGACGGATAGCGGGCGAAACCTATGGCGAAACGCTGTCGGATGAGGATCGGATGGTGGCTGTCAGACGGTGGCGGCGACGCCCGTCTCGGCGGCTTGGTCGCCGATGCCGTTGTTCAGCGCCCAGATGGCGGCCTGGGTGCGGTTGGACGCGTTGATCTTGCGCAGCAGGCTCTTCAGGTGAACCTTCACGGTGGCTTCCGTGATGCTCAGATGGTTGGCGATCATCTTGTTGCTGTTGCCGTTCAGCAGGCAGCGCAGGATCTGCACCTCGCGCTGCGAGAGACCCTTGCGGCGGGTCGGCAGCTCGGCGCCCATGTCCTCGGTGCGGCCGCTGACCAGCAGTTCGGCCAGATGGGTCGGGAACACCTTCTCGCCCATCATCACCAGCTTCAGCGACTGCATCAGCGCCTCGCAGGCGATGTCCTTCAGCAGGTAGCCGCCGGCGCCGGCGCCCAGCGCGGCCGACAGGCGGCGGGTTTCCAGGTCGTTGGTCAGGATGACGATCCGGATCGACGGGTGGGCGTCACGCAGCGTGCGCATCGCCTCGACTTCCTCGTCGGCGCCACTCGGCAGATCGATCAGGATCAGGTCGGGGGTGCTGCCGGTGCCGAGCGCCGTCAGGCCCTCGCGCAGGCTGCCGGCCTCGCCGACGACGTTGAAGGGCGTTCCTTCGAACAGGCGCTTCATGCCTTCACGGAAAAGCTTGTTGGCATCGATGAGGAAAACGTTGATGGCATCCATGGTCTCAGCCCGCCTTTTGTTCCGTTCTGATCAATGTGGCGCCGAATGGCGCTTCCGAGGCATCCCCGACCGCCCGCTCCCGCGTCCGGCCCGCTCCCCCCTCAGGGTGTGGGGTGCCTCGTTGTGATCCATAGATACCCCCGATTTGCGCGGCGCAAAATTTCGCTTAGGTAAATTTCGCGTCGAGCAATGGGCATATGTCGTAAGACCGGATAAGACAAGATGCGGACATAATTCGAACTTTGATGGTCGGGCGGAATAACGGGCTGTGACAGAAAAAGGGAAATCGTTAACCGCTGGTCTCTGACTTGGTCATGTTTCTCGGCTGCAATATGGCGGGACTTTATCGCTGGCCGGCATAGGCCGCGCGAGGATTGCGCCCCCGTCCGATGGTTGGAGTCCTATATCCCTAACGCCCGCCCTTCGGCCTAGGCTTGGCCGCGCAACCGCGCGAACCCGAATGGGAGACGCGGTCTGTCGCGGGGTTCGTGCCGGGAGGCTCTGTGCTATATACGTTCCGACCGCAAGACAGCATTCCCATGCTTGAGCCGATTTTTCTTCTTTTCCGCAAGCCGGGCCGCCCATGTCAGACGCGTACGACGACGATCCGTTGAGCCATGCCGCTCCCCCCCCAGCCGCTTCGGCCACGGGCTTTCCAAGCGCGGCGCAGCGCTTCGCCTATCTGGACGGGCTGAACCCGACCCAGCGGGCGGCGGTTGAGGCGTTGGATGGGCCGGTGCTGGTTCTGGCGGGCGCCGGCACCGGCAAGACGCGCGTGCTGACCACCAGGCTGGCCCATCTGCTGATGACCCGACGCGCCGCCGCCTTCCAGGTCCTGGCGGTGACCTTCACCAACAAGGCCGCGCGCGAGATGCGCGAGCGTGTCGCCCATCTGGTGGGGATCGAGCCGGAGGGCTGGTGGCTCGGCACCTTCCATGCGCTGGCCGCGCGCATCCTGCGCCGCCATGCCGAACTGGTCGGACTGAAGTCGAACTTCACCATCCTCGACACCGACGATCAGGTGCGCCTGATCAAGCAGCTTCTGGCAGCCGAGAACATCGATTCCAAGAAATGGCCGCCCCGGCAGGTCCTGGGCGCCATCGAACGCTGGAAGGACCGTGGCCTGACCCCCGACCGGCTGGGCGACGCCGACGGCGGCGATGTGGCCGGTGGCCGGGTGGTGGCGATCTACCGCGCCTATCAGGAACGCCTGCGCACCCTGAACGCCTGCGACTTCGGCGACCTGCTGCTGCACAATCTCGCCATCTTCCAGAACCATCCGGACGTGCTGGCGGAGTATCACCGCAAGTTCAAGTATCTTCTGGTGGACGAGTATCAGGACACGAACGTCGCGCAGTATCTGTGGCTGAGAATATTGTCGCAGGCTCATAAGAACATCTGTTGTGTCGGCGATGAAGATCAATCGATTTATGCTTGGAGAGGAGCGGAAATCGGAAATATCCTTAGATTCGAGACCGACTTCCCCGGCGCGACCATCATCAAGCTGGAACAGAACTACCGCTCCACCGGCCATATCCTGGCGGCGGCATCGGGCCTGATCGCCAACAACCAGGGGCGGCTCGGCAAGACGCTGTGGACCGAGGCCGACGGCGGCGAGCCGGTCAAGGTGAAGGCGGTGTGGGACGGCGAGGAAGAGGCGCGCTGGGTCGGCGAGGAGATCGAGGGGCTGCAGCGCAAGGGCACGTCGCTGGCGCAGATCGCGGTGCTGGTCCGCGCCGGGTTCCAGACCCGCGAGTTCGAAGAACGCTTCATCACGCTCGGCCTGCCTTACAAGGTGCTGGGCGGTCCGCGATTCTACGAGCGGCAGGAAATCCGCGACGCGATGGCCTATTTCCGGGTGGTCAATTCCGGCGACGACGACCTTGCCTTCGAACGCATCGTCAACCTGCCCAAGCGCGGCTTCGGCCCGGCCGCCATGCAGACCCTATACACCGCGGCGCGCGCGCAGGGGGTGTCGCTGACCGAGGCCGGCTGGGCGCTGACCGAGACGGACGAGCTGAAGCCGAAGCTGCGCGCCACCCTGCGCGGGCTTCTGCAGGATTTCTTCCGCTGGCGGACGCTGATGGCGACGGTGCCGCACACCGAGCTTGCCCGCACCATCCTGGACGAATCCGGCTACACCCGCATGTGGCAGGAGGACAAGACGCCCGAGGCCCCCGGCCGGCTGGAGAACCTGAAGGAACTGATCACCGCCATGGCGGAGTTCGAGAACCTGCCGGGCTTCCTGGAGCATGTGGCGCTGGTGATGGAGAATGCCGAGGCCGCCGGGATCGAGCAGGTCACCGTGATGACGCTCCACGGCGCCAAGGGGCTGGAGTTCGACCATGTCTTCCTGCCGGGCTGGGAGGAGGGCGTGTTCCCCAACCAGCGCGCGCTGGACGAGACCGGCATCGCCGGGCTGGAGGAGGAGCGGCGGCTGGCCTATGTCGGCCTGACCCGCGCGCGCCGCCGCGCCTATGTCAGCCATGCCGCCAACCGCCGGCTGTACGGCAACTGGGTCAGCGCCGTGCCGTCCCGCTTCGTCGAGGAAATCCCGCAGGACAATGTCGAGGCCGAGGCCGCCAACGGCCTGTTCGCCGGCAGCGGCGGGCGGGGGAGTTTCGGGGGTGGTTTCGGCGGCGGGGCAGCAGGTGGCTATGGCGGCAGCGCCGGCGGCTTCCAGTTCCGCGGCTCCACCCGGCAGGCGCCGGCGCCGAAGACCATCACGCTGGACCAGGGCGCCTATGCCGTGGCGCCGCGGCCGCGGCCCGATGCGCCCTTCGCCAAGGGGGCGCGCGTGTTCCACCAGAAATTCGGTTACGGCACCGTCGTCGCCGTGTCGGAGGACAAGCTGGAGATCGACTTCGACCATTCCGGCAACAAGAAGGTGATGGACAGCTTCGTCGTGCCCGCCGACAAGGCAGGCTGAGGGGGCAGGCTGAGGGGGCAGGCTGAGGGGAGGGACTGACGGTTTGCCGCACTGTGACGGCCGTCACAGCCGCGGCCCCCGTCGCCGGCCAGTATTGCAGCATTGCAACGGAGCCGGAGGTCTTCCGCCGTGTTCGGAACGGGCAGCGTCAGTTACGAGGTGCAGAGCCGTCGCGACGGGCGCTGGCTCATCGAAGGCGCCTATACCGACCAGGAGGCGGCCCTGTCGGCCGCCCGCTCCCAATTGGCCGCCTCCGGGGTGGAGGAGGCGAAGGTGGTGAAGTTCCGCACCATCGCCGGCCTGTCGCTGGAAACGGTGATCCTGCACAAGACCTCCCCCCAGACCACGCGCAAGGGCCTGACGCTGGGCGGCACGGCGGAGGGGGCGCCGCTCTGCCGCAAGCCGGACGATTTGCGCGGCTTCGAAAGCCGGGTGGTCATCGGCCGGCTGCTGCGCCCCTATCTGGATGCCCAGCGCATCACCCCGACCGAGCTGCTGCATTCCTGGCCGCTGTTCCGCCGCCTGGAGGAACAGGGCGCGCTGCTGGGCGCCGCCATCCATGCGGTGGCCCGCCATCATGCCGACCTTCACGGCGTGTCGCATGCCGCCCGCGCCCGTGAACTGCGGCAGATGGTGGAGGCGGTCGCCGGGGCCGCCCGCGACGCCCTGGCCGAACGGCGCCGCCTGCCCCGCTTCGACGCCGCCGACCTGCCCGGCACCAGCAACCGAATCGAGGAGTCGGTGGGGGAGGCGGGGCATGACGCGCTGTTCCTGATCCTGCTGTGCCAATATCTGGAGGGCGGCGGGCCGCTGGCCGGCAAGCTGGAGTTGCTGCTTGCGATGATCGACGACGATGTCTGGCCGCGGCATCTGGCCCTGCTGGAAGGGGTGGTCGCCGACATCATGGGGTCCGCCGAAACGATGAAGGACCTGCTGGGTGCGCAGCCCAGCCTGTATGCCGGGCTCTGCGCGCTGGCCGACGCGCTGTTCGACCGCGATCCCGACCCGGCGCTGGGGCCGATGGCCGCTTCGCTGCGCCAGGTCTGCCGCATCGCCCTGCAAGGCCGCGCGCCGCAGAGCCGGACCGTCCTGCTGGAGCGGCTGCGCCAGAGCATCGCCGGCGACCAGCCGCTCGACCGCCGCGACGCGAAGGCCGAAGGGGTGCTGACCCAAGACCTCGCCGACCGGCTGAAGGGGGCGGACGGCGCGCTGCTCGGCGGGGCGGCGATGGAGAAGGCGCTGGAGCGGCGTCTGCTGCGCCACCGTCAGTCGGTCCTGCGCGCCCAGGGCATGCACGACATCGCCGACCGGCTGTCGGGACGATAGACGCGCACGGATAAGGGTTCCCCATCGTCCGGAATCCTTGGTCTCTTTCCGGCTTGATGCTAAAACGCCGCTTCTTCTCGCGTCGTCGTCGGAAAGCCCCCTGTCATGTCGCAAACCCCGCTCTGGCGCATCGCGCTGGTCGTCCCCGAAGCCCATGCGCCCGCTTTCGCCGAGGCGGTGGGCGACCATGCCGATGCGGTGTCGACCTTCGAATTGGAGGAGGGCGGCAACTGGCTGGTCGAGGCGACGCTGTACGGCGCCCCCGACGAGGCGCGGCTGCAGTCGCGCGTCGCCGTGCTGGCCAAGGCACTGGGGATCGAGGAGCCGCGGCTGGCTGTCGAGAACCTGCCGCCCATCGACTGGGTGTCGCACAGCTACCAGGGCTTCCCGCCGATTCGCGCCGGCCGCTTCTTCGTCCACGGCTCCCACCATGAAGGCATCGTGCCGGCCGGCAGCATTCCGCTGCTGGTCGATGCCGCCACCGCCTTCGGCACGGGGGAGCATGGTTCGACCAACGGCTGCCTCCAGGCGCTCGACCGGCTGTCGCGCCATCTGAAGCTGCCGCGCGGCAGCCGTCGCGGCGCGCTCGACATGGGCTGCGGCTCCGGCATCCTGGCGCTGGCGGTGGCCAAGCGCTGGCGCGTGCCGGTGACCGCCGTCGACATCGATCCCGAAGCGGTGCGCGTCACCCGCATCAACGCCGCGCTGAACGGGCAGAAGGGCATGATCCGCGCCCAGGGCGGCGACGGCTACCACACCCGGATCGTCGGTCGGCACAAGCCCTATACGCTGATCACCGCCAACATCCTGGCCCGCCCGCTGTCGCGCATGGCGCCGCAACTGCGCCGCCACCTGAAGAAGGGCGGCTATGCCGTGCTGGCCGGCCTGCTGAACCGGCAGGAGCGCCACGTCATCCAGGCCCACCGCAACCAGGGTCTTCGGCTGGTCGCGCGCATCCCGGTCGGGGAATGGACCACTCTTGTGGTCAAGCGTTAAGCCAGGGGCCGTTGAAACCAAAGGGCCGGATTGCGACTTCCCCTAGGGACGATGTCCCGACATTTTCCTGGGGAGCCACCATGCTGAACCGCATCCGGTCCTTGTTCGCAGGCGACGACGACGGCGCCGAGCCGGGCGAGGACGCCCTGCAGGCCGCCGCCGCCGCCCTGATGGTCGAGGCCGCGCGCACCGACGACACCATCACCCAGGCGGAGCGCGACCGCATCATCGCCGTCGCCCAGCGCCATTTCCACCTGAACGAGGAAGAGGCGCAGGACCTGCTGTCCGCCGCCGTCTTCGACACCGAGGACGTGTCGCCCTACCACCGCTATGTCAGCATCATCATGGACCGCTGCCCGCCCGGCAGCCGGGTCTGGATCGTCGAGATGCTGTGGGAGGTCGCCTACGCCGACGGCGTTCTGAACGACCTGGAGGCCAGCCTGCTGCGCCGCATCGGCGGTCTGCTGCACGTGTCCGACATCGACCGCGGCGAGGCCCGCAAACGCGTGCTGGAGCGGCTGGGGCTGCCGGACGACGCGGGGCTGCCGGTTTAGGGACGGATTCTTGCGAGATTGGACCCCCACCCAACCTCGTCCGCTCTCGGCGGACCTACGGTCCGCCTGCCGCGTCAGCACAATGCTCTGCTTTGTGCGAGAGCTGGGCGGGGTAGGGATTGCCGCCCCTCTCCCGAACAAGCACTCGTCTCCTCCCCCGCCCAGCGGGGGAGGATTGAGGTGGGGGTCTGACGTCGCAAGACTCCGCACTCCCACCCCAACCGGCATAGCTGCCGCCCCGCCGCTTGCGCCGGACCGGCCGGGTGCCTAGCCTGTGGCGACAGGTTTCACCCATCCGAGGAACAGGTTCCGTGCCCAGCGCGATTCCCTCCGCAGCCTATCGTGGCGACGATGCCCTTGCGACCCTGCTGACCGAAGCCGGGACCGGCCGGTCTCCCGCCGACGTCCGCGCGCTGCTGGCCGGCGTGCTGGCGGCGCCGGAGGGGGAGGACCCGGCGGCGTGGCTGGCGCTGGTGGGCGAGACCCTGCCGCCGGCATTGGCTGAACAGCTCCAGGCTCTGAAGGCCGTCCTTGCGGCGGAGGCACCGGCGGACAAGCCGGGTCCGGCGCAGCGGCTGGCCGATTTGCGCGCCGCGCTGAAGCGCCGGGATCTCGATGGCTTCATCGTGCCGCGCGGCGACGAGCATCAGGGCGAATATGTGCCGCCGCGCGCCCAGCGGCTGGGCTGGCTGACCGGTTTCACCGGGTCCGCCGGCAACGCGGTGGTCGCCGCCGACCGCGCCGCGATCTTCGTCGATGGCCGCTACACCCTGCAGGTCCGCAGCGAGGTGCCGTCCGACCTGTACGAGTACAGGCATCTCGTCGAGGATCCGCTGTCCGACTGGATCGTCGCGGCATTGCCCGAGGGTGGGCGTTTCGGCTTCGATCCCTGGCTCCACACCATCGGCTGGGTGGAGAAGACCCGCGCCACGCTGGAACGCGCCGGCATCCTGCTGATCGCCTGCGAGGACAATCCGCTCGATGCGGTGTGGCAGGGCCAGCCGCCGGCCCCCCTCACTCCCGTGGTGCCGCAGGACGAGGCCTTCGCCGGCGAAAGCTCCGCCGACAAGCGGGCCCGTCTGGCCGACGAGCTGGGGCAGTCGGGCATCGCCGCCGCGGTGCTGACCCAACCGGACAGCATCGCCTGGCTGCTGAACATCCGCGGCGCCGACGTGCCCTGCACGCCGCTGCCGCTGTCCTTCGCCATCCTGTCCGCCGATGCGTCGGTGGAGCTGTTCCTCGACCCGCGCAAGCTGGCGCCGCAGACCCGGGCCCATCTGGGCAACCAGGTGCGGGTGCGGCCGGTGGAGGAGTTCGGGCCGGCGCTGGACGCCGTCGCCCGCGGCTCCGCCCGCGTGCTGGCCGATCCGACCTGCACCTCGGCCTGGATCGTCGACCGGCTGCATCTGGCCGGTGCGAAGGTGGAGCGCGACGGCGACCCCTGCGCGCTGCCGAAGGCCTGCAAGAATACGGCGGAACTCGCCGGCACCCGTGCCGCCCACACCCGCGACGGCGCCGCCATCGTCCGTTTCCTGCACTGGTTCTCGGAGGAGGCGCCGAAGGGCGGACTGACCGAGCTGGCGGTGGTGGAGCGGCTGCTGGCCTTCCGGCGGGAGAATGAGCGGTTCCGCGGCGTCAGCTTCGACACCATCGCCGGGGCCGGTCCGAACGGCGCCATCGTCCATTACCGCGTGACGCCCGAGACCGACCGCCGGCTGGAGCCGGGCAGCCTGTTCCTGCTGGACAGCGGCGCGCAGTATCTGGACGGCACCACCGACGTCACCCGCACGCTGGCGGTCGGCGATCTCGATCCGGCGCAGGCGGCGGAGATGCGCGACCGCTTCACCCGCGTGCTGAAGGGCCACATCGCGCTGTCCACCGTGCGCTTTCCGCGCGGCACGACCGGATCGCAGCTGGACGCGCTGGCGCGGCTGCCGCTGTGGCAGGCCGGACTGGACTACGACCACGGCACCGGCCACGGCGTCGGCAGTTTCCTGTCGGTGCATGAGGGGCCGCAGCGCATCTCCAAGGTCGGCAACACGGTGGCCCTGCAGCCGGGCATGATCCTGTCGAACGAGCCGGGCTACTACAAGACCGGCGCCTACGGCATCCGCATCGAGAACCTGATCGTCGTCCAGCCGGTGGAGCCGCAGGGCGCTCTTGCCGGCGCGGAGCGCCCGATTCTGCGGTTCGAACCGCTGACCCTGGTGCCGATCGACCGCTCGCTGATCGACCGCGCGCTGCTGTCCGATGCGGAGACCGCCTGGATCGATGCCTACCATGCACGGGTGCGCGAGTCGCTGTCCCCCCTGCTGGACGAAGCGGCCCGCCGCTGGCTCGCCGGGGCGACGGCGCCGCTGTGATCGGGAGCGCCGCCGCATCGAATCGGGTGCGGCCGTCCGCCCCGGACGTGATCGCCGCTGGGGATGACCCTGATTCGGCAAGATGATGACCCGCGTGGTAACACGTTCTTTACCAGGCTGATGCAGTGTGTCCCAAGGGGATGACTTTTGGCGGCAGTTAGGGCACTACAGTCGGCATCACTTCCCGGATTACGGCGCAGCCCCCGCGCCGGGTGGGCGTAACGGCCGGACAGACACCGGCAACGGATTATTGCGGAGACGTCTAGATGAAGATCCTCGTCGTCGATGATTACGCCACCATGCGGCGCATCGTGCGGAACCTGTTGACCCAGATCGGCTACACCGACATCGACGAGGCCGGCGACGGTGTGTCGGCGCTGGCAAAGCTGCGTGAGAGCAAATTCGGCCTCATCATTTCCGACTGGAACATGGAGCCGATGACCGGCCTCCAGCTGCTGAAGGAAATTCGCGCCGACGCCAAGCTGGCGGCGACGCCCTTCATCATGGTCACCGCCGAAAGCAAGACCGAGAACGTGATCGCCGCCAAGCAGGCCGGCGTGAACAACTACATCGTCAAGCCTTTCAATGCCGACACGCTGAAGCAGAAGATCCAGGCCGTCATCGGCGGCTGATCCCGCCAGGGACGATCTTGGCTCATGCGACCGGTCCGGGTGGACGGCGGCCTTGGCCGGCCGGCTCCCGGTCCAAGGGGCTGCTGACGAATCCTGTTTGGGGAGTGGACCGGTTTGGAGCAGCTTCCGCAGCTGTCCGATGAAGAGTTCGAGCAGATCGAGGACGCCATCGCCCGATCGGCGAAGGGAAGGGCGTTCCTGCGGCGGCTCCACCGGCGGTCCCTCGGGGCCGCGACGGAAGAGGTGCGCGCCATGCTTCAGGAGTTCCGCGACTCCTGGAGCCGGCAGAACGATGCGGTTGAGGCCGGCAAGCATGTCGGCGTTCTGCGCCGCGAGCTGATGGAGATGGCGGCGTCGATCGAACAGGCGCGGCGGGAGGTTGCGGCACTGCGGCCCCCCGACGGCTCCGGCGACAAGATCCTGTCCGCCACGAACGAACTCGACGCCATCGTCATCTCGACCGAACGCGCATCCTTCGAAATCCTGAACGCGGCCGAACGGCTGATGGATCTGGCGGGCAAGCTGCGCGCGAGCGGGGCCGATCCGGCTATGTGCGGCGAGATCGACACGCAGGTGAACGACATCTTCACCGCCTGCTCCTTCCAGGATCTGACCGGCCAGCGCACCAGCAAGGTGGTCAACGCGCTCCGCTACATCGAGCAGCGCGTCATGGCCATGATCAGCATCTGGGGCGAGGATGGGCTGGCCGGCATCATCGTCAAGGAAGAGCAGACCGACAGCCGCCCCGATGCCCATCTGCTGAACGGTCCGCAGCTGGACGGCCACGGCGTGAGCCAGGCCGATGTCGACAGCATGTTCGACAGCCCGGCCGCCGCTCCGGCGCCCGCACCGACGCCGGCGCCACCTCCGCCCCCGCCGCCCGCCCCGGTGAAGTCGAGCCAGGCCGACATCGACAGCATGTTCGATGCCCCGGCGCCTGCCGCTGCCCCGGTGAAGTCGAGCCAGGCGGACATCGACAGCATGTTCGACGCGCCGGCACCCGCCGCCGCGCCGGTACAGGCGAGTCAGGCCGACATCGACAGCATGTTCGACAGCCCGGCGCCAACCCCGACACCGGCTCCGGCGAAAAAGCCGGTGCCGAAGCCGCCCGGTGCGGCGCCGAAGGCCAAGGCCGCGGCCAAACCCGCCGCACCGCCCCCGCCGCCCGCGGCGGCGGAGCCACCGGTGCCACTCGATCAGGCGGCCATCGACGCTCTCTTCGGATAGGGCGGGGAAGACGCGCCGGCCTGCCCGGCCGACCTCCCCCCC
>JBKHVJ010000286.1:0-19208 GCA_046570145.1 Alphaproteobacteria bacterium
CGGAACCAGGAACCCGATCAGGCGCCCGGGGTGATCATGACACGGGCAGCCTCGTGGTCGGCGGCCTGGAAGCCGGCGCGGTCGCCCGAACGGACATGGGTGCGGGCGGTGGCGATGGCGCTGTCGGCGACCTCGGACACGCCATGGGCGGTTACGGCATACAGACGGCCATCGGCGCCACGGATCATCGAAGCCTGGGAGATCGAAACGTTCATGAAGCCATTCCTTCAAGTGTGTGGTGATGCCGAACTCTTCACATTCGAAGGGATGTTTCGCTGTGAAGAATTTCACAGTGCTGATCTTCCACTGTGAGTAGACAGAAGTGCAGGCAGTGTCTTGTCTGCGCGGGTTGCCGCCGTACGGCGCATAGGGGAGTGGGGTCATGTTCATTCAAAAGAAGGTCGCTGACCGCATGTCCGGCATCATTGATCTCGATGCCCTGATGACTTGGCCGACAGTGACTTCCCGCACGATCCCGCTGCCCGGGCGGAGTGCCCGTGTCCGGTTAGAAACAGCGGTCTGGCATGGGTTGGACGACATCGCTCGCAAGGAGCGTCGCCCAATTCAGGAACTGTGCCGGGACGTGGACGCATCGCGGCCGTCGAATACGCCACTGACCAGCGCAATTCGCAACTACGTTCTCGACTATTATAGACAAGCCGAAATTCGCTAAATCTCTTAGCCCGCAGTTATTCGTTCGCTGAAATCATGAAATTGGTCGGCCTCTGCTGAGGAATTGCGCAAACGAGAGCAACGAGCAGCAATCAAAACCATCGACAGGTTCAATGCACTTTTTTCGGCACGCTCAAGAGCTTCCACCGATTGCCGATTGCCACGACCGATGACGAAAGCGGCTTGAGCATCAAGTACGGCTGCCTTGATCAAATAGCCGATACGACCCGTTTTATCCGCGGATGCTTGGACCGCTTGTGCATGTTCACGCGCTTTAGGCGGATTTCCGGTAAGCAGGCATATTTCCCCATACCAGATATGAACTTGATTCAAGTAAGCACATGCACGCTCTTGTTGAGCGAATAGGAATGCTTGGGAGAAAAGCTGCAGGCCGGTTTGGGTGTCGCCGCTCAAGGCATAGGCGTAGCCGATTGCACCGAGCAGAAACGCCTTGTGCAGTTTTGATTTTGTTATTTCACATAGGTCAAGCGCCGACTTGAGGTATGGAAGAGCGCTATTCGGTCTTTCGAGTAGAAGGTAAGACCAGCCAATATGCTCATAAGCAAAAAGCCTCGAGAAATTATGCAGGCTTCTTTCCGCAGCCTCGACGGCCTCTATGGCTGACGATATAGAGTCGTTGTATTCTCCAATCTCAGCATAGCTTCTGGCTAAATTTGCACAAACCCCAACCTTGCCTATGACGGCGAGGCCAAACCGTTCAAGTGTGCGATCCTTTGCGAGCAGATGCCGCGCCGTCTCCAAAATGTCCCGTCCTTTGGTGAAATGTCCTTTCTCCGTCAAAATTCCACCAAGTCGGCTGAGCAGCTGAATACGGGTATTCAGGTCGAATCTTCCGTCGTCAGCCTCCAAACCTTGCTGACTGAATTCTATAGCTTTATCGATGTGGCCATGTGGCCATTCAATCGCAGCCAGCATTGACGATGTTCTAGCGTAACGTCTTGCGTCAGGGATGGACAGAGCCAGTCGCCGAGCCTGCTCAAGGAGATGGTTGGAGTCGGTGAGGCCGCGCGGAAGATTGGCGCGTGCCAGGGCGATGGAGCCGTCGATCCGCCGCAACCGGTTGCGCGGCGTGTCCGGGCAGCGGTCAAGTGCCGTCAAGGCGTTCCGATAATGCCGGCTCGCATCCTCCAGACGGGAGCGCAGCTCGGCCCGCACGCCGGCGCGGCGGCCGAACAGGTGGGCGACCGGCCAGTTTTCCGCCATGAAGGCGTGGTGGGCCAGCAGGTCCAGGCGGTTCGGCAGGTCGTGGTCGCGGCGGTGGCGCAGCGCCTCCAGCACGCGGGCATGCAGCGCCCGGCGGTCGGACTTGGCCAGGGTGGCGTAGGCGACCTCCTGGATCAGCGCATGCTTGAAGGAATATTCCAGGTTGGGCAGCAGGCGGGTGCGCAGCACGAAGCCGGCGCGCTCCAGATAGGCGAGGCAGTCCGACAGCTTCGTCATCGGCATGCCGGTCAGCGCCTGGAGCAGTCCGACGTCGAAAGTCGTGCCGATCACCGCCGCATTCATCAGCAGCCGGCGCCGCTCCAGCGTCATCAGGTCCATGCGCTCGGCCAGCAGGGCGTGCAGCGTGCGCGGCAGCTTGTGGACCACCAGCGGATCGACCAGCCGGTACGCGCCAGGCGTGCCCTCGATGGCATTGGTGGCCTCCAGCGTGCGCAGGACCTCCTCCAGATAGAGCGGAACGCCCTGACAGCGGGCGGCGACCTGGGCCTTCAACTCCACCAGCGACCAGTCCGGTCCCAGCCAATGGGCAAGGAAGCTCTGCACCTGCTCCGCCGACAGCATGCCCACTTCCATGCGCCGCCCGCCCGGCCGTCCGTTCCAGCCCTGCTCCTGCGATTCGGGGCCCAGTGGCGGCGGCCGCCGGGTGGCGAGCAGCAGAAGGCGGGAGCCGGAGCCCGGCAGCGCCTCGGCCAGCCGTTCGAGCAGCCGCACCATCACCGGCCGCGCCCAATGGGCGTCCTCGACAAGGACCAGCAGCGGCCGGCCGACGACGCCGTCCATTGCCTCGCTGGCGGACTCGGCGCCGTCGCAGCGCCGGAGCGGAGCAGCCAGTTCCAGCGTCGCGCCCACCAGCCCCTCGATCCCCAGCGACAGGCGTTGTGCGGCGTCCAGGCCGGTCCACAACCGGTCGAGTCCCGGCCGGCCGAACAGGGCGCGCACCGCGTCGCCGGCCAGCGGGCCGCAACGGCGCCCGGCCGCCTCGCAGACCCAGTCGATACCCTGCTCGCTGGCGCAGCCGGCCACCTGCTCCGCCAGACTCAGCGCCACCGCCTCCAGATCGTCCGGATCGGCCAGACGGCGGATCGGCATCTGCGGCCATTGCAGCAGGGTCCAGCGCCGGCTCCGCGGGTCGCGCAGGAACTCGCCGACGAGGCGCGACTTGCCGATCCCGGCCTCTCCCTGCAGCAGGAGTTGGACCGGCGTCCCGCCCTCCACCGCATCGGCCATGGCGAACAAGGCTGCCACCTCCTGCTCCCGGCCGACACAGGGGGCGTTGGTGGCGGACAGGAGATCGGTGGCGGTCCGGCGCACAGCGCGCGCCCCGTCGAGCAGGAAGGCCGGCATCGGTTCCACCTCCTCCGACAAACGGAGGCTTCCCATCGGGCGCACCGCGACGCCGACCGGGATCAGGTCCAGCGTGTCGCGGGTGAGTTGCGCGGTGTCGGAGGCGGCGCGTTGCTGCAGCTTGGCCGCCATATGCACGCATTCGCCAACCGCGCGGTAATCGGTCCACAGGCCGTTGGTCACCACATGGGCCACCGCGTCGCCGGAGCTGATGCCGATGCGGATGTGGAAGAGCGGGCGGCCCTGTTCGTCGCGGGTGGCGCTGAGAATGTCCTGGGCGGCCAGACAGGCGCGCAGGGCGTGGTCTTCCTTGGCGCCGGGAGCGCCGAAGGTCGCCAGAAAGCCGTCGCCCAACATCTGGGTCACCGTGCCTTCGAAGCGCGGCACCGCCTCCGTCACGCGGTTCAGGATGGACAGGAGCAGATCGTCGGCGTCTTCCGGATCGCGGCCGGCAACCATGGCGGATGAGCGGACGATGTCGACGAACATCGCTGTCACCACCTTGCGCTCGCGCGGCTTATCGGCGGACAGGCGCGATGCGTCCTGTCCGGGATCGCCGACGTCGGTCGCTGTGCTCCACATGGCGTCCGCCATGCCCGCCCCCCTCGCGAAAATCGCGTCGGCATATTAGAGCATGCATTTCGAATTTTGCGAACATCCGAGCGATGCATCACTCCAAGAAATTCACGCAGGTGGAAGCCCGCATATCCATGTATGTAATTCTGCTCAAAAAGAAAGCGCCGCGACTTGCGCGGCGCCTTGATTGTTACTTGTGATGAATGTTCGCGGCGCCTGACTCGGAGAGATATGACACGAGCGGAGACGGACAATCCCCCGTTCAGCGGCGGACGGCGATGTTCTCGACCTGGGTCACGTCGCGCACGGCGCCGCGGTCGGCGCTGGTGGTCAGGGCGGCATAGGCGCGGAGCGCCGGGGAGACCACGCGATCGCGGCTGGCCGGCTTCCAGGCATCGACGCCCTTGGCGTTCATCGCGTCGCGGCGGCGCTGCATCTCTTCATCGCCGACGGCGAGGCGGATGATGCGGTTGGGGATGTCGATCTCGATACGGTCGCCGTCCTGCACCAGGCCGATGGCGCCGCCCTGCGCCGCTTCCGGCGAGACGTGACCGATCGACAGGCCCGAGGTGCCGCCGGAGAAACGGCCGTCGGTGACCAGCGCGCAGGCCTTGCCCAGCCCCTTCGACTTCAGGTAGCTGGTCGGGTACAGCATTTCCTGCATGCCGGGGCCGCCGCGCGGACCCTCATAGCGGATGACCACCACCTCGCCCGCCTTGACCACATCGCCCAGAATGCCGGCGACGGCGTCGTCCTGACTTTCGAACACACGGGCGGGGCCGGCGAAGACGAGGTTGGAGGCGTCGACGCCCGCCGTCTTCACGATACAGCCGTTCTCCGCGATGTTGCCGTACAGCACGGCGAGGCCGCCGTCCTGGCTGAACGCCTTCTCGGCCTTGCGGATCACGCCCTTCTCACGGTCGAGGTCCAGATCCGGCCAGCGGCGCTCCTGGCTGAAGGGAACGACGGTCGGGATGCCGCCGGGGGCGGCGCGGTACAGGGTGTGGACGGCGGAATCCTGGGTGCGCATCACGTCCCAGCGGTCCAGCGCCTCGCCCAGCGTCGGGGCATGGACGGTCGGCGCCTCGCGGTTCAGCAGGCCAGCGCGGTCCAGTTCGCCCAGGATGCCGAAGATGCCGCCGGCGCGGTGCACGTCCTCGATGTGGACGTCGGAAACCGCCGGTGCAACCTTGCAGACGTTGGGGACGTGGCGCGACAGCCGGTCGATGTCGGCCATGGTGAAGTCGATGCCGCCCTCCTGCGCCGCGGCCAGGATGTGCAGGACGGTGTTGGTCGAGCCGCCCATGGCGATGTCCAGCGTCATCGCGTTCTCGAACGCCGCCTTGCTGGCGATGCCGCGCGGCAGGGCGGTGGCGTCCTCTTCCTGGTACCAGCGGCGGCAGAGGTCGACGGCGAGGCGGCCGGCGGCGAGGAACAGTTCCTTGCGGTCGGCGTGGGTCGCGAGGATGGTGCCGTTGCCGGGCAGCGACAGGCCCAGCGCTTCGGTCAAGCAGTTCATCGAGTTGGCGGTGAACATGCCGGAGCAGGAGCCGCAGGTCGGGCAGGACCCGCGCTCCATCTCCGCCGCCTCCTCGTCGGAGACGGTCGGGTCGGCGGCAGCGACCATGGCGTCGATCAGGTCGACCGACTTGACCTTGCCGCGCCAGTTGACCTTGCCCGCCTCCATCGGGCCGCCGGAGACGAAGACCGCCGGGATGTTCAGCCGCATTGCGGCCATCAGCATGCCGGGGGTGATCTTGTCGCAGTTGGAGATGCAGACCAGCGCGTCGGCGCAATGGGCATTCGCCATGTATTCGACCGCGTCGGCGATCAGCTCGCGCGAGGGCAGGCTGTACAGCATGCCGCCATGGCCCATGGCGATGCCGTCGTCCACCGCGATGGTGTTGAACTCCTTCGCCACGCCGCCGGCCTTCTCGATCTCGCGCGCCACCAGCTGGCCCAGATCCTTCAGATGGACGTGGCCGGGGACGAACTGGGTGAAGGAATTGGCGATGGCGATGATCGGCTTGCCGAAATCGCCGTCCTTCATGCCGGTCGCCCGCCACAGGCCGCGCGCGCCCGCCATGTTGCGGCCGTGGGTGGAGGTGCGGGAACGGTAGTGCGGCATGGATCGGTCCTCAGCTGGTCGATTCGGGCGAGTTGGCGAAAGGAATGGAACGAAACGGGTGGGCACCTTAGCAATCTCCTGTCGCCCGCGCCAGAGGCGCGATCCTGTTCCGGACGCCAGAGGCGCGACAGCGGCGTTGCCCTGCCATGCACGCCGTGAGGACTGCGGCGGTGGAGGACGCGGAGACGTGCTTGTGTTCGGGGAGCCCCGACCGGTTGGCGTTCGTTACGCGGCCATATGCGACATCGCCCGGCAGCTTTCGGCGCAGCGGCGGCACATGTCGGCGCAACGCTTCATCATCGGATCGTCGGCCATGCGGTCGCAGTCGTCGGCGCAGGCCGCGCAGATCTCGGCACAGGCGCCGCAGGTGAGGTGATGAAATCGGGAGCCGCGGATCATGAAGTCGGCGCTGGTGCGGCAGATGTCGACGCAGTCCAGCATCAGGCGGATATGCCCGGTCTCTGCATGCGCACCGCCCTTGCCCAGGCAATGCGCGGCGGTTTCCAGGCAGATCGTGTGGCAGTCTGTGCAGTTGCGGATGCAATCGTCCATCGACGGCATGGCAGACATGGTCGGTCCTCCGGGGAAGGTCGCAGGATAGACCTGACAACCGGCCCCGGCATCGCCGGGTTCCGCGATCGAGCGGAGATTTTGGGCTCAGCCGGCCGAAGCGGTCTTGCCGTTGTCCTTCTTCGCGGCGCGCGGCGGCTTGGCGGGAGGAGTCTTGGCAGACGGGGTCTTGGCGGAGGACTTCGCCGCAGGGGCTTTGGCAGGTTCGGGGGCGGTTGCCTCCTCCGGCGGGCTTGCTGTGGCTTTCGACTTGCCGGGCGGCTTGGCGGACGCCTTCGCCTTGGGCGGCGCGGGCGTGTCGGGCCGGGTTTCCGCCGGGACGTTCGCGACCTCCGACAGGGATTCGGCGGCGGCGCGGGTGCTCTTGCCCGAGGCCTTGGAGGTGCCGGCCTTCTTGCGCGACCCGGCGACCTTTTCGGTCGGTTCCAGCGCGCCGGCACCGCGGATTTCCGCTTCCGCCTGCGCCCAATGGTCGGCATCGCGGCCGTGCGGATGGCCTTCGCTTTCCCACAGCTCATGGGCACGGCGTCGGATACGCTCCAGAATATCGTCGGTATCGGCCATCGAGTCCCCCATTTGTCTGCCTAGCGGGTCTGCCATACCGTATTCTGTGGCAGCGACCCGCCAACGTTGCAAAGCCACTCGTGCGAGGCACCGCGAAAGAGGCGGAGACTCCCGCCTCCGCCGTTCCATGAGGGCAACACCGTGGAATCGGAGTGGTTCCCAGCAAGTCGGCAGACGGTTCCCAACCGGCGCATTCCATGCCACAAGGCGCCCGCCGACCTGAACCGTGAGCATGGGAAGCCAATGACGCCCGTTCCCTCCGCCGCCCGTCCGTCCCTGCTCGACCGCGTCGCGGCGGCGCCCTGGTGGCTGTTGTGCGCCGGGTTGGCCGCGGCGATGGCGCTGTCGATCCTGCTGGTGGGCTTCCGGCTGCCCTACTGGGTGCATTCGGACCAGGATCTGGTGCTGGCCTATCATGGGCTGCTGTTTGGCGACGGCCTGCCGCAGGAGTATTTCGACCATCCCGGCTACGGCTATTTCCTGGTGATCGACGTCTGGTACCGGCTGCTGCACGCGGTCGGGCTGCTGCCGGTCGCCACCCTGTCGGCCCTGCCGCCGGGCAGCGATGTCACGGCGACGCAGGCCGTTTGGCAATCGCTGGTCCAGGCCGGGCGGACGCTGTCGATCCTGCTGACCGCCGCCTTCGCCGTCAGCTACACCACCCTGCTGCGCGGGCTGGTGGGGGACCGGCGGGTGGCGCTGCTGGCCGGCATCCTGCTGGCCTTCGGCGTCGGGCTGACGGCGCAGGGGCGGCAGATGCGCACCGACCTGCTGTCGGCCGGCTTCGTCGTGCTGGGGCTGCTGCTGGTCCTGCGCGCGGTGCGGCCGGCGGAGGGCGGGCGGTGCGGCGGCGCGTCCCTGCTGCAGCTGGCGCTCGGCGGGCTGCTGGTCGGGCTGGCCATGGTGACCAAGGTGCAGGCGGTGTTCCTGGCGATGGGGCTGCCGGTGGCGGCGATCCTGTTCGGTCGGCGGGCGGAGCCGGAAACCGCTCCGGGTCCGGCCTGGGGTCTGGCGGCGCTGGTCGGGCTGCTGGCGGCCGCGGCGGCGGTGCCGGCCTTCGGGCTGATCCAGGCCGGGCTGGCCGGCTGGGGGCGGGCGATCTATCCCTACACGCCCGTTGGTGGCGGGCTGTCGGGCGGCGGCTATCAGAGCATCGTCGCCGGCTGGGTGCTGGTCGGCATCCTGGTCCATGCGGTGGTCCACCGGGTGCCGGTAGCCCGCGCGGTGGCCGGGGCGGCGGCGGTGCTGCTGGGGCTGGCGGTCGGGCTGCTGGCGCTCGACATCCGCTGGAACGAGCAGAACGCCATCGCCGTGGCGAACTTCGTCGAGCATATGTTCGTCTTCTCCTCCTGGCGGCATGGCGCCGCGCTGAACGGCCAGGGGAGCGTGGTGGGAGAGGGGACGCTGGCGCTTCTGCTGGCCGGCATCGGCCGCACGCTGGCGATCCGCACCATCGTCCTGCACCCCGACAACATCCCGCAGACCATCATCGTGGAGTGGTTCGCCATCGCCGGGGCGGTGGTGCTGTGGCGGCGCGGGCAGAGGCTGGCCGCCGTGCAGGCGCTGTTCCTGCTGCTGGTGGCCTGGGGGCTGGAAGCACTGTTCTCGCTGCGCGGCTTCCAGCGCGCCTATGCCGCCTACACCGACCCGCTGGCGATCCTGTCGGCGGCCTGGGTGCTGGCGCGGATGCCGGGGCTGCTGGAGCGGACCAAGCCGCGGCGCTGGATTCTGGGGGGCGTGGCGCTGGTGGTGGTGGCGGCCCATGCCTGGCCGATCATCGAGACCCGCCGCCTGCCCAACCCGGTGACCCATTGCGAGTGGATCCCGATCTACATGCCCAAGGTGGCGCCCTTCCCCTTCTGCCGTTAGGCGCCTCCCATTTCCCGCGCCCGATCCAAAGCCTCGACCACGCCGGCGCTGTCGATGTCGGCGAAGTCGGGGCGGTGGTGGATCAGCACGCGCGGGCCGGTGCTGTGGATCGGGTTGGAGGCGTCGGAGAAGACGACCACGGTGGGGCAGCCGACCGCGGCGATCAGGTGGGTCGGGCCGGTGTCGTTGCCGACCGCCCCCCAGGCCCGGCGGGCCAGCCCGCCCAGTTCCGGCACGCCGGTGCGGTCGGTCAGGTCGACCGCCTGCGGGCAATAGTCCGCGATGGAGCGGGCGAGGTCGCGCTCGATCCCGGTGCCGATCACCGCCGGCACGATGCCGCGCTCCGCCAGCGCCGCCGCCACCTCGGCATAGCGGCGGACCGGCCAGCGCTTGTCCGGCCGTCCGGGGGAGGAGCCGGGGACCAGCAGGGCGAAGCGCTCCGGCAGACCGAACTTGGAGATGTCAGCGTCGAGCCAGGACAGGTCCGGCGTCTCGTCCGGCACGATGCCGAAGGGGGCGAGCTGGCGGACATAGCGCTCGCGCACCGGAACCTTGCGCCGCCCCTCGTAGCGGTCGGGGTGGGAGGCGCCGCTGGCGGTGCCCGACCATTCCGGCCAGGGACCGGGGAACAGCAGCCGGTGGTACAGGTCGGTGCGCGTCTGCGCCTGCAGGTCGTAGACCCGGTCGAAGCGGTGGGCGCGCAGCATCTTGCGGATCGCCAGATAGGCCGACAGCGAGCGGTCGCGCGGGTCCTCCAGCACCTCGTCGAACAGGCCGCTCATGCGGGCGAGCGGGGCGAGCGAGGGCAGGGTCAGCAGCGTCACCCGGTCGCCGGCATGGTGGCGGCGGATGGCGGCGAAGGCGGTCTGGGCCAGGAAGAAGTCGCCGAAGGCGCCCAGCTTGATGACCAGGATGCGGAGCGGACGCTTGCTCATCGTGTCTTTTCCCCGATACGGGCCGCCAGCCGCAGCATCAGCGCGGCGGCAAGGAACCCCGACATCCACCAGGGCTGCCAGATGCCGTAGGCGGTGCTGCCCATCGCCAGCGCCGCGGCGAACAGCGCCAATGCGAAGGGTTGGGCGCGGTGGTCGAGCCGCGCGGTGGCGGCCAGCAGCATCAGCAGCACGGCCAGCGCCAGCGCCGCCCCCACCGCACCCGTCTCCAGCCAGACCTGAAGGAAGGCGTTGTGGGGGTGCAGCGGCAGCAGGCTGTCGCCGATCGGCGAGAACTCCGACACCGCCCCTTCCGGCGGCAGGGAGCGCGAGGCGTCGATGCCCTGGCCGAAGACCGGGGTGCGCAGCGTGCGCTCCGCCGCGTGGCCCCAGATCTCCACCCGGTGCTGGGCGGAGCGGAACAGCAGGCCGGAATGGTCGAGGTCGAGCGGGCCGGAGAACAGCAGGGCGGCGGGCAGCACCAGCAGGAAGGCGGCGCTGACCGCCGCGGCGAACAGCCGGCGCGTCCATCGGGCGGACGCGCTGGCGGCGGCCAGCGTGACCAGCCCGGCGGCGATTCCCAGCATGGCCGACCGGCTGGTCAGCGGCAGGCAGGCCAACGCATAGGCCACCGGCATCAGCAGCGCCAGCGCCCGGCGCCCGAAGCGGTCCATCGCCAGGGCGGCCGGCCAGACCAGCAGGCAGAGCAGCGCCGCCGTCCGTTTCGGCACATTGCCGTTCAGCAGGTTGGGCAGCTGGTCGTCGGGGACGCCGTTCCACCAGCGGTTCAGCGGGAAATCCAGCGCCGCCTCCACCGCGAACAGCAGCCCGCCGGCCAGCCCGCCGGCCAGGAACAGCCCGGCCAGCCGCCGCACTTCCGCCGCCGGCAGCCCGGCGATCCAGGCGCCGCCGGCCAGCGCGCCGAGCGCGATGTAGCCGATCTCCCCCACCGTCGCCGCCGCGCGGTCGGACGGGCTCCACAGCGAGGAGGCCAACGCCAGCGCCAGGAAGGCGGCGACCGCCGCGACCGGCGGCGTCAGCCGCAGGATGCGCCCGAAGGCGCCCTGCCGCGCCAGCCCGGCCAGCGACAGCACAAGCACCAGGATCGCCCACACCGGCAGCCCGCGCGGCGCTACCGCGGCCAGCGGTCCCAGCACCAGGGCGGCGGCTCCGGCCAGCACCCGCAGCGCAGCATCGAGCCCGCCGTCGGCGCGGGCTGAGGTCTGGGCGGGACGGGAGGTGGAGAGGTCCGGGGACTTGGTGGGCATGAACTCGACGCGGAGCAGCGGAAACCGGCGGGGACTTAACCGCACTCCCGCCGCGAAAGCAACGGCGCGCGGTCCGCCGCGGAGGGCCGCCGGGCTGAACGTTTGAAACAGCGTGAAACAGGGTTGCGGGTGGTGTTCCACTGTTTCATTGGCCGGCGGAGTGGGGCGAAAGCGGTGTCGCACTGAACGTTTGAAACACCGTGGAACAGGAAATCGGGGGGTATTTCACTGTTCCATCCGGTGCCGAAGCAGCGCGAGGGTGGTGCATCGCGGTCCCTTCCCGACGGTTGGCAGGATGATGTTCCTATCATGGATGGCGGCCGGTGGGAAAAGGGTGGGTGAAAAATGCGGCTCCCCCATTTTCCGGGGGGAGAGGGGACCCTTTCCGGGCTGCGAGTTGACGGTTACGCTCCATTCCGCGGGAACCCGTTCGAAGAGGGCAAAGATGCTGGGAACCGAGGAAGAGGCGGCGGACGGCTACCGGATCCGCGTGATGAGTCGGGCGGAGCTCGATCTGGCCGTCGATTGGGCGCGGGCGGAAGGTTGGAACCCCGGCCTGCAGGATGCCGGCGCCTTCCATGCCGTCGATCCGGCGGGCTTCCTGGTCGGGCTGCTGGACGGGCGGCCGGTGGCCTCGCTGTCGGTCGTGCGCTATCCGGCCGGCTTCGGCTTCCTCGGTTTCTACATCGTGCGGCCGGAGGCGCGCGGGCGGGGCTATGGCTGGCGGCTGTGGCAGGCGGGGCTGCGCCATCTGGCGGGCCGCACCGTCGGTCTCGACGGCGTGGTCGCCCAGCAGGAGAACTACCGCAAATCCGGCTTCGCCCTGTCCCACCGCAACATCCGCTTCGGCGGCAAGGTGCCGGATGGCGGCGGGAAGGCCCAGACCACGCTGGTGGATGCCCGGACGGTGCCCTTCGACCGGCTGACGGCGCTGGATGCCGCGCTGTTCCCGGCGCCGCGTCCCGGCTTCCTCGCCAACTGGATCGCTCTCCCCGGTGCCACGGCGCTGGCGGCGGTGAGCGGTGGCGACCTGACCGGCTTCGGGGTGATCCGTCCCTGCCACACCGGCTGCAAGATCGGTCCGCTCTACGCCGCCGATGCCGGGGTCGCGCGGGACTTGGTGCTGGCACTGGGAAGGGCGGGCGGCGCCGGGCCGGTGTTCCTCGACGTGCCGGAGCCGAACGGGGCGGGCGTGCGGATGGCGGAGGCGTTGGGGCTGTCGCCGCAGTTCGAGACGGCGCGGATGTATCTGGGGCCGGCGCCGGTGACCGATCTGGCGCGGGTGTTCGGGATCACCAGCTTCGAGTTGGGCTGATCCCCCTGCGGGCCGTGGAGCGTCTTACCCCGTCGCCGTCTTCTCCAGCGAGCGGATGATGTGTTCCGCCAGCAGGTCCACCGCCTTGGGCAGGGGGCCGGGCCGGCGGTAGAGGGCGGTTTCGATGTCGGGCAGGTCGGGCAGATCATGTTCGGCGTTCACGATGTGGAAGCCGGGAGCCAGCATGTCCTTGGGCAGGATGGTCACGCCCAGCCCTGCCGTCACCGCCGCCTTGATGCCGGCGAGGCTGGGGCTGGTGTAGGCCATGCGCCAGGGACGGCCGCGGGCGTCCAGCGCGTCGATGGCGCGCTTGCGGTGGATGTCGGGAGGCGGGGCCAGCACCAGCGGAACCGGGGCGCCCGCATCGAGGATCAGGCGGTCGGACGCCACCCAGAACAGCGGCTCGCGCCAGACCTTCACGCCGCCGGCCGGACCCTGCGGCTCCCGCTTGCACAGCACGAGGTCGTACTCGCCACGGGAAAAGCGGTCGAGCAGGTTGACGGTGAAATCGCACTGCACCTCCAGCGCGACCTGGGGATGGGCGCGGGAGAAGCGCCACAGTACGTCGGGCAGATGGGCGGTGGCGAAATCCTCCGGCGTGCCGAGACGCACCACGCCGCCCACCTCCGGCTCCATCAGCAGGGCGCAGGCCTCGCCCGCCATGCCCAGCAGGCGGCGGGCGTAGGTCAGCAGCACCTCGCCGTCGGGGGTCAGGTCCAGGCCGCGGCCCTCGCGCAGGAACAGGCGCTTGCCCAGCCCATCCTCCAGCCGCTTGATCTGCAGGCTGATGGTGGACTGGGTGCGGCCCAGCCGCTCCGCCGCCCGGGTGAAGCCGCCGCTGTCCACGATGGTCACGAAGGTGCGCAACAGGTCGAGGTCGAAGGGCGGCAGCGGAGCGGGCATGGTGGGCGGTGGGGCGGGCGGAGGGGAGGGCTGGGGCGGCATGGTGGCGGTTCCGGCTCGGCCGGTCAGGTCAGCACCGCCCGGCTCAGTGCGAGGTAGAGTGGAATACCGACGAGGATGTTGAAAGGAAATGTGATGCCCAGCGACAGCGGAAGAGACAGGCCGGGTTCGGCCGTCGGCAGGGCGTGGCGCAGCGCCGCCGGCACCGCGATGTAGGAGGCGCTGGCGCACAGCGTCACCAGCAGGGCGGCGTCGCCGAGGCCGAGCCCCAGGGCCGAGGCGGCGGCAAGCCCGATGACCGCACCGGTCAGCGGCATGACGATGCCGAAGGCGATCAGCCGCGGGCTGAGCGATGCCGCTTCCCGAAGACGCGAGGTGGCGAGATAGCCCATCTCCAGCAGGAACAGGCACAGCACGCCGTCCCAGGGGGCGATGAACAGGCCGTGAAGGCTCTGCAGGCCGGGCTTGCCGATGACGAGGCCGACCAGCAGCGACCCGGCCAGCAGCAGGACGGAGCCGTTGAAGGCCGCCTCCCGGACCGCGTCCTTGATCGAGCCGCCCCGTGCCGGCTCGCCCCGGCCGGAGTCGCCGAGCGGAACGGACCCAAGTGGAACCGATAGGGTGCCGCCGTTTCCGCCCGCCGCGACGCCGGACACCATGCCGGTGGCGCTCGCCAGCAGCAGGCCGCTGACGATGGCCGGGCCTTCCATGATCGCCAGCGCCGCGACCATGTGGCCGCCGAAGGTGACGCCCTGGCTTTCCAGCAGCTTGGTGGCGGTGACGAAGGTGACGAGGCTGACCGACCCGTAATGGGCGGCGATGGCGGCCGAATTGACCTGATCCAGCCCGACGGCCGAGCGCAGCAGGCCGAATCCCAGGATCGGCATCAGCAGGCTGAGCAGCGCGGCCGTCAGCAGGAGCGGCAACACGGAGCCCACATCGGCACCGGCCAGCGCGACGCCGCCCTTCAGGCCGATGGCGACCAGCAGATAGGCGGCGAGCGCCTTGCCGAAGCCCTCCGGGAATGGAATGCGCGCCCCGGTCAGCGCGATGGCGGCACCGAGGCCGAAGAACAGGATCGGTGCGGACAGCAGCGCGTCCATAATGGATCATCCCTCGTCTTGATCGTCAGCGTGGGTCTTGCCGCACTGCGGCAGCCCATGGGCCGGACGCTAACGAGGGATGGACCTCATGGGAAATTGATAGTTTTCAGCACTTCCATTGATTTTCTCAATGGCAGGCGGAGGGACTCACGCCAGAAGGTCGTCCTGCCGGTTGCGTCGCATCCACATCGCGGCGTAGCTGCACAGGGGGACGATCTTCAGCCCTTCGGCGCGGGCGGCCTCCATCACGCCTTCCATCAGGCGGCCGGCGGCGCCGGTGCCGCGCAGCGAGGGCGGGGCCTCGACATAGGAAATCACCAGGGTCCGGCCGTTGCGGCGGTAGTCGGCGTAGACCGTCTGGTTGCCGACCGCCAGTTCGAACCGGTTCATGGCGTGGTTGTCGGTGACCGCCTGTGCCATCCTGATCGCTCCGTCGGTTGTGGGGACCTCGTCCTTTAACAGCGAACCGGGCCGAACGGGACGGCAGCCCCCCTTTTGCGTGGAAACACCTTTATTGGCCCTGCCAGCCGCAGGCGGACAAAGCGTCCCGCATGTGCGCCGGCGCCGGGGCGACGGCACCGACCGCCGCATATTCGAAGGCCATGCGGAAGGCGACGGAGCGGGCCAGCAGGTGCAGGTTGCCGGGGGGCAGGCGCTCGGGGCCGTAGAAGGGCTCCCCCACCAGCGGACAGCCGATGGCGGCGCAATGGACGCGGATCTGGTGGGTGCGGCCGGTGCGCGGGCGAAGCTCCAGCCAGGAGCGGCCGTCGGCGCCGATGCCCAGGACGCGGTACTCGGTGACCGCCGGCTGGCCGGCCGGATCGGGCAGGATGGTCCAGGAGGACCGCGACGCGCCCGGCTCGATCTTTTTCAGCAGCGGCAGGTCGATCACGCCGGATTCGGCCGCCGGGATGCCGTCGGCGACCGCCCAATAGGTCTTCTCGACATGGCCGGCGGCGAACATCTGGCCGAAGCGCTTCAGCGCCCAGGGGGTGCGGCCCAGGATGAGGCAGCCGGCGGTGTCGCGGTCCAGCCGGTGGGCGAGCTTCGGCGGCTCGCCGTCCGGCTCGCCGAGGAAGGGCAGATACAGCTCCAGATGGTCGGTGATGCGTCCGGCCTTGTGGACGGCCAGACCGGCGGGCTTGTCGATGACGAAGCACAGCTCGTCCTGATGGAGCACGCGGGCGCGCAGCGAGTCGGGGGTCATGGCCCGCAACATGGCCGCCGCCGTGCCTTTCGCGCAAGGGCCGTGAACCGCATGTCATACGGAAAGCGGGCCGGCGCAGCGATGACGGGGCGATGGGGCCGGACGGTCAGCGGCACGGTGTCGCGCCTTTGGTTTTCCGCACTTTTACAAGCGTTACTGCCTATGAGGAAGGTTCGGGGCAGCTTCGGACCTTGCGGATAAAGATCGGCCGGAATGAGGACATTCGGCCGGTTTTCATTTGATTTCGGCCGCCGGGACTAGCCTTTTGCCCGGTCTCGGAAGGTTTGTTGCGCAGTCGCGGAAGGCGTGGCAGAAAGCCCGGGAACACGGTCGTGCTTCCGCCGGCTCCGCTTGCGGTCGGGCAATGCCGTGGGACCATGGATTTGATTTCGCCTCAACCACAAGAGACGTCCAATGCGGAAACCCGTGCGCAAGGTGGTGTTCCCGGTCGCCGGTCTCGGCACGCGCTTCCTGCCGGCCACCAAGGCCATCCCGAAAGAGATGCTGCCCCTGGTCGACCGCCCCCTGCTGCAGCACGCCGTCGAAGAGGCGCGCGCCGCCGGCATCGAGGATTTCGTTTTCGTCACGGGCCGTTCCAAGCGCGCCATCGAAGACCATTTCGACGCCGACACCGAACTGAACCGCACGCTTGAAGAGCGCGGCAAGATGGACGCGCTGGAAGAGGTCCGCCACAGCGAGATCGCTCCCGGCCGCTGCTTCTACACCCGCCAGCAGGTTCCGCTCGGCCTCGGCCATGCCGTGTGGTGCGCCCGCGCCCTGATCGGCAACGACCCCTTCGCCATCGTGCTGCCCGACGATTATGTCCAGGGCAAGACCCCCTGCCTGAAGCAGATGGTCGAGGCGTACGAGGAGGTCGGCGGCAACATCGTCGCCGTCGTCGACGTGCCGCGCGAGCGCACCAGCAGCTACGGCATCCTGGACGTCGAGAAGGACGACGGCCGTCTGGCCACCGTCCGCGGCCTGGTGGAAAAGCCGAAGCCCGCCGAGGCGCCGTCGACCCTGTCGATCATCGGCCGCTACATCCTGCAGCCGGAAATCTTCGACCATCTGGAAAAGCAGCAGCGCGGCGCCGGCAACGAAATCCAGCTGACCGACGCCATGGCCAAGCTGATCGGCAACCAGCCGTTCCACGGCCTGCGCTTCGAAGGCACCCGCTACGACTGCGGCGACAAGGTCGGCTTCATCGAGGCGACGCTCGCCCACGCGCTGAACCGGCCGGACATGGCCGACAAGGTGCGCGAGATGCTGCGCAAATATTGCTGACCGACGGGCAGCATGCATGATGCCGCGCCCGCCCCGTCCCCTGACCCGGACGGCGGCGGGCACGCGCGTTTGTGCGGCGCCTTGGAATGAGCCGGCCGATCGAAGGCCGGACGTTGGGAACGCCCCTCGAGGGCATCCCAGAGACAGACAGCATTCCTTTTGAGGACATGAGGGGGACGCGATGCGCATAGCGATGATCGGCACGGGCTATGTCGGCCTGGTCTCCGGCGCCTGCTTTTCGGAGTTCGGCGTGCACGTCACCTGCGTCGACAAGGACGCGGGCAAGATCGAGCGGCTGAAGCGCGGCGAGATTCCGATCTACGAGCCCGGCCTGGACGACCTCGTCGCCCGCAACGTCGCGGCCGGCCGCCTGTCCTTCACCCTGGATTTGAAGGAGGCGATGCAGGGCGTCGACGCCGTGTTCATCGCGGTGGGCACCCCGTCGCGCCGCGGCGACGGCCATGCCGACCTGTCCTACGTCTATGGCGCCGCCGAGGAGATCGCCCAGCATCTCGACCACTACACGGTGGTGGTGACCAAATCGACGGTCCCGGTCGGGACGGGCCGCGAGGTGGAGGCGATCATCCGCCGCGTCCGCCCCGACGCCGAATTCGACATCGCCTCCAACCCCGAATTCCTGCGCGAAGGCTCGGCCATCGGCGACTTCATGCGGCCCGACCGCGTCGTCATCGGCGCCACCTCGGACCGCGCGGGCGAGGTGATGCGCCGGCTGTACCGGCCGCTCTACCTGATCGAGACGCCGATCGTGGTGACCTCGCTGGAGACGGCGGAACTGACCAAATACGCCGCCAACACCTTCCTGGCCGCCAAGATCACCTTCATCAACGAGATCGCCGACCTGTGCGAGAAGGTCGGCGCCAACGTCCATGACGTGGCGCGCGGCATCGGTCTGGACGGCCGCATCGGCAAGAAGTTCCTGCACCCGGGCCCGGGCTACGGCGGGTCCTGCTTCCCGAAGGACACGCTGGCGCTCGTCCGCACCGCCCAGCAGGTGGGCAGCCCGCTGCGCATCATCGAGACGGTGGTGGACATCAACGACAAGCGCAAGAAGCAGATGGCCGAGCGCATCGTCGCCGCCTGCGGCGGGTCGGTGGACGGCAAGACCGTCGCCGTGCTGGGCGTCGCCTTCAAGCCGAACACCGACGACATGCGCGACAGCCCCTCGCTGGACATCGTCCCGGCGCTTCAGGCGGCCGGCGCCCATGTGCGCGCCTTCGACCCGGCGGCGATGCACGAGGCCGAAAAGCTTCTGCCCGGCGTGGAATGGGCGAAGGACGCCTACGGCACCTTGGAAGGGGCCGACTGCGTCGCTATTCTCACGGAGTGGAACGAGTTCCGCGCGCTCGACCTGCGTCGGGTGAAGTCGATGCTGAAGCGGCCGGTGATGATCGACCTGCGCAACATCTACAACCCCGAGGACATGGCGAAGGCCGGCTTCACCTACAGCTCCATCGGCCGGCCGTCGCCGGCGGGTGGAATGGACCGCGGTTAAGGTCCAAAGACGGCGTCCAACAGAGGACTAACGAGACGATGAGCGAAGCCCATACCTTCCACCCCACGGTGCTGCGCGAGTACGACATCCGCGGCATCGTCGGCAAGACGCTGACCCCCGCCGACGCCCGCGCGGTCGGCCGCTCCTTCGGCACCGTGGTGGTGCGCAAGGGCGGCAAGACGGTCTGCGTCGGCTATGACGGCCGTCTGTCCTCGCCGGAACTGGAGGAAGCGCTGGTCGAGGGGCTGGTTTCCACCGGCCTGCATGTCCTGCGGATCGGGCTCGGCCCTACGCCGATGCTGTATTTCGCCACCCGCGACCGCGAGGCGGCGGCCGGCATCATGATCACCGGCTCGCACAACCCGCCGGACTACAACGGCATCAAGATGATGCTGGGCAAGGGTCCGGTCTATGGCCAGCAGATCCTGGAACTCGGCGCCATGGCGGGCAAGGCCGACTGGGAGCAGGGCCAGGGCTCGTCGGAGAAGATCGACGTCCAGGACGAGTATGTCGCCCGCCTGCTGAAGGACTATGACGGCACCCGCGACCTGAAGATCGCCTGGGACGCCGGCAACGGCGCGTCGGGCGAGATCCTCCGCCGCCTGACCGCCAAGCTGCCGGGCAAGCATGTCCTGCTGTTCGACGACATCGACGGCAACTTCCCCAACCACCATCCGGACCCGACGGTCGAGGCCAATCTGGTCGACCTGAAGAA
>JBKHVJ010000287.1:0-6793 GCA_046570145.1 Alphaproteobacteria bacterium
CCCTGTCGGAGGGCGGCATCGGCTGGATCCCCTACCTGCTCGAACGCGCCGACTTCACCCACCGCCATCACAACGCCTGGACCGGGTCGAACTTCGAAGGGCAGATGCCGAGCGACATCTTCCGCAAGCACATCATCACCTGCTTCATCGAGGACCGCTTCGGCCTCGCCAACCTGAAGGACGTCGGCGAGGACATGGTGGCCTGGGAATGCGACTATCCGCATTCCGACTGCACCTGGCCGGACTCCGCCGAACTGCTGTGGGAAGACCTCAAGCACCTGTCCAAGGACACGATCGACAAGGTGACCCACCTGAACGTCATGCGGGAGTTCTCCTACGACCCGTTCTCCGTCCTGGGGCGCGAGAACTGCACGGTCGGCGCCCTCAAGGCCCGCGCCAAGCATGTGAAGACCGAGCCGATGCTCGGCCTTGGCGGTGCGGTTCCCCAGGTCCGAAAGGACGGTCCGGTCACCTCCGGCGACATCAACAAGATGTTCGCCGCCGCCGCCGCCGAATCGGCGCTCTGACCGAAGCCCGCGCATTCGGGAACCGGCGGTTCCCGGACTCCACCGAAACCGCGAGCCTTCGGCTTGCGGAACCAGACACGGGCCGCCGGACGTTTCGGCCTGCCGCGGCCCGTGCCCTCGGCGGAACGCGCCCGAACCAATACGTCAAAGCTATCCCAGGGGGCGAAACATGGACATCATCGGCGTTGGCTACATCGGCATCGAGTCGCCGAACATCGATGCCTGGCGGGATTACGGGCCGAACGTGCTGGGCATGGGGGTCGGCGTCGCGCCGGAAGGGGACGAGCAATCCCTGTATCTGCGCATGGACGACCGCCGTCACCGCATCGCCATCCACCCCGGTCCGATCGATCGCGTGAGCTACATCGGCTGGGAAGCCGTCGGCCGGGTGGCGTTCAACGCCGCGGTCGAAAAATTCCGGGCGGCCGGCGTCGAGATCACCGTTGGCGACGAGGCGCTCCGCAAACTCCGCGGTGTGCGCGAACTGATCCGCTTCAAGGATCCGGTCGGTTTCCAGCACGAGTTGTTCTACGGGCAGAAGTGGGATCCGCACTCCTTCGTGTCCGGCCTGCCCAACCGCAGATTCGTCGCCGACGAGCGCGGTCTCGGTCACATCGTCGTGATCACCCCCGAATACACGCCCGCTCTGGAAAGCTTCCTGATCGACGTCATGGGCTTCCACTGGTATGGGGCGGGTGCCGGCAAGGGCAAGACCGGCTTCTTCCGCTCGAAGCTGAACAACAAGACCAGCCACGACATCGCCTATGGTCTGCGGCCGGGCTCTATGGGATTGCAGCACATCGGCATTTTTTTCGCCACCTTGCGCGATCTCGGCGAAACCTACGACATCGTGCAGAAGCGCGGGATCCAAATGCAGATGACGCTGGGCCAGCACACCCAGGATCCGCACCTCTCCTTCTATCATTTCACGCCGTCGGGTTTCGTGGTGGAAGCCATCCATGAATTCGAGCCATGGCCGGGCGATCCCTTCGAACTGAACCCGGAGCGGTTGAGCCTGTGGGGGCACGAGGTGACCGGCCCGATCCTGGGGCCGAGCGTCCGTCCGCTGGAGGATTTCCAGTAAAGACCGAAACGGCGCCTCCGTTCGGGGTTCTTCGAACAGGCCGCCAACCCTTTCCAGCGTGACGGTCCGGCCATGGACGTCCGGAACACATTTTTCCTGAGGAAATTCCGATGGTTGAAACCTACGACATCGTCGTTGCCGGCGGCGGGCACAACGGCTTGGTCGCCGCCAGCTATCTGGCCAAGGCGGGCCTGACGGTCTGCGTCGTCGAGAAGAACGACAAGGTCGGCGGCGGGGTGATGACCCGCGAACTGACCATCCCCGGCTTCAAGCACGACGTCTGCTCCGTCGCCCATACGCTGTTGCAGGCCAACCCCCTGCTGCGGAACGACGAACTGAAGCTGTTGTCGACGTTCGGGTTGAATTATCTCAATCCGGACAAGATGACGTCGATCTTCTATGACGACGGCTCCACGCTCGAATTCTACACCGACCTGGAGAAGACGGCGCAGTCCATCGCCAAATTCTCGGCCAAGGACGCCGACGCGTATCGCCGCTTCAACGAACATGTGTTCAGGACGCTCGACCTGATGGTCACGGGGATGTTCAACACGCCGCCCAGCTACGGGCACCAGACCATGCTGATGGACAGCAGCCCGGAGGGGCGTGAACTGCTGCGCACCATGTCCATCAGTTCCTGGGATCTGATCGGCGAGTGGTTCGAGAACGACAAGGTCAAGATCGCCTTGGCGCGCTACGCATCGGAAGCCATGATCAACCCGTTCGACAACGGCACCGGCTTCGGCTTTTACATCATCCTGCCCTTTATGCACCGCTACGGAGTGGGTGTGCCGGCCGGCGGGTCGGGCGCGTTCGCCGACGCCTTGCGCGCCTGCCTCGAATCGCACGGCGGCGTGGTCAGGACCAGCAGCCCGATCAAGCAAATCAAGCTCGACGGCCAGAAAGCGACCGGCGTCATTCTGGAGAGCGGCGAGGAAATCCTGGCAACCCGCGCGGTGGTCACGAACCTCCACGCCAAGCAGATCTTCCCGCACATGGTGCCCGGCGTCGCGCTGCCCGATGGGTTCGAGACACGGATCCGCGGGCTGAAGCCCAGCAGCTTCCAGCCCTTCAACATGCACGTCGCCCTCAAGGAAGCTCCGAAGTACAAGGTGGGACCGGCGGTCGATGATTTCTTCTGGGTCGAGCGGTCGCATTCCAACGCCGAGGAATTCGAGAAAGCGTTCCGAGATCTCGAGCGGGGCTATCCCCGGCGGGACTTCGTCGCCTATGTGACGCAGGACTCGGTCGATAAGGGCGGACGCGCGCCAGAGGGCAAGCGGGTGCTGAACATGTACGCCTTCTGCCCGTACAACCTGAAGGATGGTGGTCCGCAGCGCTGGGACGACATCGGCAACGAGGTCGCCCAGGGCTTTCTGAACGATCTGAAGGCGCTGACCACCAACATGGACGAGGACAACATCCTCGGCTTCTCGTTCATGACGCCGCTGGACATCGAGCGCCACAACAACGCGATGATTGGCGCCGATATCCTTCATTTTGGTTCCTATTCCTGGCAGATTGGCGGCAACCGCCCCGTGGCCGGCTGGGGCCAATACCGGTCGCCGGTTGATCAGCTCTTCCTGTGCGGAGCCAGCACCCATCCCGGCGGCGGCGTCACCGCCGCTTCCGGCCGAAACGTCGCACGGCTGTTGATGGAAGAGTTCGGCATCGACTTCGACAAGGTCGTCGCCGCCTGACGAAACGGCGGTTGCGGGGCGGTTCACCAGCAACCGCCACTCTTTCCAAACAGCAATATTTCATAAGGCGAGCGGGCATCATGAAGGTATTCAGCAAGGAAGGAATGGAGATGATCGACATCAAATCCATTCATCGTGAGGGAGATGCCATAATCATTAAGGGCAAGATCATGGGAGCCATGTCGGCCGTTATGGTCATCAAGCCCGAAGACTGTTGGCAAGCAGCCAAGCTTTTGGGACTATCGCTGACCGCACAACTTCCTGCACTGCTGATGAAGGGGTTGTTTCGGTCCAGAAAACAGGTGATTGGAAAGCCGATATGACCAAATCACGGAAGCTTGAATATCATTCCATCATCCCGCGTTTCTGAAAAATGACTGAAATAAATACTCCTCATCTTCACCACGGAGTCCCTGAATATCGGATTTTTGTTAATCATTCAATAATCAAAGATCTAAAATGGACCTACGTCATCTTCGTCACTTCATCACGTTGGCCGAGACAGGCAGCCTTCACCGGGCTGCACGCCAGCTTCGGCTTCGACAACCAGCGCTCAGCCAGTCGATCCGCTCGTTGGAAGCCGATGTCGGCACATCTCTGGTCGATCGGAGTCCATCGGGAACGCGCCTGACCCAGGCTGGGGAGATGTTCCTGAATGAAGCCCAGAACATCCTCTCATCACTCGACCGAGCGGTGCAAATCGCCCGACAAGCTCAAGACGGTACGGCCATTCCACTGCGTCTCGGGATCACGCGTGACATCGTCACTATCAGGCTTACCGATGCGTTGAGCCGCTTTCGGAAAATTTCCACCTCCGGCCAAGCGACTGTCAGCGACGTGCCGCGACCACGTCACCAATGGATGCTGAACAACGGCTTGCTCGACCTCGCTTTGTTGCCCTCCACCCTGACGGCTGACGTCGAGCATGCCGAAATCCTGTGGGATGAAGACATCCATCTCGTGCTGCCAACAACCCATCCCCTCGTCACAGACGCTATCATCGACATCCGCCGGCTGGCGAATGTTCCCCTGATCCTGGACAGCTGCAACGACGACGATGGGATCGGCCACGCATTATTGAATGCCAGTCGAATTGCCGGCCTCACGATCAGCATCACCTCACCGGTTTTCTTTCTGGAAACCCGGCTTATGCTGGTCGCTGCCGGCTTCGGTATTACGGCCCTACCCGCCTTGAGCTCGGCTCTCGCCGCCACTCCAGGCATCGTAAGCCGGCCTCTGTCGCCCCCATTGAAGGTGACCACTGTCGCGACCTGGCCAACCTCGGGGCTTACGCCGGCAGCGCAACGTTTTCTCACCATCGCCCGCTCCCTCAAGGAAATCGGAACTGACGATGCCTCGAGCAATCCCTCCTGATCGCCTGGTTACGATCTGAAATCATCCGCCCGCAAGGCCCCGCGCAGCACCAGCAGCAGCGGCTCGCCAGCCTCCAGCATGATCACCGGCGCCCTCTCCAGCATGTCCTTGGCCGCGCGATCCAGCGGACTTTCCATGCTGCGACCGAGGATGGTGCCCAGCAGGCTGCCGCCTCCGGTCAGTGCCGCCGAGGCAAGGTCCACCGCTACGCTGGCACCGATCAGCAGACCCGTCTGAACCCAGGGCACCTCCACCGAGCCCGGCAGGCCTCCGGCACCGGTCGCATCGACTACCGCGGCGGCCGGTTGAACGGTGTCATTGCGCGGCCACGGCCGGGTGATCATCGGTTTAGCGACCACGATGCGCTTTTGACCTTTGGTGACGCTGCTGCCAACCTCCATCGTCACCAGCGATCCGGCGGGCACCGCCAGGCAGGCGAAGCCGGCGTCCCAAACATCCTGCGTCACCTGGGCGGTCAGCACGCCGCCCTGCTCCGTCACGACCCGGCTGATGGTCTGCAGCGGGAACGGCGTTCCCGCCGGCACGGTGCAGTCCCCACCGGCGGCTGCAAAATCCCTCCCTTCCCGGCGTCCGGCAGGGGCGCTCTCCCCTGGTTCCTTGCGGCTCCATCCGCCTACCCCAGCCTCAAGCGCTTTCTTGCGCAGCTCGTCCTCCTTGGCCGGCCCACGCATTTGCGGCTTTGGTTGCGCCGGGGCCGGTTTCGGAACCTCGACGCGGGGAGCCGGCGGCGGGGGTGGCGCCAGATCGGCGTAGCTCGGCAGCATGCTCTTGGGCGGACGATGGTCGAACAGGATCGGCTGCTTCGACACCGGCTCCTCTCCCTGGCCGCGGCCAACCATGTAGGCCACCAGCCCCACCCCAATCACCGCGGTGCTTACCAGCAGGATGCGGACGAGGTGCGGGCCGGAGACGATGACCCGGCGGCGCTCCAGTGGGTCGGGCGTCAACGGCGTGGTACCGGGCGCACTCATGGCCGGTTCCTCCGGATATGAACCTCCTGGGCGCCGAGGCTCAGCAGAAGATGATCGTGGATGCCGGCGACGCGGTACGTCGCGTTCATCCTGCCATACTGCACAGGCGTTCGAGTGCCATCCTCGGCAACACGCCATAGCGCCGGAGCGCCGTAGGCGCCGAGTACGCCGGGTGTGAAGTTGATGACCGTCACCTCGCTGTCGTCGCACACCGGCGGCTGCCCGTCCGCCGTCGGCACCGGGCGCCATTGCGGCGTGTCGCCGTCCAGTGTGTAGGTGCAGCGGCGGTCGCGATAGGCCAGCTCGGTGGTCCGGTCGCGCCCTTCCATGGCCGCGCCGCCGGCCAAGGTCGGCGAACCGTTGAGCGCCGCCAGCCAGTCCTCGGGATAGCGCCACCGGACCTCGACGTGATGAACCCGCTTGTGGGTCTCGACGTTGAGGTCGTATTTGCGCTCGTTGGTGAAGACCGAGATCTGCTGATTCATCCCGGCGCGCCGCGGCATGAAGGCGATGCATTCGGTGCGCTGCCGGCCTTTGCCGAAGCTGTAGGGCTGGTGCGGAATCCACACCTGGGCGCCCGGCGCCACGATGTCGCGCACCACCTCGCCCGGCTTCAGGCAGACCAAGGTCTGGTTCGCCTCGGCCATGTAGACGAGATATTGCTGGTCGGGCTGGTACCAGTATTCGCAGCTCTTGCCCTTGAAGCAGGTCACGGTCGGCAGGTCGAGGGCCGCTTCGTTGGCCTGCCCCACCCAACTGCGGGTCTGCGCCCGCGATGGCCGCGCGCCGAGCGTCTCCTTCGGTTCCCGCTGCATCTGCGTCGGCGGGACGTGCAGATCGGCCATCGTGTAGATGCGAGGCGGATCGGGCGGCCCGGCAATCGGCACCGAGGGCGGCTCGGTGGCACAGGCCGCCAGCAGCGGCAGGGCCAGCCAGGGAAACAGGCGGGTCATGGCCGGGACGCCGTCGATGGGGTCGGAGGGCTCGGAAGGGGCGGAATGGTCGGCGTCGATGGTGCCGCGGCCGGATCGGACCGGGCCGCCTTCGCAGCGTCGCGCGGCTCCAGCGCCAGCGGGGTTCCGCTGGGCTGGGAAAAGCCGGAGATCGACACGCCGT
>JBKHVJ010000288.1:0-11368 GCA_046570145.1 Alphaproteobacteria bacterium
GCCGGTCAGATCGAAATAGTCCCGCTCGATGGTGAGGACGAAGGCGTCCTCCAGCACTCCCTGGTAGAACCAGTCCGGCAGGATCAGTTCCAGCCCGAGCGGCCGGCCGGCGGCATCCGCCCGTTCCTTCCACTCGTTGATCCAGGAGAAGCGATGCCGTCGCCGCTGGTCGGCCTGCCGCAGGTTGGTGACGATGGTGGTCGCCTGCAGGCGGTCGAGGGCGGCGCGCAGGCGCTGGTAGTCGCGCACCGACGTGCCACGCCCGATGAAGGTGAGGATCTGATGCGGCGTCGTCACCAACTGGCGGGCGGTGCGCAGGCCGGCGTCGCGCGCCTCCACCAGTTGGCTGGCCGCCCAGATCAGCACGTCGGCGTCCCAGATGGTGGCGATGCCGTGCTCGGCGGTGCCCTCGACCCGGATGCGCACGTCACCGGCGGCGTAGTCGATCGGCACCGTGCGCCGGGACTTGGCGAGCGAGAAGAAGGGATGCGCCATCAGGTCCTGCTGATCGCGCACCGCAATGTCACCGGGCAGCGTGACGAACAGATCGCGTTGCCGGCGCGCGGCATTGCCGTTGCGAAGCCCGTCCATCGCGCCGCCCTCAGCGCGTCGCCGGCCGGGCCAGCCGCACGGTGCCGGTCCCGGGATCGGAGGTCGAGGTGCGCAGGCCCTGGTCGGCCCAAGCCTTCAAATCGTCGAGTGCGTAGACGACCCGCCCGCCGATCTTGCGGTAGCGCGGGCCGGTGCCGTAGACGCGGTGCTTCTCCAGCGTCCGGCCGGATAGGCCGAGGAGGCGCGCGGCCTCGGGCGTGCGCAGGAAGCGTGGCGGTAAGCCGCTGGTGGTGTCGAACATGTGCGAGCCTCCTTGAACCGCAGCGCACCGCCGGGAGTGGTGGTGCACGGTGGAGGAAGGCTCGCGGAAACAGCGAATTGCCGGGGAGGGGAAAGACCGAAGGGGCCGGAGTCCCCCGGCCCCTTCGGTGACAGCCTACGCGGGACCGCGCCCGAACCGGCCGGCCAGCAGGTCGCGATAGCCGCCGGTCATCAGCCGCCGGCCCCGGCGGATCAGGTAGCGGACCTGATCGCGCAAGGGGCTGGAGCGGAACCAGTCGGTGGATGTCCGCTGGTCTCCGAACACCGCGGCGGCGGTGTCGCGCAGGCTGGCCCCGGCCAGCGTGGCGTCGAGCCCTTGCAGGACCCGGCGCAGCATGTCGGTCTGGTAGCCGGTCAACTCGGCTGGCGGATCGGACTCCGTCATCAGCGCCGCCAACCGCTCGATCCCGGCGATCTGCGGCGCAAGCGGGGCGTCGAACGCCACGGTGGCCCACAACGGCGTTCCCGGCTCGGGCAGTTCGGGGGCCAGGACGAGGAAGCGCCGCTCCCGTGGACCATCGGCGATGACGACGTGCAGACCGTCCGGCGTCGGCAGCACCGCCCGCCGCCCCGGCCCGGTCAAGGGATCAGCGGTCGCAGGGACCACTCGCCCGGATATTGGGGCCGGGACCAGCCGCACCAGCCCCGGCAGGAGGTCCGGCGTCCAGAAGATCGCCGTGTCGTGGCCGCTGCGGTCCGGATCCTCGACGACAGGACAACCCCCAACGACGGGCGACGGCGGCGCGCTCCACGATCCGCGCCACCGTCGCACGCCTCTCGGCCCGATAGTCCGGGTTGCGGCGCAGGAATTCCCACGCCCAGCCGGAGACCGACAGCGACACCGTGTCGGCGTAGGCGGCGGCGGACCGCCAGTCCTTCGTGTTCGTCATGGAACCGTCCTCGTCACGAATGGAAGGGACGGATGCGCATCCGGACGGTGAGGTTGCGGACGGGATGCGACGCCGCTAGGCCGGTGCGGCTTATCGGGCGATAAGCCCAATTCGCCCTCCTCCGATCGAAAGGGGGGAAAGTCTTTGATCGCACGGGGATTTCGCGCCCAGCCGGCGCGATCCGGTACCGGTCGCGCCACAGTGGCTCCGTCGGCCTAGCTCGACCCGAGCAGGTGACGGTAGCCGTTCTCGGTCATCCAACGGACACGGGCGAGGTGGCTGGCGTGGGCACGCCGGGCGCGCTCGGGCTCCTCGATCGGATCGATGCGCAGGACGATGCGGGCCACCTCGTCCGGATCGGCGCCCTCGGCCGCCGCGTCGAGCAGGCGCAGGTAGGTGACCAGATGCAGCCGGTCGTACTCGGTGAGCGCCTCGTCGCTGGGCGCCTCGTCGAAGACCGGCGCGTCGATGCGCGGCTTTTTCATGCGTGCGCTCCCTTCCACCGAACCAAACCCACACAAAGGCCCCCGGACCAGGGAGACGCTGTCGGAATGGGAGATGTATCCCGTGGAGACATCTCCCGCAATGAGGCTCCATCCTGGCGATGGAGGATCTGCCCGACATACTCGCCGCGAAAATCCGGCGTCTGCGGCGTGAGCGGGGCATCACGCAGGAGGATCTTGCGCACAGGGCGGGCATCGACCGCAGCTATGTCGGCCAAATCGAGCGGGCCGAGCACAAGGCGACGGTGGTCACGCTCGGCCGGTTGGCCCAAGCGCTGAAGGTTCTTCCCGGCGATCTGCTGACGCTTCCGTCCCATCACCCCTATCTCTCCGAACTGACGGGCAGCCACCCGAACGGCGACGGCGCTGGATAGCATACGTGGATATGGCACAGCGTCACCGCCACCCTTGCTTTGAGGTCAAAGGGGTCGAAGTTCCAACGAACTTTCGTCTGAAGCCCGTCGAATTTTGCGCATATGCGCGGCAATTTCAATGTGGGCTGGCGGAAATCCGTGAATCCGGCCTTCCGGCTTTCCGCTTTTCCGTATCGGCGGTTTCGCCGGCCGCTACCCAGCGGTGGGCGTCACGGTGCCGGCGTATCCGTGCTTCGCGCGGCCGCCACCGCGCTCACCAGATCAGCCAGCGCGCTGTGCAGAAAGGGCCAGGGCTGGGCGTCATGATCCGGATCGTGGCTTCCCCATTCGGCGGCGATGGTGAGTTTCGCCAGCACCCCGACCAGGGAACGCGCCGGGGTCGCCGCCGCCAGTTCCAGCACCGCCTCGGCCCGTTGGCTGGCGGCGGCCTCCTCCGTCTTGGCGGTGTTCAGGCCACTGGTGGCGGACTCCCGCTCCCAGCGCGCCTGCGTTGCCGCAAGGTCCTGTTTGAGGCGGTCGCGCAAGGGGTGGCTGACGAGGTCGGTGCCGAGCAATCGATCGATGGCGCGGGCGTCGGACGCGTAGACCGGTTGCGAGGGTGGCGGGTCCAGCGGCACTTCGACGCGCGGCGGGCCGATGCTGGCCATGAGTTGGCGTTCCAGCCTTTGCGCCGCCCGGCATGACCGGTTGACTGCGGCGGCAGCCCGCCGCCATTCCCGCCAGAGCGGCACCAAGGGCTCCAAACCGTCTGGGTCCCTCGCCGCCGCGTTCAGCAGACGAGCCGCCGCCGCGAGGCAAGCGCGAAGGGTTGACGGCCGGACAGCGACCGGTGGCGTCGGAGCGGGCATGGGAACCTCTTTGAGATCCAGCCAAATGGAAAAATGCCGTTTGGGCCGCGTCATCCGCGCGGTGGCTGTGTCCGGCGCTTGCCGGCAGACTCAGGGTCACTTATCCCTCTACGTTAGAGCACGCACCGCTCCGCGTCAACCCAAATGGGATTATTTTATCCCATATAGGATAAGATTCGAAAGCCGCACCGTGCCGACCGGCGAACAACTCCGAGCCGCGCGCTCCCTCCTCCGATGGGAGCGGAAGGATTTGGCCCTCGCGTCCAAGCTGTCCGAACCGACCATCAAGCGGCTGGAAGCGACCCGGGGCGCTGTGAACGCCCATCCGGTCACCATCGAAGCCTTGCTGCGCGCCTTCGATGCCGCCGGCGTGGAGTTGATCGAGGCGGTTGACGGCAAAGGTCCGGGCGTTCGCTTCAAAACCGATCAGCCTCCGGTGTGAGGCGTGTCCCCCGCTTCCAAGGCCGACACCGTCGCCTTCAGCAGGTCGAAGAGACGATGGCGAACCGCGGGATGAGTCAGCCGATAATAGCATTTCACCAACTCCAGGGTTTTCCGGCGGTCGAACTCCGGGGGCGGAGGGTCAAATTCTCCACCGCGTCCAGCACCGGGCAGGCCGTCGAAGAAGAAGCTGACCGGGACATCCAGGGCGTTCGCCAATTGCCAGAGCCGCGCGGCGGTGATGCTGGTGGCGCCATTCTCGTATTTCTGGACCTGCTGAAAGGTCACGCCGACCCGTTCGGCCAGGGCGCTCTGGGACAGGCCGGCCAGGGTGCGGCGCAGTTTCACCCGCAGGCCGATGTGGGCGTCGCCCTCCTCGTGTCGGATTTTCTAAGTGCATTTCTGCCGGCTGCCCCCGCGCGGAACGGGTGCGCGGCGCCTCGGCGCAACCGGTCACCGCGCAATGTTACTCATAGTCTGTAGACTGATCGGCTGCAAGATGGCTTTCTGCCGGGATGGACATTCGCAAGCGGATCGGTCTCAACGTTCAGCGGATCAGACGAGCGCGCGGCTGGTCGCAGGAGCAGTTCGCCTTCGAATCCGGGCTGCACCGGACCTACATCAGCGGCATCGAGCGCGGGGCGCGCAATCCGACCGTGACGGTGGTGAAGGAGATGGCTGACGCCCTGGGCGTGACCCCGGCGGCGTTGCTGGAATACGAAACCGCCAGCGCGGAGACGGCGGAATAGCCGCTCCCTCCCGCCGGTGGTGGAGCGGTCATTCCGGGGACCGCCCGGCGGGCGGAACAACGCCTCAACCGGGCGCCGCATCCTCGGCAATCCGCGCGTCGAAGGCCCGCTCCCTCGCCGCCCGCCGGGCGATGAGCGCGGTCAGCGCCGCCTGAGCCTGGACGCGTTCACGGCGGGTCAGGACGCTGCCGGCCAGTTCGGCGCGCAACTCCTGGATCTGGCGGTCGATGGTGAGCATCGCTCCCTCCTCTGATTGAAGACAGGAGGGTCCCCACGATGCCGGATCGGCCCGGGTCGAGGATCGCCGCAGGCGACCGGCTGACCAGCCGGTGGGCGGGGGAGCCGAAATGCGCAGCATTTTGGGGGAACCGCTCGTCCTCGAGGCGGGCCGATCCGGCATGGTAGGCTGGGAGGTCTGAAGAGACAGATCAACGTTTGGGGACGGGGGACTGTCCCGGAATCGCGTCCCCCGGCTTTCCCGCCGGTTCGCGGCGCTCCGGATGGAGCGCCGCAGCCGATGAACGCGGACCTCAGCGGGACCAGATCAGGGCGTAACCGCCGTCGATCTCGACCAGGCTGGCGTAGATCGGGCCAGGAAAGCTCGGATCATCCAGCTTGACGGAATGGTAGAGACGTCCAGTGTCCTTGGCGGCCTTGCGCCACCCGGCGCCGATTTCGATCGGCCCGCAAAGCGCCCGCAGGTCGGGAGATTTCTCGTTGTCCTTCTCGACGGGAACGAAGCGGGCCTTGATGTTGAGGGTCAGCGTCTTGATGGTCCCGGCAAAGGAGCCATCGTCATTGCGGGTGAAGGTGCCGATCTGAGCCATTTTCGTCTCCATGTGCTGGATGCGGTCGCGACCATCGCGTCCTTGATGGCGATCAAACGACGCCGGGCGACCGGCCCGCACCCGAAGGGCCACAGCGCAGCGGAGGACGGTCAAGGGGACGAGCTTCTTGCCGCGCGAGGAAGCCGCGCACAGGCATCCGCCGAGCACGGCGGGGAAGAAGGTCGTGCCCAAGCCGTTGCGGGATCGAAGTCGGGCTGCCACCGCAGCCGAACCCGGCGTCAGGGTCGCCAGCAGGAAAGGACGCGGTGGACGCACCGGAGCATGGACCCGGGAGACCATGCGAACGCACGGGTGCCAAAACCCGATGACGGTGACAGCGCGGTTTCCGGCGATCACTGCGATGGCCGGCGCCAACGGCCCGGATCCGAAAAGAAGGGCTGTGAACCGATCCTGCCCATGATGGCGGCATGCGGCGTTTCGTCGTACCGGTGGAGAGTGGTGGCGTGACCCAGCAGCCGTGCCGGCTCATCCGAACACGCCTCGGATGGTCGCAGGAAGCCCTCGCCGAAAAGGCGGCCTTGTCGGTGTCGGCGGTGCGACGCTTCGAACTGGGCAAGGGATCGTCGCGCGGCTGTGCGCCGGGCAGCATCCGGCGCGCCTTCGAAGCGCCGAGCGTTTTCGTGGGATGAACCCATCTGGGAACGAAGCGGCAGGGATCGAAGGCCGAAGGCCCGAGACTCCGCAGGAGGCTCGGTTCACAAGAGCCCGGCGCGCGGGTTTGCCAGCGCGGGCGCCATGTAACTTTTAATCATGTTTATGGCGGCTAAGCGCCGATAGTGTTGAAAAAGTCGGCTGTCGGCGGCGAGCCGCTGCGGCGCCAGCGAAGGGTCAGGGGGGACATTCCCCTCATACCGGCCTGGGTTCCGGCATCGGGATGAGCTTGGCGAGCTTGCGGAGGTTCTGGGCGGCGGCCGCGAGGTGGAATTCGTCGCGCGCCCCGTTCGGCCCCCGCAATCGCAGGCGGTCCAGCCTCAGGATGCGTTTGAGGTGGGCGAACAGCATCTCGACCTTCTTCCGCTCGCGCCGCGAGGTGGCGTAGGCGTCGGTGGCGGCGATGGCGCGCGCCAGATCGCGGGCCCCTTCGTGAATGGAGCGCGGAACCTTGCGCGCGGGCGTGTTCGGGCAGCAGCGCGGCTTGAGCGGACAGGGCGCGCAGTCCAGCGTGCTGGCGCGGTAGCGGATCACGCCGTCCGCGTCGGCAAGCGGGCGCGGCGTTCGATAGGTCTTCTGCCGCGGTTCGAAGCTCCTTGCCGGTGGGGCAGACATAGGCATCGGCCTCGTGATCGTAGGTGAAATCGGCCCGTTCGAAGGTCCCGTCGCGGCGCTCGGATTTGTCGAAGACCGGGATGTGCGGCTCGATCCCACGCTCATGGACCAGCCAGCCCAACATCTCGGCCGAACCATAGGCGCTGTCGGCCGCCAGCCGCGCGGGATAAAGCGCGAAATGCTCCTGGGTGCGGTCGAGCATGGTGCGGGCAGCACCGACCTCCGCCTGGCGGATGGCACGGCTCGCCTCGACATCGACGATGACGGCGTGGTCGAGGTCGATCAGGTAGTTGGTGGCATAGGCAAAGAAGGCATGGCTCTTGTGCGCCCCCGTCCACTGCGCGGCCGGATCCGAGCGCGAGACGAACTTGGGCTTCACCTCGCTGGCGGCACCCCAGGCGGCCTCGTCCAGCGTGTCGAGATACTCCCGGACCGAGCGGCGGGTCGCCGCCATCGCCTCCCAGTCGACCTGCTCCGATCCCGCCGCCGAGCGCTGCTTGTTGGCGTCCGCGCGGATCAGGCTGGCATCGACCGCGAAGCCGTCACCGCCGACAAGCCCGGCCTCCATGCAGCGCTGTACGGTCGTTTCGAACAGCTTCCGCAAGAGGTCGCTGTCCCGGAAGCGGCCGTGGCGGTTCTTGGAAAAGGTCGAGTGATCGGGAACGGCCCCTTCCAGGCCAAGCCGGCAGAACCAGCGGTAGGCGAGGTTCAGATGCACCTCCTCGCACAGCCGGCGCTCCGAACGGATGCCGAAGCAGTAACCGATGATGAGCATCCGGGCCATCAGCTCCGGGTCGATCGAGGGCCGCCCCATCTCGCTGTAGAACGGCCGCAGATGGGCACGGATGCCGGACAGATCGACAAACCGGTCGATCGAGCGTAGCAGGTGATCCGACGGGACGTGCCGCTCGAGGCTGAACTCGTAAAACAGCGCCTCCTGCATCACCGTCCGCTCGCCCATCATCGCTGCGTCCTCCCTCTTGCCAAGGAGGATTGAATCAGGGCTTCAGACGGCCGGCAACACTGACTTTTTCAACACTATCCGCCAGGAGCGGACGTTGCGCTGCTGATTTGCCATGACCACATTTGGTCGATACAAAGTGGTAGCTTTTGGGGTCGGTATTGGTAAGTTTGCCAAAAATAACAATGCAACCACCCGAGTTATAATCCAAAGGTGCGCTGGTGTTTTCGGGATGCGGACATTCAACGCATTAAACTTGGGCGGCGTCTCGCGCTAGGAGACTTTTGATTCATTTAAATATTGTCTGGTTTTCCAATGTATCCCGGTCACCTAATTCAATTAAGCTACTCAAGCTGCATAAATCGAGGCTACATATCATTGCCTTGTATATTTCCACAAGCTCATTGCATAAGTGTATATTATGACTGTAAGTGTCAGTGTAATAGGCCTTACCAGGCTCCAGTTTGGCTCTGCAATTATTTGTGTTCGAGGCATATTGTTGTTTATTGATATGGATGCCAAGATTATGTATAGTATTTCGCATCTTGCTGTACATTTCTATTGTTTCTAAATCTTTTTGCTTTTCCCTTAAGTAGTTATGGTCAACCTTAGACATGGTAAAATTTATCTTTTCAAAACCTGAAATGTAAGATGAGCGATTATCCATTATCCTCTTAAGCGCAAGCTCTTTTTCTGGACTTGATACTGTAATACTATTATATTTGCCGATCATTTTTCGTAGCTTCGCAATCTTCTTGTTGCTTGATTTTCTGCGTTGACGAACTTCTTCGTACGCCGAGCACACCCATTTTTCGAATACTGAAAAAGAGCTTACTGTAAAGTCCAAGAGACAGCTCCCAATAACAAAATCCACGCGTTTTGAGAACATGTGCTGGATATCATCGCAATAGGAGAGATATGTATGATCCGATTCAGTATAATGCCTTTCTATAGATTTAGCTAGAATATCTCCAAGAGGACCTCTTTTTTCTAGGCTCGCACTAACTTCTTCGTTTAGGAATATAAATAGAAGCACATCTAGGACATCAGACATAGCGGTAAAAAACGTGCTGCCCGCAAACTCAGGCGGAAGATCAAATTTGTCGCAAATAACTGCAAGAAGCTCTTGGTTGTAATTTAGGCATTTTCCTTTTAGCACCGTAATATTATATATTCTTTCTGCCGAGTTTGCGCTGTATCGTGCTTCGGACATACTTCCCTCTCCTAAAAGAAGTGTGTAAATCTAGAGTGCACCACATGAAAATTTAGTAATACCTAGGTCGCAGCCCAGTCGATCCGCGCGCCCACTTCAAAGGTGGACAATAACGTTCTTTATAAAATGATGCTGCTGCTAAAATTAACTACGAGCTGCAAAGGTAATGTGCAGACCAAGGGTGGCGCAGGCTTAAATTGCGCGTCTGCCCAGTCCTTATCTGGATCGTTTTTGGCTTCTTTCCTGGGTACCGGGGCTTAGGCGACGCTACGGCCCGGCGAGGCAGTTCATAACCTTCCTCGTCACCATCATCTTCATCCCGACCGCTTGCCATTGACGATTCAACCGCAAGGACGAGTCCACGATTTCCCTGCAGTGCTGCCCTCAGATACGGGGCGAGGACATTCGTCTGAAGAGCCGAGGTTCCGATCCAGCCGCGCCCGACCATATCGATGAAGTGCGTCGGTGTAAAATGTCGTCGTCCAAAAGTATCGGCGTATACGACTGTAGCTCCCCTCTTGCCTTTGACAGCCGGTGTTTTCACCAGCTTCTTCCAGTAGCTCAGGGGAACGTAGATACCCGGCACATGCCCTTTGTCCTCATGCGACAAAAGCTTGCTGCAGAACTTGAGAAAGAACGGATCTGTACCGAAGCGATATCCATCGCAGCTCTCATCTGCCGGGATCGCAGCAAGCTTCGCCGCCGCTGCATCCATCCGCGCGATTTCTGCGCCTAGCTGATCGTCCGGCCTGTAGCCGCGCTCGCCATCAACGCCGGAGAACATCTTGTATTGCACGAAGACAACAGATTTTAGTGTCTCGTTGACGTAAATAAGGTCAACTCCGAGCTGCCTTTCGAGTGGCAACTTATTCGCTAGAATGATAGTAAGCTTGGTATCGCCGTTAGTGAACAACTTCGCGGGATAACGCTGGCGTTTGATGAACTTCCAATCTTCGTGGGCTTCGTCGAGGTCTTGAAGGATTACCAAATCCTCCAGTGACGTCATATCGTCATCGCTGTCGAAGATCGACGTCACGCCTGCTGATGCATTCCCATCGAGCTGAGGCGAGACCTTTAATTGCTCCTTGGGTATCCGGGCAATCTCCAGCGACGTGACAACTGCATCGCGTTGATAGGCCCAATTTGTCTTAGCTTGGGTTGGCGTGGGGTCAGACGGAGGCGATCGGCGATCGATCAACCCCTCCGCAATCCCGAAAGCTTTGGCGTCGACCTGATGCAGAGCTTCAATGATCAGCTCGAAGGCTGCCGCCGAGACGTGGCCTCCGCCAAGCGCCTGCTTCGCGCGCCACGCCTGTCTGCCTTGGAGCTTCGCCTTGATCCCCTTTATGTGCACGGGCTTAGCGAACGACGTGACGTTCCAGATATCAAGCTTGTCCTTACCGGACTCAGCCGGGTAGTAGACGACGCTACGAGCTACATGCGTGAGATACCCCTTCTTGACGCTGATGAAGCACAGCATCCAGCGTCGACGCATTGCCGCCGGGATTTTTGGAACAGCTTGGCTACAGGTGCTCTGCGCTGCGAGATCGCTCTCAAGCTCCTCCAACCGCTCCGTCGTAATCGACAGCACATAGCCGTGCTTAGGAACCCACGGGTGGCGTGCGTCGAGATATTGATTTCCAGGCGGGGGCAAAGCTCGTTCCTTCCTTCCTATCGTTGCAACTTACCAGCGTGAGAATGCTCATTTCCAGCGGGGGCCCAAACAGCCAGCTTCGTCACCTGCCGAAACGGTTCGTCCTTCGGTTAAGGAAGACCATCAAAAATGTCTTGCGACGAATACTGGAGAGTTGAGCGTGTCATATCTTAATAGTCTGAAAATATGCTGTTAGCGTCAAGCGGGTATCGCCGAGGGTCCATGCTGAACTTCAATACCCAGCCCTAGCCAGCGGAACCGCCATGGGCGAATGAACATCCGCTTCCGAAGGATACCAATTTCGTGGTCAACGACGGACATGGGCGCAAAACCGGCGTTGAATTTACGCTGTCGGATGTCTGCTACGGGTCATTTCCCGCCATTCATCCACCGATTCGGTTGTCCGGATCAACGGATTTACGGAACGGCGGCGATCCGCGTTTGCGGATCGCCGGAAAGGCAGTGCCTACGCGTCGCCTTCGCCGAAGCGCCAAACCGGAACGCCGAGCCGTTTGGCCTTGTCGGTAAGGTTCGCGGCGATGCCGGAGCCGGGAAAGGCGATGATGCCGACCGGCAGCGCCTCCAGCAGGCGGTCGTTGCGCTTGAAGGGCGCGGCCTTTGCGTGGCGCGCCCAATCCGGCTTGAACAGCACCTGCACCACCTTGCGGTGTTCGGCCCAGCAGGCGGCGATCCGTTCGGCCCCCTTCGGGCTGCCGCCGTGCAGCAGCACCATGTCCGGGTGCTTGGC
>JBKHVJ010000289.1:0-8100 GCA_046570145.1 Alphaproteobacteria bacterium
ATCGCCCAGGCGGAAGAGGAGAAGCCCTCCCGACCTGCCGACCGCCGCCAGCCCGCGCAGACGCTCGCCGAACTCGTCCACCGAAGCCATCAGTTGCCCCTGCTTGGGGATGCGCGCCTGGATGGCGCAGTCTTCCGCCTGCGCCTTCTGAGGCGGCTGCAACTCCTGCCGGGCGCTGACGCGGGCAAGCAACACCTCGCACTTCATTTCGTTGGCAGCTGCGGCGTCGTCACGGCCGTTCGCGCTTCGGCCGGCCGCGGCTCCAGCACCAGGCGGCAGGAACGGATTCACCGCAGCCGTGTTCGCGCTGTCCTGAGCGCCTGAGCGGCTTTGTGCCATGACCCCATCGCTCGCGCCCAGCGCGACGGCCGCGCATAGGAATGCCGCGACGCCCAACCGAGGGGCACGGGAAAGGCGCGCACCGCGCGGGTTCTGGCTCTCGTCTGTCATCCTGTCGCTCCCGTCGACGGTGCCAGCCTGGTGGGTGCGAAGCCGTCGCGCTCCAGTTCCTGATCGATGCTCTGGCGGTTGCGGATTACGCGGTCGCGTTCGATACGATCGCCATCTTCGGGGGCGGGCAAAGCCGGAGCGCGGCCGGGCTCCCTCGAGGACGGCGGAGCGATGCTGCGATCCACTTCGAACTCGACGACACGCGGTCGCAGCACCACCACCAGTTCCGAGCGGGACCGCGTTTCTGTGTTCCGGCCGGCGACGAGAGGAAGAACCTCCCCGACACCGGGGATCTGTCTTTTGGTGACGCTGTCACCGCCTTGCCGGATGCCATTGATGACGACGGCTTCGCCGATGGGCAGGCGCACTTCCGCGGTGTACGTCCGCTCGGTGAGACGGGGCGCGTCGGACACGACGCTGCCGATCTCAAAGCGTCTGAACTCCACCAGGCTGCTCGTGCGCAGACCAAGCGACAGGAAGACACTGTCCTGCATGGCATCGGCCACGACCGACATAGCCAACCCGACATTCGCATAGACGACACTGCCGCCGGCCAGCAGGGTCCCGGTGGACCCCTGCGAGAGGTTCACCGCCTGCACATAGGGAATGTTTTCGCCGGACGTAAAATCGGCACGGGACCCCGACACCATCATCAGGCGCGGAGCGGCCACAGTCTGCGCCGTACCTTGGCCGGCGAGGAAATTCGCGAGGATGTCGAGCGCTGTCCGTCCGAAGCTGCCGCTGAAGCCGAGCGTGAAACCCTCCAGAGCCTTGTTGCTCGCTGCGAAGCTCAACTGCCGGCCGCCGCCGAAATTGATCTGCGCCTTGCTCCAGTCGATCCCGATGTCGGCGGTGTCCGACAGTTGGACCTCAACCACCCAGGTGTCGACCAGGATCAATTTGCCGCGACTGCGCAGCTCGTTCAGATAGCGTTCGATCATCGGCAGCTTGTCGCGGGTGGCCGTGAATACGATCACCCGGTTCAACCGCGAAGCCAGAACGTTGGAGCCCCCCAGCCTTTCGATGGCGGTCTGGATCGGGGCATAGATATCAAGACCGTCATCGATGCGCTTCGAGGCGCCGCCACCGCCGGCGGCTGTCGGTGTTCCCGACCCGCCAGTGGCCCCCGTCGTGTTGGATTGGCTGCCGGACGTCCCGGTCGACCCGCCCGTCGACTGGATGGATGCCGGACTGACTGCGCCCGCGCCAATCGGTGGAAGAGTGACCGCGAACGAGCGCTCCCGCGACACCCTCAGCACGCCGTCCTTGTATGTATAGAAAAATCCTTGATCGAGCGCCAACTGCTCGAGGAGCACCGACAAGGGGACGGGCCTCCGCTGTAGCAGTGTGATGCGACGCTGGTCGACGTTCGGGCTCGCGATCACCGTTACCGGGACCTTGGCTGCCGCGAACATGGTCTCGAGGGCCTCAAGCAGCCCGACATCATAGAGTGCCGCCTCCGGGATGGTCGCCGCCGGCAGAGGGTCGGAAGGTTCGGCGGCGCTGACGACGAATGGAACGTCCTGCACGGGGATCCGCACACGGGACTCTCCGATGACCAATGCTTCGGGCACCCGCAGTGCCTTCAGGTCCGGTGCCTCCTGGGCTGGGATCGGCGGACGATCCGGAGCCGTTTGACATCCCGTGACGAACAGCAACGCGCTGAGCGCCGTCGACATGAGGGCCGTGCCGGGCATGCGACGCTTCATCGTCCGGCCTCACGGTTGGCCATCTCCACCGCCTCTGAGCTAAGTCCAAGCGCTGTCAGTGTTTCGTCCGTCAGCCGGCCGGTCCGCGGCAGCCGCCGCGACGCCTGGAACGCCATCAGCGCAGACGCGGTGGCAGGGCCGATGACGCTGTCCTTGCGGCCCACCTCGAAGCCGAGTTCCTCCAGCCTCTCCTGAGCCAGGCGATTGCGCTTGGTCACGTCTTCGCTCGGCTTCAGCGCCGCAAGCGACATCGCTCCGCTGCTGGCGACCGGATCACACCCCTGCGCCGGCCGCCCCATCAGCCTGCGGTAAGCTCGGAGGACGCGGCAGACGTACTCGGCCTGCTCCTCGGGAGGTCCGCCGTGGTAGCGCGCCACCGCATCCGTCCAAGACCCCGTGGACCGACGCAGTGCCGCCAGGCGCTTCAATCCCTCCGCCGCATTCCGCGCCGGATCGAACGCCTCGTCCAGCGTCTCGAACGCATCGGGATGCCAGTAAAGACTCACCTGGAGGCATCCGACATCTATCGTCCCGACCCCCTGCCGGCGCTCCTCCGCGACATAGGCCTTGGCTTCAGCCGGAGAGTTGAACCTTCGCCCTGTCAGAGCGGCATTCACCGCCCATGGATGTCCTCCGGACTCAACCTGGCCGATGGCAAGAGCCAGCATCTCCGGCACGCCGAAGGCGGCCGCCGCCTGCCGTATCGGGCTGTCGCATTCGGCGCCGACAGAGACCGCTCCGCTGTTGCCGGAGCGCGCCAATCCGGCCGGTCTCCGTTCCGCCTTCGCATCGATGGCGCGCCCGAGGGCCTCAAGGGACACGAGCGTTCCGCGCGCGACCTCAAGCGTGAGGCTTCGCTCAGCGGGCAGCGCCCTGCCTGCGGACAACAGCACCGCCAGTGCGGCCGCGGTCGTCACCCTACTTGGTGCTGCCACCACTGCTCCACGACTCTCGAATGGGTTGCTACCGTATGCGTTGCCACTATACACAGGATAATACTCGAAGCAAAGTTGCACACGTATGTATCCCGGCCCGAAGAGGCACCATGACAGGCGCAAATATCCCGGTAACGCAGACCGACGACCGGATGTCGCTCGCATCTGTTGATTATTCGGCTATGCAATCGCATATCCCAGTAGACACTGCGGCTGGGGGTCCAACGATAGTCGCGTGGATTAGGAAGGTGGCCCGGTTGGCCCGATCCCGCATAGCTTCGATCTCGGCAGTGTTGGCCAGTGGTGTCCGGGCACGAGAGACCGCCTCCAGAGTGGGAGGCAAATGGATCCATCTTCACTTCAAACGGGCTCCACGCGGCGGTGTGGCTCTCGCGATGCTGACAGCGGTATCAGCGGGTACCGCCCTCCTGTCGGCTCCCACGGTTACGACCCTGCTCCCACCGTCCCACGCGTCTCGAGACGCCGTGGCCGATCGCCTTGCACGAGCCGAGGACAGCAGCAATCGCCAGCAGGCCGAGATCGCAGGTCTTGCAGCCCGGCTGGAGCGACTTACGGACCAGCAGGCCGCCACAGCCATCCTGGCCAAGCAGGCGGCGGATGCTGCCGCGCAGTTGGAAACGCTCCATCATGACCTCGGCATCACTGCCGGGCGCTTGCGGCAGGACATCTCTTCGCTCCAGGAGTCCCTCGCCCGTCTCGATGCGCAGCACAGTTCCGATGAGGCCCAGCTCACGGCAACGCTCAGCCGGATCACCAGCCTCGCCGACAGTCTGACCGCGGCGCTAGCCAATGCACCGGCAGGGTCGCCTCAGAACCCCCAGCCACTGCGCCCGGCGGGAAAGCCGACGCCCCCGCGGTGAGTTGCTCGTATCACGGCGCGCGCGCCCGGAAATCGAGACCGCCGCGCCGGTGGCGCAATGATGGTGAACCAATATACGACTCCAGCGAGTGCTGGTTTATGGGTGATCTCGTAACGTCCTTCAGTTCCAGGTCTGGTTCCGGCCGCAGCGCCTCGCGTCAGCGGAAATCAGGAGGCAGATTTTCGCTGGTGAGAACGAGGGATGGTTGGCCTCGAAAGCAGCCGATGAGTTGCACATCGCTCTCGCCCAACTGGGCGACATAGAGAAGGCAAGCAACCACGCCTCCACCCGCTTCCATCGTCCGCACCGCGGCCTCTCCGGACGCCACCCAGAACCCAACCACGGTATAGATCTCGGCCGGGCGGCTCTCGATCCGCTTGAGACGCTTCAGGAATTCCGGCCAAGCCGCGACGAGCGTCGGCTCTCCTTCGAAGACGGCGATTGCCCGCCAGTCGGGGCGCTGCTGCTTGCGGACGAGATGAATGGCGCGCAGGGGATCGTGGGCGCGCAAGGTCATGACCGAGCAGGCGAGATCGGCATCGCCCCACCCGACAACGGTATACCGACGCCCGACAGTGCGCCCGACGAGTCCCCCAAGCACCTTACCGCCCTCCTTTAGCCGCGGGCGCCGCGGCTGGACGAGCGGGCCGCACCGCCGCCGCCGCCGCGGCTGCCGCCGCTCCGCTCAGCATCGCGCCCCGCCGGCGCGCGGGAGGTTGCACGCCCACGATCATCTCCCCGATCGGCTTCGCGGTCCGCGCCGCGGTCGGCACCGCGGCTTCCGCCGCGATCCGACCCACGCTCCGACCCACGATCGGACGCCGCGCGGCTGTTGCTCCCGCGTGCGCCGCGATCACTGTCACGCCCCTCGCCGCGATCGTCGCTCCCGCGGCCACGAGCGTTGCGGCGGCCCTGATTGCGCCGCTGCGGCTTTTCCGGCTCCTCGACGTCATCGGCACCGTACACTTGCACATAGCTCCCCGTGCGGTCATCGATGAACAGGTAAAGCTCGAACACGGGCTTGCCGCTGATCTCCTCCTTGACCTCCTCGCCCTCGGAATACTTCTTCTGGCTGGCGACGGTCGCCCCATGGATTTCGATGAAATCCCCCTGGCGCAGCGCGTCTTCTTGCATCGCCACCGCGGCATCACCGAACGCCCTGAACGGGAAAGCGCCGAAGCGGGTGCGCACGCCAGTGTCGCCGTCGCCGACGGTTTCCACGAACTCCACGAAAAGGCTCGCGGTCGTCGTCTGTTCGCCGTCGTTGTAGGTCGGATCCCGCACCAAGCGCGCGAGAAAATCCGCGGTGAAGAACGGACGCATCAATTCCTGCTGTTGTGCCATCGCTTTCTCCTGTCTGCACTGGTCCAGATGCCACTCCAGGCACCGGTCACCTGCCACGGCCGCGATCCTTATGATCGCGTCCAACCGTGGAATCCTGCGACGGATCGACCGACCGTCGCTCAACGACCCGGAGACGCCGCATCTCCGATGCCGATGTCCGCAATTGAACCGCCGCCTTGAGGTCCTCTGCCCCACCGAAGGACTCCAGACGTTCCGCCAGCTGTTCGCGATGACGGGCAAGGCGCAGAATGTCGACGGCCCGGCGATAGGTGGCGCTCCGTGACGACTGGACTGCCTGCAACCGGCGCACAATGGCGGCAAGCTGTTCTGCGGGAACCTCGGCCGGCTTGACCACGGCCGCCGGCTCCGGAAGCTGCCGCAACAGCGCAGTCATCACAGTTCGGTTGGGACGCCGGCCGCGCCGGACGGCGCCGAAGAGGACCGGGCTGTTCAGGAGGAACCAGCGCGACACCGTGTCCTTGCCTGTCCGAGCGACCTCCTCCTCGCGCAAAGCTGCGAAGCGCCCGACTGCGTCCACGGTCACGGCGGTCTGATCACCGCCGGCCGGCCCGCGGAAATAGCTTCCGCCGCTGAGATAGCCGACGAGCGCCTCGTAACCCCGCGGCATTCCCCTGTCCCCAGGAGCCGGCTTTACCGGTTGCGGATCCACGACGCCTCCCGACTGCAGACGTTCGGCATAGACCAGCCCATGTGTCAGCAGCCATGCTGGACCAACCTCTGCCAGCCGCTCAGCCCCCCGGCCCAGGTTCTGCGACCAGTGGACATGGGACCTCGGACGGGCCGCGCCGTCGACCACTGCGGCAACAAGCTCTGAACGATCGGCATGCCGGGTTGCCTCGATGTCCAGACCAACCCCGCGCGCGTGCCGTGCCAACGCCTCACGCAGGCGATCCAACTCCTCGCCGCCACGACCGAACCGCAATGCTCGACCGAACTCGTCGGTGTTGTGCACCAGAAGGTGCGCATGAACCTCCTTGCCGTGCTCGCGATGCACCGCCCAAAGCACCCGCCGTCCCTCCGTCGCGAAAGTCTCCCGAATGAAGGCCGCCACCGTCACCTCGAACAGTCCGGCTTGGCGCTCATCGGAAAGCGGCACCGAAACGGCCAGGTGGCGTGTTGCCACCCGCGCATATCTCCTCTCAGGCGGCAGGTCCTCCGGCCGCACAAAATGAACGGCCAAGTCCGCCGCCTCTCTGAGGGTTGCCGCAGCGCGTACACCCCGGGCCCGGACGCCTGCCGTTCGCGCAAACTCACGCGGACCTCCAAATCCGGCCTCCCCCGCGCGCCACGCAAGCAGACGCCGCCGCCATTCCGCGTCTGCATCTGCCTTGCGCAGAACCCGTGTGAGATCGCTTTCTGCACTCTGTTCGTCGTCCAGCTGCCAGCGATCAAGTGCCTCGAACGCCAATCCCCGCGGCACAGGATCACCCCATTCGTCGAACAGTTGAGGCTCGGCGTCCCCCGACCGCGCATCGCTTTCCCGTAGCCGCGCGACATAGCGCAGCGTGGAGCGCGCGCCTTGCCGTCCGTGTTGCCTGCTGACGCTCTTGACGATGGCCGGCGCGCGAGGCGCCGACGATGGCCCACCAAAGGCGCGCCCCTGACGAGCGCGGGTGGCGAGGCCAAGCGGTCGCGAGAGATCCTTCAGGCGCGCGCGATCATCCATCCTGCTGCTCCTTTGACGGTACGCTGATGCGGACCAGCGGGTCGATCAGCACGCCGCACTCGGCGCAGAAATCTTCGGCGGCGCGCAACAACGCCCGCCCGTCATCCGCCGTGTTGGCCACGACATACCCGCGCGACCCTCCAACCAAGAGCCGCGATGCATTTCCGCGCGCGCCACGCAGCTGGACAAGTAGACCACGCGCGAGACGCAGTTCCTCCGGGGCAGGGAACGGCTTGTCGGCTCCGATGTGATGCAGCAGGACCCGACGAAGGAAGCTGGAGGACCGGAGATGCGACGCGCGCAGGTCGCCGGCAAGCTGGTCGGCCACCGACGCATCCAGAGAAACGCTGACAACAGCCGTGCGCGCAAACCGACGGTTCCCTGCCAAGCGCGCAACGAACGCCTGCGCCGCGCGCGCGCCGCCCAGCAGATCAAGCAGACATTCAAGCATGCGCGCGAGGTCGGGCCGCGCGCCATATCCCGCCGCGCAGCCGTGCAGATTGCGCACCTCCTCGTTCAGTCCCAGTCCGGCCGCGCGCAAGCGCGCGATCAGATCAAGGATGCTGGCGCGCTCCTGCGCGCCGAAAAGTCCGGATGCGCGCAGCGCGCGCGCGGGCCAGCCGGACGCGAGCGCGTCGCGCATCACAGCGGAAAGGGTCATCCCTTTGCTGCGCGCGTGGGCGCGCACCGCCGCTCTTTCGGCGCGCGTCAGGCGCGCGCGCAGGATCACCCGCGCGGGTGTTTCGTATTGTTCAGGCATTCTGGGAAGGCGCGCTAAGCAGCTGGCACTACCATGCCTCTTACTACGTTGACCGCTATACTTGCAATAGCGAGCCGACTGCGATGGTATGCGGGTTATCCCCTTGTTATTATTCGGTTTTCCGGCTTTTGCCGGAAAACCGCCCCTTGAATTTTCCGGTAGTAAATGACGATTTTTGACCTGCAGATCAGTAGCGCGAGCGCCAAACACGGTAGCGCGGAGATTCAGGACGGTAGCGCGCCTCCACAACACGGTAGCGCGGATCTGAATTGAGGTAGTGGCGCGCCGACACCTGTCCTTGCCGCCTAGGCCGCGCGCGGAGCCCCGCGCGCGG
>JBKHVJ010000290.1:0-9688 GCA_046570145.1 Alphaproteobacteria bacterium
CCCGGGGGGAGAGGGGACATCGCGACATCACGTCTCCTCAAGGACATCTTCCCATGGCATCGCTGACCATCCGCCTGCACCCCGCCGACAACGTCGTCGTCGCCGGCGCCGACCTGGAGCCCGGCACCAATCTGCCCGGCACCGAAGTCGCGACCACCGGGCCGGTGCCGGCCGGGCACAAGGTCGCGGTGCGCGCCATCGCGCCGGGCGAGCCGGTGCGCAAGTACAACCAGGTCATCGGCTTCGCCACCGCGGCGATCCAGCCGGGAGACCACGTCCACGTCCACAACATGGGCATGGGCAGCGATTTCGAGCGCGACTACGCCTTCGGCGCCGACGTCCACCCGGTCGAGCCGATCCCGGAAGCCGAGCGCGCCACCTTCCAGGGCATCGTTCGCCCGGACGGCCGCGTCGCCACCCGCAACTACATCGGCGTGCTGACCTCGGTGAACTGCTCCGCCACCGCGGCGCGGATGATCGCCGACCATTTCCGCGGGTCCGCCCTGGCCGCCTATCCCAACATCGACGGCGTCGTCGCGCTGACCCACGGCTACGGCTGCGGCATGGCCGGCAGCGGCGAGGTGATGGACACGCTGCGCCGGACCATCGCCGGCTACGCCCGCCACCCGAACTTCGCCGCGGTGATCCTGCTGGGCCTCGGCTGCGAGGTGAACCAGATCGACAAGCTGATGGAGGCCACCGGCCTGGAGGAAGGCGCCCGCGTCATCCCCATCGGCATCCAGGACATGGGCGGCACCGCCGCGGCGGCCCGCGAGGGCATCCGCCGGATCGAGGCGCTGCTGCCGGAGATCGACGACGTCACCCGCCAGACCCTGCCGGCCAGCCACCTGACGCTGGCGCTGCAATGCGGCGGCTCCGACGGCTATTCGGGCATCACCGCCAACCCGGCGCTGGGCTATGCCGTCGATCTGCTGGTCCGCAACGGCGGCACCGCCGTGCTGAGCGAGACGCCGGAGGTCTATGGCGCCGAGCATCTGCTGACCCGCCGAGCCGTCCGCCGCGAGGTGGGCGAGGCGCTGGTCGAGCGCATCGGCTGGTGGGAGGAGTACACCAGCCGCACCGGCGGCGAGATGAACAACAACCCGTCGCCCGGCAACAAGAAGGGCGGCCTGACCACCATCCTGGAAAAGTCGCTGGGCGCGGTCGCCAAAGGCGGCACCACCCCGATGACCGCCGTCTACCGCTATGCCGAGCCGATCACCGACAAGGGCTTCGTCTTCATGGACACGCCCGGCTACGACCCGGTGTCGGCGACAGGCCAGGTGGCGGGCGGCGCCAACGTGCTGTGCTTCACCACCGGCCGCGGCTCCGTCTTCGGCTGCAAGCCGACGCCCAGCCTGAAGCTGGCGACCAACAGCGAGCTGTTCCGCAAGATGCCGGACGACATGGACATCGATTGCGGCGCCATCGCCAGCGGCGACGCCTCCATCGAGGAGGTCGGCCGTGCGATCTTCCAGCTGGTCCTCGACACCGCGTCGGGCCGCAAGACCAAGAGCGAGGAACTCGGCGTCGGCGCCGATGAATTCGCTCCTTGGCAGATGGGAGCGGTTATGTAAGGGGTCCGCCCCCTTTCCCATGACCGATGACGAGCCGGCGCCATGCCAGACAGTTCCATCCACCGCCCTGGCCACCGCAGCGATGCCGAAGCCGGTCCCGAACCGGTGAACGCCCCGCAGCCTCCGATCCAACCGGTTGGATCGGGCGCCAAGGGCACCGAGCCGATGCGCGCGATCCTGCTGGTGGTGCTTGGCGTGGCCTGCCTGTCCTGCTCCGACGTCACCGCGAAATATCTCGCCCGGACCCTGCCGCCGGCCGAGATCGCCTGGATGCGCTATGTGGTCTTCACCGCGCTGGTGATGCCGCTGGCGCTGCGTGGCGGCTCGCTCAGGGTGCTGAAGACGACGCGGCCGGGGCTGCAGGTCGTGCGAGGCCTGGGCATGCTGGGCTCGGCGCTGTTCTTCATCATGGCGATGCAGCATCTGCCGCTGGCGGAGGCCGCGGCGATCAGCTTCGTCTCTCCCGTCTTCGTCACCGTGCTGTCGATCCTGCTGCTGAAGGAGACGGTCGGCATCCGCCGCTGGGCGGCGCTGCTGGTCGGGCTTGCCGGCGTCATCATCGTCATCCGGCCGGGGGCGGATGGCTTCCAGCCCGCCTCGCTGCTGCCGATCCTGACCGCCTTCAGCTGGGCCCTGGGTCTGGTGGCGACGCGCAAGATGACGGTGCAGGAGAACCCGTTGACCACCATGGTGTGGAGCGCGCTGACCGGCCTGATCGTCCTGACCGCGCTGCTGCCCCTGCACGCGGCATGGCCGACGCCATGGGAAATGCTGCTCGGGGCCTTCATCGGGCTGATCTACACGCTGGCACAATGGCTGCTGATCCTGGCCTACCGCCAGGGCGAGGCATCGGTGCTGGCGCCCTTCACCTATGTCCAACTGATCTGGTCCACCGCGCTGGGTTTCCTCGTCTTCGGTGCGGTTCCCGACCGTTGGACCTTCGTCGGCACCGGCGTGATCATCGCCAGCGGCCTCTACACCGCGCACCGCGAACGGATGCGGGCACAGCTACGCCGCTCCGCGGCGTGACGAATGGTCCGCCGATCAGCGGCGTCATGATTGAATTGCCGGGGCGTTCCCCGGCTTGTGGAGAAGAAACATGACCGACACGCCCAACCGCGTCGCCGCGCTCGGCGAATGCATGATCGAGATGTTCCGGCGGCCGGACGGGTCGCTGACCATGGGGTTCGGCGGCGACACGCTGAACACCGCGGTCTATCTGGCGCGGCTGGGCACGCCGGTCGACTATGTCACCGCGCTGGGCGACGACAGCATCAGCGACGGCATGGTCGCCGCCTGGGCGGCGGAGGGTGTGGGCACGTCCCATGTCCTGCGGGTGCCGAACCGCCTGCCCGGCCTCTACCTGATCGAGACCGATTCCAGCGGCGAGCGCCGCTTCCTCTACTGGCGCGACAGGGCCCCGGCGCGCGAGCTGTTCGCCCTGCCCCAGACGCCGGAGCTGTCCGCGGCGCTGGAGGGCTACGGCGTCGTCTACCTGTCCGGCATCAGCATCGCCATCCTGGGCCAAGAGGGCCGCGAGCGGCTGTTCGAGGTGCTGCAGCGGGTGCGGGCGCGCGGCGGCAAGGTCGCCTTCGACACCAACTGGCGCCCGCGCCTGTGGCCGGACATCGAGACCGCCCGCGCCGCCTTCGACCGCATGCTGCGGCTGACCGACATCGCCCTGCCCGGCGTCACCGACCTGCGCGACCTCTATGGCGACGCCGATGCCAATACCGTCCTGGCCCGCGTCCGCGACGCCGGTGTCACCGAGATCGTCCTGAAGCTGGAACAGCCCGGCTGCGTGGTGATCGAGAATGGCGAGGCCGTCGAGGTTCCGGCGCAGAAGGTCGCCACGGTGGTCGACACCACGGCGGCCGGCGACAGCTTCAGCGCCGGCTATCTCGCCGCCCGCCTACGCGGCGAAGGCCCGGCCGAGGCTGCCCGCGCCGCCCACAGACTGGCCGCCGCCGTCATCCAGCACCGCGGCGCCATCATCCCGCGCGAGGCGATGCCAGCCTGACCGCCGGTTCGCTCAGCGAGATCGGCCTTCCGCCGCCAGTTCGCGGCGGAAGGCCCTGCTCGCCATTTCCGCGAAGGCGGTGAGCGCCGCCTCGTCCGCGCCGTCGCGCGCCGCCGCCGACATGCCCTTCATCGCGATGGCAACGAAGTCGGCCAGTTCGCCGGCCCGTTCCGGCGCCTCCCCGGCGATGAAGTCGCGGATCGCCGACACTCCGGCCTTTCTCAGCGCCTCGGCCAGCGCACATGCCTCCGGATCGGCGCTGTTGCGCGCGCCGTCGAGCACGAGGCAGCCGGCCACCCCGTTCCGCTCCGGATAGAGCCGCGCCGCCAGCAGAAGCGTGCGCTCGATCACCTCGGCCACGCCGCCGCCCCCGGCCTGCGCCCGCGCGAAGATGTTGGCCTCCCCCGCCGCATAGCGCTGCAGCGCCCGCTCGAACAGCCCGGCCTTGCTGCCGAAGGCGGCATAGAAGCTCGGCGGCTTGATCCCCAGCTCCGCCCCCAGCTCGGCGACGCCCACGGCGTCGTAGCCGCGCGCATGGAACAGCTTCATCGCGGTCTCGACCGCCTCGTCCACATCGAACGACCGCCGCCGCCCGCGCGGTCCGCACGATCCTGCAGGAGGCATTTTTGTAGCGGTCACTATATTTTCTCCTTGCGCAAATCCCTTGCCCAGATTTATATAGCGTTCACTATATTTTCACAAGGAGCGCATCATGGGTGAGTTCACCGGCCGCAAGGTCCTGGTCCTCGGCGGCAGCCGCGGCATCGGCAAGGCCATCGTCCGCCGCTTCGCCAAGGCCGGCGGCACCGTCGCCTTTACCTATGCCGGGTCGAAGGACGCCGCCGTGGCTCTTGCCGTCGAAACCGGCGCGGAGGCCATCCAGACCGACAGCGCCGACCGCGATGCCCTGATCGCCACCGTGGCGGACCGCGGCGCGCTGGACGTGCTGGTCGTCAATGCCGGAACGGCGATCATCGGCGATCCGCTGACCTTCGAACCGGATGCCGTCGACCGGATGATCGACATCAACATCCGTGCGCCCTACCACGCGGCGGTCGAAGCGGCCCGGCGCATGAACGAGGGCGGGCGCATCATCGTCATCGGATCGGTCAACGGCGACCGCGTGCCCTTCGCCGGTGCCGCCGCCTACGGCATGACCAAGTCGGCGGTCCAGAGCATGGTGCGCGGCCTCGCCCGCGATTTCGGCCACCGCGGCATCACCGTGAACGCCATCCAGCCCGGTCCGACCGACAGCGACATGAATCCGGCCGACGGTCCGATGGCGCCGGCCATGAAGGAATTCATGGCGATCAAGCGCTACATCCATGCCGACGAGGTGGCCGAACTGACCGCCTACGTCGCCGGCCCGCATGCCGCGATGATCACCGGCTCGTTCCAGACCATCGACGGCGGCTTCGGCGCCTGACGGCGGATCGCCGCATCAATCACGAGGGCCGAGGGGGCGATCCGGGCAGGACGCCCCCTCATGCGCCAGCAGCCAGCGCTTGCGCTCCAACCCGCCGCCATAGCCGGTCAGCGCCCCGCCGGAGCCGATCACCCGGTGGCAGGGCACCACGATGCCGATCGGGTTGGCGCCGTTGGCATGCCCCGCCGCCCGCACCGCCGCCGGACGCCCGGCCAGCGCCGCCAGTTCGCGGTAGCTGACGGTCCTCCCACAGGCGATACCGCGCAGTGCCGCCCATACCGCGCGCTGGAACGGCGTCCCGCCGGTGCGCACCGGCAGCCGGTCGATGATGGCGAGATCGCCCGCGAAATAGGCGTCCATCGCGCGGGTCAGCCCGCCGGGATCGGCGGCCTGCCGCAATTCGTAGCCGTCGGGATGATGCAATCGCAGCAGGCGATGCAGCCGGACTTCGTGGTCGGTCCAGTCGATGGCTCGCAAGGCGCCTTCGTCGTCAGCGACGACGATCAACTCGCCGATGGGGGTGGCGGTGCGGTCGATCAGGAGGCTGGAGACAGCGGACATGGCGACACCCCCATTCCTGTTGCATGGACGCGCTGCCGAAATTGAAGGCAGCGTCTGCGCAACGCAACTCTTTGATAGGGCGCAATTTCCTGTTTCTGATGTCGGCACCTCCAGGGATTTTCTTGCATATCGCCGCCAAAAGAGGCGCCAAAAGGCTGAGTTGCGTGCAATCCGCATGGCTGGCATGATCGGACCATGCCTGTCCATCTCGTCAGTTCCTGACCGAACAGTCAGCTTTTTGGCCGTGTGCGCCCTTCATCGTTGCTGGTTGGATCGTTTGGCACACGGGTTGCTGACGCTTCGGTAGCCACGCCGCTTTGCGACCGAAGGGAAGCCATCCGCCATGACCCTGATCGCTACGTTTGCCGACACCCCAACACCCGACGCGGACCAGCCGACCACACCCTACGTCGACCTGACGCCGGCGATGACGCCGGTGCAGGCGCTGGCCGAATCCAACCGCTGCCTGTTCTGCTACGATGCGCCCTGCATCAAGGCCTGCCCGACCGGGATCGACATCCCCGCCTTCATCCGCTCCATCGCCACCGGCAACCTGAAGGGTGCCGCGACGACGATCCTGTCGGAGAACATCATGGGCGGCACCTGCGGCCGGGTCTGCCCGACCGAGACGCTGTGCGAACAGTCCTGCGTCCGCAATCGGGCGGAGGACCGCCCCGTCGCCATCGGCCGGCTGCAACGCCACGCCACCGACCGCCTGATCGACGGCGAACCCGCCCACCCCTTCCCGCGCGCCGCCGCGAGCGGCAAGCGCGTCGCCGTGGTCGGTGCCGGCCCGGCCGGCCTGTCCTGCGCCCACCGCCTCGCCACGCTCGGCCATGAGGTGACGGTGTTCGAAGCGAAGGTGAAGTCCGGCGGCCTCAACGAATACGGCCTCGCCCCCTACAAGATGGCCGACGATTTCGCCCAGCGCGAGGTCGCCTTCATCCTCGGCGTCGGCGGCATCACGGTGGAGCATGGCCGCAAGCTGGGCGCCGACCTGTCGCTCGACAGCCTGCGCGCCGATTTCGACGCGGTGTTCCTCGGCGTCGGCCTGGGGTCCAACAACCGCCTCGGCATCCCCGGCGAGGAGCGTGCGGGTGTCGAGGACGCCACCGCCTTCATCGAGCGGGTGCGCCAAGCTCCCCCCGGCCAGCCGCCCGCCGTCGGCCGCAGCGTCGTGGTGATCGGCGGCGGCAACACCGCGGTGGATGCCGCCATCCAGGCCAAGCGCCTGGGTGCCGAGGACGTCACCCTGGTCTACCGCCGCGGCCGTGCCCAGATGGGCGCCACCGCCTGGGAGCAGGAACTGGCCCAGACCGAAGGCGTCGTGCTGAAGACCTTCGCCGCCCCCAAAGAGATCGGCGACACCACCATCACCTTCGAACGCACCCGCCTGAGCGACGGCAAGCTGTCCGGAACCGGCGAGACCTTCACCCTCCAGGCCGACATGGTGCTGAAGGCGGTGGGGCAGAAACTGTCGGCCGTCGCGCTGGACGGGCTGCAGGTCACCGGCGGCAAGATCGCCATCGACGATGCCTATCGCACCACGCTGGCCAAGGTCTGGGCCGGCGGCGACTGCGTCGCGACGGGCGAGGATCTGACGGTCCAGTCCGTGCAGGACGGCAAACTCGCCGCCCTCGCCATCCACAGCCACCTGACCGCCTGAGGAAAGGGAGCCACATCATGGCCGATCTTCGCAGCACCATCGCCGGCATCCGCTCCCCCAACCCCTTCTGGCTGGCGTCGGCCCCGCCGACCGACAAGGCCTACAACGTCGTCCGCGCCTTCAAGGCTGGCTGGGGCGGTGTCGTGTGGAAGACGCTGGGCGAGGACCCGCCGGTGGTCAACGTCTCCAGCCGCTACGGCGCGCACCTCGACACCGACCGCCGGATGATCGGCCTGAACAACATCGAGCTGATCTCCGACCGGCCGCTGGAGGTCAATCTGCAGGAGATCATCGAGGTCAAGCGCGACTTCCCCGACCGCGCGATGGTTGTCTCGCTGATGGCCACCATGACCGAGACGGCCTGGGCCGGCCTCGCCCGCCGCATCGCAGAGACCGGGGCGGCGGACGGGCTGGAACTCAACCTCGGCTGCCCGCACGGCATGTGCGAGCGCGGCATGGGCTCCGCCATCGGGCAGGTGCCGGAGATGGTGGAGCAGGTCACCCGCTGGGTGAAGAACGCCGTCAATTTGCCGGTGATCGTCAAGCTGACGCCCAACATCACCAACATCCTGTGGTCGGCGGAAGCGGCCAAGCGCGGCGGCGCCGATGCGGTGTCGCTCATCAACACCGTCAACTCCATCGTCGCGGTGGATCTCGACGCCATGGCGCCCACCCCGGTGGTCGACGGCAAGGGCAGCCATGGCGGCTATTGCGGCCCGGCGGTGAAGCCCATCGCGCTGAACATGGTGGCGGAGATCGCCCGCAATCCGGAGACAAGGCACCTGCCGGTCAGCGGCATCGGCGGCGTGACGACATGGCGCGATGCGGCGGAGTTCCTGGCGCTGGGCGCCACCAACGTCCAGGTCTGCACCGCGGCCATGACCTACGGCTTCAAGATCGTCGAGGACATGATCGGCGGCCTGTCCAACTGGATGGACGAGAAGGGATACCGGACGCTGGACGAGTTGAGCGGCCGTGCCGTGCGCAACGTCGTCAACTGGAACGACCTGAACATGAACTTCTCGACCAAGGCGGTGATCGACCCCGCCTTGTGCATCGATTGCGGCCGCTGCCACATCGTCTGCGAGGACACTTCGCACCAGGCGATCCGCATCGACCAGGGGGACGGCCGCCGCATCTTCACCGTGGTCAACGAGGAATGCGTCGGCTGCAACCTGTGCAGCCATGTCTGCCCTGTGCCGGACTGCATCGCCATGGTGCCGGAGCAGACCGACCTGCCCTACGTCACCTGGCCCAACGATGCCCGCAACCCGATGCGCGTCCCCGAAGCCGCCGCCGAATAATCGCCGCCGAACAAGAACGACGTTCAGGAGAGAGCAATCATGTCCACCCCGCAGAATGTCGCCGTGAACGGCTCGCGCCTGTGGCAGAGCCTGATGGACATGGCGCAGATCGGCGCCACGCCCAAGGGCGGCGTGTGCCGGCTGGCGCTGACCGACCTCGACAAACAGGGCCGCGACCTGTTCGTGCGCTGGTGCGAGGAGGCCGGCTGCACCGTCTCCGTCGACAGGATGGGCAACATCTTCGCCCGCCGCCCCGGCCGCGACGACAGCCTGCCTCCGGTCATCATGGGCAGCCACCTCGACAGCCAGCCGACCGGCGGCAAGTATGACGGCGTCTATGGCGTGCTGGCCGGGCTGGAGGTGGTGCGCAGCCTGAACGACATGAACTACGTCACCGAGGCCCCGGTGGAGGTCGCGGTCTGGACCAACGAGGAAGGCTCGCGCTTCGCCCCGGCCATGGTGTCGTCCGGCGTCTTCGCCGGGGTGTTCGATCTGGACTACGGCCTGTCGCGCGCCGATCTCGACGGCAAGACGATGGGCGAGGAACTGGCCCGCATCGGCTATGCCGGTGACCGGGAGGTGGGAGGCCGCAAGGTCGGCGCCTATTTCGAGGCCCACATCGAACAGGGGCCCATCCTGGAGATCGAGGGCAAGACCATCGGCGTCGTCACCGACTGCCAGGGGCAGCGCTGGTACGAGATCACCTTCACCGGCCAGGAGGCCCATGCCGGCCCGACCCCGATGGTCCGCCGCAAGGACGCGCTGCTGGGGGCCGCCCGCGTCGTCGATGCGGTGAACCGGATCGGCATGAAATACGGCCCGCTGGCCTGCGCCACGGTCGGGTTGATGCAGATCCACCCCAACAGCCGCAACGTCATCCCCGGCCGCGTCTTCTTCACCGTCGATTTCCGCCACCCGGACGACGGCATCCTCGCCGCCATGGACGGCGAACTGCGCGCCGAGGTGGAGCGCATCGCAGGCGAGATCGGGCTGGAGAGCGATTTCCAGCAGATCTGGTACTACGCCCCGATCAAGTTCGACGAGACCTGCGTCGCCGCCGTCCGCAAGGGGGTGGAGCGCACCGGCCACAGCTTCCGCGACATCGTGTCGGGCGCCGGTCACGACGCCTGCTAC
>JBKHVJ010000291.1:0-19963 GCA_046570145.1 Alphaproteobacteria bacterium
AGCTTCCCGCTGGAGCAGGCTTTCGTGCCGCAGGCCGACGCCATCGTCGCCGCCGTCCACTCTCAGATGGGCGGCTGACGCAGCGCCCGGTTCCCCACCATATCCAGATCCCCGGAGCACACTCTCATGATCCGCCAGTCCCTGTCCGCCCTGCTTCTTTCCGCGACCCTCGCCAGTCCTGCCCTGGCCGACGACACGCTCGCCCGCGGCAAGTATCTCGTCACCGTCATCAGCTGCGGCGATTGCCACACGCCGGGCCATCTGCTGGGCAAGCCGGACATGGCCCGCGCGCTCAGCGGGTCGGAAGTCGGCATGGAGATCCCCGGCCTCGGCGTCTTCCACGGCTCCAACCTGACCCCCGACAAGGAGACCGGGCTCGGCAACTGGACGGAGGAGCAGATCGTCACCGCCATCCGCACCGGCAAGCGTCCGGACGGGCGCATGCTGGCGCCGGTCATGCCCTGGATGTCCTTCGCCGCGCTCACCGACGAGGACGCCCGCGCCATCGCCGTCTATCTGAAAAGCTTGCCGCCGGTCGCCAACAAGGTCGCCGGCCCCTTCGGCACGACCGACAAGCCGACCGGCTTCGTCATGCGGATCTCGGCACCGCAATGACCTTGAATTTCGTATAGCAAAACCATATTCCGAAAACTTGATTCGGGCCGACCGTCTGCTAGACTGGCCGTCCACGGGCCGACGTGCCCTGATTCAAGGCTTTTCGGAGAGCGCCGATGCCGTCACCGGCCCAGACTGAAGCGGTTCCGTCCAATCCTGTCCAGTACGCCCGCCAGGGACGCATCGGCGTCATCACCGTCGATTATCCGCCGGTGAACGCCGTCGGCCATGGCGTGCGCAGCGGGCTGGTGGCGGCGCTGGATGCGGGGCTTGCCGATGCGGAGGCAGCGGCGCTGCTGCTGGTCTGCGCCGGGCGCACCTTCATGGCCGGGGCGGACATCCGGGAGTTCGGCAAGCCGTCGGCTCCGCCGACCCTGCCGGAGGTGGTGGCGCGCCTCGACGCCTCGGCCAAACCGGTGATCGCCGCCATCCACGGCACGGCGCTGGGCGGCGGGCTGGAGGTCGCCCTGGCCTGCCATGCCCGCGTCGCGCTGAAATCGGCAAAGCTCGGCCTGCCGGAGGTGAAGCTGGGCCTGTTGCCCGGTGCCGGCGGCACCCAGCGGCTGCCGCGGCTGGTCGGCGCGGCCAAGGCGCTCGACATGATCCTGTCCGGCGACCCGGTGGGCGCGGATGATGCTCTCGCCATCGGTCTGGTCGATGCGGTGGAGGACGGCAATTCGCCGCTGGACGCGGGCCTGCGGGCCGCGGAACGGCTGGTCACGGACGGGCGGATGCCGCAGCCGGTCAGCGCCCGCACCGACCGCATCGCCGGGACCGACCCCGCCCTGTTCGCGGCAAGGCGGGCGGAACTGGCGAAGCGTCAGCCGCACCTGTTCTCCCCACACCGGATCGTCGATGCGGTGGAGGCCGCCGTCAGCCTACCCTTCGCCGAGGGCACGGCGCGCGAGCGGGAGCTGTTCCTGGCCTGCATGGACTCACCCCAGCGCGCCGGACTGATCCACGCCTTCTTCGCGGAGCGCGAGGTGGCGAAGGTCCCCGGCCAGCCCGCCGGCACGCCGACGCGCGACATCCGCAAGGTCGGCGTGATCGGCGCCGGCACCATGGGCGGCGGCATCGCCATGTGTTTCGCCAATGCCGGCGTCCCGGTGGTTCTGGTCGACAGCGCGCAGGAGGCGCTCGACCGCGGCACAGCCGCCATCCGCCGCAACTACGAAGCCACCGCCCGCAAGGGCCGGCTGACCGCCGCGCAAGTGGAGGAGCGGATGGGCCTGATTCTCCCCACTCTGTCCTACGCCGACCTCGCCGACGCCGATCTTGTGGTTGAAGCGGCGTTCGAGAGCATGGAGGTCAAGCGGACCATCTTCCGGACGCTGGACGAGACCTGCAAGCCGGGTGCGATCCTCGCCACCAACACCTCGACGCTGGATATCGATGCCATCGCCGGAGCGACCGGCCGTCCGCAGGACGTGCTGGGCATGCATTTTTTCAGCCCGGCCAACGTCATGCGCCTGCTGGAGGTTGTACGCGGCGCCCGGACCTCCGATACCGTGCTGGCGACGGTGATGGGGCTGGCGCGCCGGATCGGCAAGGTGGGCGTGGCGGTCGGCGTCTGTTACGGCTTCGTCGGCAACCGCATTCTGCACCAGCGCGGGCGCGAATCGATGGCTCTGGTCGAGGAAGGCGCCAGCCCCGAGCAGGTCGACCGCGTGCTGACCGGGTTCGGTTTCCCGCTCGGCCATTTCTCGATGACCGACCTTGCCGGCATCGATGTCGGCTGGCGCATCCGCGAGGAGCGCCGCAAGGCCGGCGACCCCGAGGCGCAGGCGCCCAACTGGCTGGACGTGCTGGCGGAACGCGGCCGCTACGGCCAGAAGACCGCGGCCGGCGTCTACCGCTACGAGCCCGGCAGCCGCACCCCGGTCCCCGATCCGGAGGTGGCGGCGGTGATCGAGGAGGACCGCCGACGGCGCGGCATCACCCCGCGCACCGTCAGCGACGAGGAGGTTCGTGAACGCTGCCTTTACGTCATGGTCAATGAGGCCGCCAAGATCCTGGAGGAGGGCATCGCCGCGAGGCCGGTCGACATCGACGCCATCTGGCTGCACGGCTACGGCTTTCCGTCCTGGCGCGGCGGCCTGCTGTTCTGGGCCGACCGCGAGGGGTTGGGCAGAATCGCCGACGCCGTGCAGCGTTACCACCGCGACATCGGCGGGCCGCAATGGCGTCCGTCCGCTTTGCTTCTGCAACGGGCGGCCGACGGACAGCCGATCGGATGCTGAAACCGGAATGTGGATTACAGCCCGGAAACTAGTTTGCGTTACCGATTGTTAGGATTCTTCCATATACTCTTCCCACAGAGCCGCTCCATCGGCCCCCTCCCGTCCCCCCAGGCGGCGGAACCGGCGGAGCGGTCCTGAAAGCGGCCCGAACCTGACCGAAGGGGAAGAGCATGAAGGACATAACCGTCGCAGCCACCGACTGGGGTCTCCACGCCGTCGCCTGCACCGGCCTTCCTCTTGCTTCCCCCTCCGCCTGGCTCGGGACGCTGCGCAACGCGCTGTCCAGCGGCGGCACGGGCTCCCGCCTGTTCCTGGATTTGCGGGAGGTCGGCAATTCCCCCCTGCCGCCGTCCCATCTGGGAGCTTTGGCGTCGGTCCTGACCCAGGCCGGGTTCAGTGCGGTTCTGGTGCCGGACCTCCGGCTCGGCCACGCGCTGTGCGATGCGGTCCGCCGCAGCGGCGGCATGGGCGGCACGGGCGGCAGCGATACGGCCACCGGCCTGCGTATCCTCCCGACGGAGGGCCGCGACCGGGTCGCCATCGCCGCCGCCTACCAGTGGCTGCTGAACGGCCGGGAGCCCGCGGATGCCCTGCGGGTGTCCGACGGCCGCCCGTCGGTCCTGGCCTTCCCCGTCACCGCCGCGCACCGGCCCATGACCTCCCCCGGTCCGGCCGACCTGCGCCGCGCCGGCTGACGGGTTTCCCGTGACGGCTGTTTCATAACCGTCTTTCCTGCAGTCATCGTCGTCTCACCTGTCTTTTCGCCCCGGCCGGACCCCGTCCCGCCGGGGCTTTTTATGCGCACCGCATTTTCTCCGAAAAAACCGCGCCAGCTTTCGCCCGCCGTTCCGTGGATAGCCACAGAACGAACGGGGCGGCGCCTGCCCGTCGCCCCACCCGGAACGACACCGGCCTGAACCGACGCGGATCCCATCCCGGAGTCCGCGAACGGGCCGCGATTGGGTGGAGAGCGCGATGCTGGTGGATTCGGTCAGTTCCACGTCCTCGACAACCACGACGTCCTCCTCGTCGTCCTCTTCGAGCGGTTCGTCGTCCAGCGTCAGCGAAAGCTACGAGACGTTCCTGACCCTGCTGCTGAAGCAGTTGGAAACCCAGGACCCGACGAACCCGGTGGACACCACCACCTTCACCACCCAGCTCGTCCAGCTTTCCGGGCTGGAACAGCAGATGACGACCAACGACAAGCTCGACGAGCTGAACAGCACGGTCTCCGACCTTGCCGGTTCGATGAGCTCGTCCCTCGGGTCCGGCGGCAGCGCCATCAATTACTACGGCAAGACGGTCGAGGCCGAAGGCTCCACCACGCCGCTGCAGGACGGCGAGGCCAGTTGGGAATACGACCTGGATTCGGAAGCGTCGTCGGTGACGCTCACCATCACCGATTCCAGCGGCAACACCGTCTACAGCGACGTCAGTTCCTCCACCGATGCCGGCACCCACGAAGTGACCTGGGACGGCATCGGCACCGACGGCAGCAGCTACGGCAGCGGCACCTACACGCTGACGGTGACGGCGCTCGACGCCAACGGCAAGGCCATCGATACGACGACGCGCTTCAAGGGCACCGTGACCTCGGTCGACAGCTCGTCCGGCACCGCGGTGCTGAGCGTCGGCGGCGTCAGCCTGTCGTCCGACGACGTCCTGTCGGTGTCCTGATCCCCCTCCCTTCCCGAATTCCAGACGACAGGTGCCGCGATGAGCATCACCAGCGCCATGTACAGCGCCGTGTCCGGGCTGACCGCCCAGAGCAAGGCGCTCGCCAGCATCTCCAGCAACATCGCCAATTCCAGCACCACCGGCTTCAAGGGCACCGTCACCGAGTTCACCTCCTACATCAACAAGACCACCACGGTCGACGAGCAGGTCGGCGGCGTCATCGCCTCGAACAGCCGCAGCATCAGCAGCCAGGGCGAGATCGAGACGTCCAGCGTCACCACCAATCTGGCGGTGAACGGCGAAGGCTTCTTCGTGGTGTCGGACGACACGGCCGACGGTGGGACCTACTTCACCCGCAACGGCTCCTTCAGCACCGATTCGGACGGGTATCTGGTGAATTCGGAGGGCTACTACCTCTCGGGCTGGAAGCTGGACGACAGCGGCAATGTCAGTGCCGGCAACAAGACCTCGGTCGACAGCCTGGAACCCATCAACCTCTCGAACATCAAGGGCACGCCCAAGGCGACCTCCACCCTTGGGATCGAGGCCAACCTGCCGTCCGATGCCGAGACCGGCGACAGCTTCACCTCTGACGTCGAGATGTTCGACGCGCTGGGCAACAGCCACTCCGTCACCATGACCTGGACCAAGACCGCCGACAACAGCTGGTCGGTCGATGCGGCAGACCCGGTCAGCTCCAATGACGGGACGACGACCACCGGCACCATTTCCGGCTTCCCGATCACGATCAGCTTCAACGACGACGGGTCGCTGGCCGGCGCCACCCAGAACGGCACGACCGTCGATCCCTCCGCCATCGCCTTCTCCGTCACCGGCTGGACGACCGGCGCCGCCGACAGCAGCGTCTCGATGGATCTCGGCACCGCCGGCGGCATCGACGGGCTGACGCAGTACACATCGGGCGAGGACGAACCGGAAATCGGCGACTGGACGGCGACCAAGGACGGCTATGAACCGGGCACCCTGACCGGCACCACCATCGACAGCGAAGGCGTGGTCCGCGCCACCTTCGACAATGGCGAGACGCGGGCGATCTACCAGATCCCGATCGCGACCTTCGCCAATGCCGACGGTCTGGACAGCGAGAGCGGCACCACCTTCACCCAGACCTACGAGTCCGGCAGCTACCAGCTGCGCACCGCCGGCGACGGCAAGGCCGGCGATATCGAGGCCGGCTCCCTGGAAAGCTCCACCGTCGAGCTGACGGACGAGTTCAGCCGCATGATCGTCGCCCAGCAGGCCTATTCCGCCGCATCCAAGGTGATGACGACGGCGCAGGACATGCTGGACACGCTGATCTCGATGAAGCGGTGACGCCATGGCCGCCGGACAGATTGGCAACCCCAAGGACGACCGCCTGGCCGCCGCCGACGCCCTGCTGCTGGAACATCGCCGGCTGACGGCGCATGCGCGGTCGCTGCTGGCCCGCAGCAGCACGCGGGCCGAGCGGCTGGCCCTTGCCGACGATCTGATCTCGCTGATCGACCGGCTGGGCAGCGAAAAGCGTGCGCTCGCCGCCCGCATCCACCGCGGCCGCGCCGCGAATGCCGCGGTCAGCGCCTATGGCAAGGCGATGGCCGTCCGCCGCTGACAGGGGCCGCTCTCTTAAAAAACAGCGCCAGCTTTCGCCCGGCCCCCCGTGGAACCCGACATCACAAACCCGGAGCCATCGCCATGGCGCTCAAGCAGACCCTGCGCAAACCGGCACCTCAAAAGCCAGCAGCGGCGAAGTCCCAGCCTGCCGAACTGAAGCTGACGAAGGCCGCGGCGCCCTCCGCCTCGACCGTTCCGGACGCCCCCACGATCTTCCTGCGCGTCGATGCGGTGGAGGTTCTGGAGCGCTTCGTCGCCGAACTGGACCGCACGGCGGCGCGGGCCGAGGCAGCGGTACGGGAAGGCCGTCCGCGCGACGCATTGCTGGCGGCGGGCGACATGCAGACCCTGTTGAGGACCTGGAAGGACCGGTTGGCCGATGCGCTGGCACAGGTCCGCAGCAAGCGCGTCGCCCCGGCGGTGCGCTGCGCGGCCAAGGCCGCCGCCGGGCAGGTGCTGCCGGCGCTTGCCGCCCGCATGCGGGTGATGGAGGCGCAGATCAAGGTCCACCGCGCCCGCCAGAACGCCATCGGCGCCGCCCTGCGCGCCGCCTCCACCGCGCCGGCCGGCGTCTATGGCATCGCCTGCGGTCCGGGTGCGCGGTACGGCGCGCGGGTGGCGATGCGCACCACCGGCCATGCCGTCGGCGTGACGGTCTGACCCCGCAACGAAGGAGAGGGAGACCGCGCCATGTCGCTTCGCGTCGCCGGTTCCATCGCCACATCGGCGCTGCGCACGTCCGAGGTCGGACTGGCGGTCGCCTCCTCCAACGTCGCCAATGCCGACACGGAGGGCTATACCCGCAAGACCTCCTCCACCGTCACCCGCGACACCGGGACCGGAATCTCCAGCGTCGACATCACCTCCGTCTCCAGCAATGTCGACCGCTATCTGCTGAAGACCATCGTGTCGGCGCAATCCGACCTCGGCTATGCCGAAACGCGCGACAGCTATCTCGACCGGATGCAGTCGGCCCTGGGCAGCGTAACGGCGGACGATGACAGCACCGGCACCGACATCGGGTCGATGATCGACGCGCTGGCCGACACGCTGGGCACGCTCGCCACCTCCCCGGAAAGCGGGAGCGCCAAGGCCGCCACGGTGCAGGATCTGTCCGACCTGGCGGAGACGCTGCGCAGCACCTCCTCCACCATCCAGTCGCTGCGCGCCCAGGCCGACGACGAGATCGCCACCACCGTCGACAGCATCAACGAGACGCTGCACAGCATCGACGACCTGAACGACCGGATCGTCAAGGGCAAGGCGCTCGGTCAGAACGTCACCGACCTGGAGGACCAGCGCAACACCGCGCTGAAGTCGCTCGCCTCCAATCTCGACGTCACCTATCAGGTCGACGACAGCGGGCTGATGCGCATCTCCACCGCGTCGGGCAAGTCGCTGCTCGACAGCGCGGTGCACGAACTGTCCTACACGCCGGCCGCCTCGGTGAGCGCGGGCACGACCTACAGCGCCAGCGGCAGCAGCGGCTTCAACGGCATCATGCTGAACGGCACCGACATCACCGGCTCCTCGCTGGGCGGCTCGCTCGGCGCGCTGGTGCAACTGCGCGACAGCGACCTGCCGGCCCAGCAGGCGGCCCTGGACGAGCTGGCGACCTCGCTGATCGATACGCTGAACGGGATCCAGAACCAGGGCACCTCCTATCCGGCACCGCAGACGCTGACGGGAACCGAAACGGTGTCGGCCAGCGACGCGCTGAAGGTCACCGGCGGCACGCTGCGGGTCGCCGTCACCGACAGCGGCGGCACGGCGGCCGAGGTTCTGGACATCGACCTGTCGGCCATGTCGACGCTGCAGGACGTGGTGGACGCCATCAACACGATGAGCAACGCCTCCGCCTCGATCTCCGCCGACGGCAAGCTCGTGATCTCCGCCGACAGCTCCGGCAACGGCATCGCGCTCGGCGGCGACGCCAACGACGGGACGACGGGATCCTTCTCCGACGCCTACGGCCTGAACGACCTGCTGACCGGCACCGGCGCCTCGGACATCGAGGTGGCGACGCGCATCTCCGACGACAGCAGCCTGCTCGCCACCGGCGCCCTGTCCTCCGCCGGCGGACTGACGGCCGGGGATACGGCGCTGACCAGCGGCGAGGGCTCCATCGCCAGCGCGCTGTCGGCGGCCTTCTCGACCAGCCGCTCCTTCGATGCCGCCGGGGGCCTGAGCGCCCGCAGCACCACCTTCGCCGGCTATGCCGGCGCCGTCATCCAGGGTGCCGCCACGCTCGCCGAGACGGCCGCCAGCGTCCTGGAGAGCCAGGAAACCTACACCGGCAGCCTGGAGACGACCTTTTCGTCCCGGAGCGGCGTCAACGTCGACGAGGAGACGGCTGCGATCTCCACCCTGCAATCCGCCTACGAGGCCGCAGCCGCGGTCATGCAGACGCTGCAGGAGATGTTCGACACGGCGCTGGACATGGTTCAGTAAAGGAGACCGCGATGGAACGGGTCGCGACCTACAACCATCAGAACACGCTCGTCCAGTATATGCTGAAGGCCGAAGCCAAGGTGGCGGCCGAACAGATCCGGTCGGCGTCGGGCCTGAACTCCACCGACTACAAGGGCATCGCCACCGACAGCAGCCGGCTGGTCAATCTGGAAAGCCACTACCGCCGCCTGGAACAGTATGTCGACGAGGGCGAGGTCGTGAACGGCCGCATCCAGTCGATGTACGACGCGGTCGGCAGCATGACCGACCTGACCTCCCGCCTCAGCGCGCTGATCACCGGACTGATGGGCGACAATGCGGCCGGGGTCGAAGGCGTGGTGGCGGAAGCAGGCCAGCTGATGGAGGAGCTCGCCGGCCTGATGAACACCCAGCAGGACGGACGGTACCTGTTCGCCGGCGGGCGCACCGACCGGACGGCGGTCGATCTCGACAGCTATGCCGCGCAGACCTATCCGTCCAGCTCCGACACCGGCTATTACCAGGGCGATTCCACGGTCGCACATTTCCAGGCGGCCGACGATTTCGTGCTGTCCTACGGCGTGACCGCCGACGGTCCGGCCTTCGAGAAGGCCCTGCGCGCCTTCAGCCTGATCGCCAACATGTCGACCGATCCGGTGGACGAGGATCTGCTGGCCGAAGCGACGACGCTGGCATCCGACGCGACCGACGGCCTGACCATCGTCCAGGCCAAGCTGGGCGCCGCCAGCGCGTCGCTGGAGAACTCCATCGACCGCCACGTGGACGAGCAGCTGGTGCTGCAGACCCAGGTCGACGACATCCGCAGCATCGACCTGGCCGAATCCACCACCAGGCTGTCGCAGCTCCAGGCATCGCTGGAGGCGACCATGAGTCTGATGAAGATCCTCGAAGAGAACAGCCTGTCCGACTACCTGTGACCGCCGCGAAGGCATCCGGAATAAAAGCTCTACCCCAATCGAAAAACCCCGCCAGTTTCCGCCGCGTCCCCCGTGAGTCCCGGTGAGGGTCGCCGAAACGGCCCCGGTTCGATCAGGAGACCAGATCATGCCCGTCATCACGACCAACACGGCATCCAATTCGGCGCTTCGCTATCTGAACATCAATTCCGACAACCAGTCGGATTCGGTGTCGAAGATCGCCAGCGGCTCGCGCATCACCAAGGCGTCGGACGACGCCGCCGGCCTCGCCGTCGGTACCTCGCTGCAGTCGGACATCACCGTGCTGAACCAGGCCGCGACCAACGCCTCGCACGGCTCGTCGATCCTGCAGACCGCCGACGGTGGCATGTCCAGCATCTCCGACATCGTGCAGCGCATGCGCTCGCTGGCGACCCAATCGCTCTCCGGTTCGGTCACCGACAACGAGCGCGCCTATCTGGATGCCGAGTTCCAGCAGTTGCAGGACGAAATCGACGGCATCGCGTCCGGCACCCGCTTCAACGACGAATCGCTGCTCGACGGCACCGAGCAGTGGGCGTCGGGCGTGAACTTCCGCGTCGGCACCACCGACACCGACAACATCACGGTGACCATCGGCAACGTGACCACCACCGGCCTTGCCATCAACGCGCTCGACGTCACCACCTCGGCGACCGCCGCCGCCGCGTTGACGGCGCTCGACACCGCGGTGACCACCCTGTCGGATGCCCGCGCCGATGTCGGTGCGCTGATCTCGCGCTTCGAGTTCCGCAGCGACATGATCGACACCACCATCGAGAACACCGAGGCGGCGCAATCCGCGATCATGGACGTCGACGTGGCGGCCCAGCAGTCGCAGCTCGCCTCGGAAAAGGTGCTGACCCAGGCGGCCATCGCCGTCCTGTCGCAGGCAAACTCGATGCCGGAAAACCTGCTCTCCCTTCTGCGCTGACGTTTCGGCGGCCGCCGGTCCGGCGCGCTCGGCACGGCTTCATATACGCGCAGAGCGCCGCCGGTCGGCGACGGGGAAGCATCGGGGGGATCGCCACCGCCATGACCACAGTCAGCTCCACGACAAGCACCACCAGCACGACGACGGCCGCCGGCACCGGCTATTCGGCGCTGACCTCCACCGATTCCGGTACGGGCATCGACTATTCCCTGCTGATCGAGGCGAAGGTCAACGCGCGCCTGACCAAGGCCGACCGGATCGACGCCAAGATCACCGCGAACGAGGCGAAGATCACGGCCTACACGGACCTGCAGGATCTTCTGCAGACGGTGAACGAATCGCTGGACGGCCTGCGCAACCGCAGCACATCGACCGGCGCCTCCAGCAACCTGTTCAGCCAGCGCGCCGCCTATATCGGCGACGACGACGTGTTCAGCGCCACGGTGGACGACGATACCGAGATCGGGACCTATTCGGTGGTGGTCCAGCAGATCGCGACGAAGCACAAGATCGCCGCCGACAACACCGGCAGCAAGACCGACGCACTGGGCTATTCCGGCAGCTTCACGCTGCAGGCAGCCGACGGCAGCGCCGTGACCATCTCGATGGACAGCGACGACAGCCTGACCGACCTGCGCGACGCCATCAACTCCCAAACTTCGACCAGCGGGGTCGCCGCCAGCATCGTGCAGGTCAGCGACAGCAGCTACCGGCTGATCCTGACCGCCGGCAACACCGGCGAGGAGATCACGCTGACCGACGGCGGCGACGGGGTGCTGTCCTCGCTGGGCCTCACCGACGACGACGGCGCGATCAAGAACGAGCTGGTCGCGGTCCAGGACGCAATCGTCGAGATCGACGGCGTCACCGTCACCCGCAGTTCCAACACCATCGACGACGCCATCGAGGGCGTGACGCTGAACCTGTACAGCGCCAGCCCCGACACGGCGATCCCGATGGAGATCTCGACCGACCTGTCGTCGATCAAGACCGCGATCACCGATTTCGTCGATGCCTACAACGCCTATCGCGACTTCGTGGTCTCCCAGCAATCGACCACCTCGGACGGCGAGGCGAGCGAGGACGCGACGCTGTTCGCCGACAGCCTGCTGCGCCAGATCACGCAGTCGGTGTCGAGCGCGCTGAACACCTCGATCGCCACCGACGACGGGACCGTGCTGTCGCTGGCCTCCCTCGGCATCACCTTCGACAGCACCAACAATCTGGAGCTGGACGAGGACACGCTGAACAGCGTCCTCAGCTCCGACCTGGACGCAGTGAAGCAGCTGCTCGGACTCAATATGACGTCGTCGTCGAGCCAGCTGTCCCTGCTGCGCTATGAAACCACGCAGTCGTCGCAGTCCTTCACGCTCGACATCGTCCGGGGCGAGGACGGGACGCTGACCTCCGCCTCGGTCGATGGCGACAGCAGCCTGTTCACCGTCAGCGGCAACCGCATCATCGGCGCCGAAGGCACCGCCTACGAGGGCATCGTGCTGGTCTATACCGGCAACAGCGGCAGCGTCGACGTCGACTTCTCCCAGGGTCTGGCCGACAGGCTATACGGCGCCATCGATGCTGCGGCCGCCGACTACGACAGCGACCTTGCGACCGCCGTCGACGACCTGGAGGCGCAGGACACCACGCTGCAGAGCCGGTCGGACGACATCCGCACCAAGGCGGAAACCTACCGCACCACGCTGACCGCCTATTACGCCCGGCTGGAGGCGGCGGCCGAAGCCGCGGCCCTGCTGCTGAAACAGCTGACCTACAGCGAAGACGATGACAGCTGAGCGCCTGCGGTTCCGCCCACCCCGGCATTCCCGAAAGCAAGGCTCTTCCCCATCACGAGGACCTAGCGCCATGCGCAACTCCGCCTATTCGAAAGCCCTGAACGCCTATGCCGTCGCCAACAGCACGGTGCCGCCGCTGGTTGCCGTGGTGCGGCTTTACGAGCGGGCGATGATCCACCTGCACGCCGCCCGCGACGCCGCCGCCGCACGCCGCTTCGACGACCACCATGCGGCCATCCAGCGCGCCGTGATGGTGTTCGCAGGCCTTGATTCCATTCTAATTTTCGACAAATATGAGGATATCGCCTGGACGCTCCGGCGGTTCTACCGCCGGCTGATCGCGCAGGCGGGGGCCGCCGCCAGCCGGAAGGATCCGGTTGCGGCCTGCGAGTCTCTGATCGGCCAGACCTCCTTCATGCTGAAGGCCTGGCAGGCCATCGCCGCAGAACGCGGCGGGCCTTCCACTGTCGTCGGTGCCCCGGCCAAAGGGCCGCATGCATCCGTCGTCGGGAGAACGATGGATCATGCTCATGGCGGACTCTCGGCTTGATGCCAGGCGCCGGTCGGACGACTGCGGGCGCCCCGATCCCGGGTTGGCCGATCCCGGATCGGCCAGTCACGGACTGGCGAATCCCGGACCGGCCATGACCGGCGAGGTGACGCGGGGGACCGCCGCCGGCGCCATCGTTCCCCTGGACGAGGAGCCGGACGAGGCGCTGATGGCGCAGATCCGCTCCGGCAGTCAGACGGCCTACCGGCGCCTGGTCCACCGCCACCTGAAGCGCACCTATGCGCTGGCCCGCCGCCTGACCGGCAACGAGGCGGAGGCGGAGGATGTCGTGCAGGACGCCTTCCTTCAGGTCTGGCAGCGCCGCGCCCAATGGACCGACGACGGCGGCGCCCGCTTCACCACATGGCTTTACCGGGTGGTGGTGAACCGCTGCATCGACCACAAGAGGCGGCCGGTCGGACAGGATCTGGAGGCGGTGGCGGAGCCGTCGGACACCGCTCCCGACGCGGTGAGCACCATCCACCGCCGGCAGGTCGCCGCCCGCCTCCTGGATGCCCAGAACAAGCTGACCCCGCAGCAGCGCGCCGCGGTGACGTTGTTTTATTACGAGAATTTAAGCAACGCCGACATCGCGAGCGTTATGCAAATCAGCATAGGTGCTGTAGAATCCCTTTTGAAACGCGCGCGCCAGCAGCTCCGGCTGCTGCTGCGCGCCAGTGCGCAGGCGGCCAGGGATTCCTTCGATGACGGATGAGGAGTTTCGCGATCGGCTCGATCGCCACGGAGGCGACCTCGCCCTCTGGCCCGCCGATGCGGCCCGGGACGCGCGGCGCCTTCTTCTGCGTTCGGTCAAGGCGCAGGCGATGCTGGACGAGATGGTGACGATGGAACTGGCGCTCGGCCGGTCGGAGGACCGTCCCCCGCCCGGTCTCGCCGACCGCATCTTCGCCGCCGCCTTCCGCCTGCCGCCTTCGGACCGCGGCTTCGACGAAGATGGCGATCAGCCGACGCGGCTGATGTAGTTTTTCCGGCGCTTGGTCAGCGCCCCGCCACCCGCCGCAGTTCCGCCGCGATGCGCTCCAGTGCCTGATCCAGCCCCTGGCCGGCAAGAGGCTGGAAGAGGCGCATCGACGGATACCAGGGCCGGCCGGCGGTGCCGAGCTGCGTCCAGTCACGATGACCGAAGCGCCAGACCGGCACCCCCAGCGCACCGGCAAGCTCCGCCACGGAATTCGCCGGAGCGATGACGAGGTCGAGCGCCGAGACCAGGGCCGCCGTCTCCTCGAAATCGTCGCGCAGATCCAGCCCGGTCCAGCCATAGATCGGCTGTCCGAAGCGGCCTTCCGCCTCAAGGATTTCGCGTCGGCACTCGTCATACTGCAGGTTGACGAAGGTGACGCCCGGCACGGCGAAGACCGGCCCCCAGGCATCCAGCGGCAGATACGCGCCGCGGCGGTCGGCGGTCATCACCTGGCTGCGCCAGCTGATGCCGACGCGCAGGTCGTCGCCGGCGCCGTCCAGCCGCTCCCGCCAGTCGGCGACGCGGCCGCCGTCGGCGAACAGCCAGCAGGACCGTGCCGGGAAGGCCGACAGCCGCTCCCGCAGCAGGCGCGGAACCGAGCCGGCCGGGATGTGATAGTCGCAGTCGACCGTCTCCGCCTCCACCAGTCCGCAGGGCGGCTGCTCGGCGCGCACGGTCGCCTTTGGGAAGGAGCGGGCGAACAGCGGCACCAGCCGGCGTTCGCACTCGATCACCACGGTCCCCGCCAGCTTGATCAGGTCGGGATAGCAGGAGGCGAACAGGAACTCGTCCCCCACCCCCTGCTCGCGCCAGACGAACAGGCGTTTTCCGGCCAGCGGCTGGCCGGTCCATTCCGGGACGGTGAAGCGCCTTTCAGGACGGACGCGCCCGGCCTTGAAGCGGAAGGCATAGTCGGCCCAGCCGTCGCTCAGCGCCCCACGCTCCAGCGACAACAGCCCGCGGTTGAAGCGGGCCAGGGCATGACCGGGGGAGGAGGCGACGGCGCGCTCGAACCAGCGGCCGGCATCGGCACGGCCCTGCCGCTGCTCCGCCAGCCCAAGGGTGCAGAGCGGATCGGCCAGCGCCGGGGCCAGCACCAGCGCATGGCGGCAGGCGGCACCAGCCTCCGCCGTCCGCTGCGCGCCGTTCAGCGCGTAGGCCAGCACGGCGTACAGCGGCGCATGACCCGGCAGCAGCCGGATGGCGCGGCGCACCTGCACCACTGCCGGCGCGAACTCCTCCGCGTCCGAGAAGTTCGCCCCGAGATTGCCGAGCGCGTCGGCGAAGGCGGGGTTCAGCGCCATTGCGCGTTTCCAGCAGGCTTCCGCCTCATCGCGCCGCCCCTGCGCCTTGCAGGCGTTGCCAAGGTTGTTCCAGGCCTCCGCCTGCCGGGGTTCGCGGGCGGTGGCGCGACGCTGCCACCGTTCCGCGCGGTCATAGCGGCCGAGCGCCGCTTCCGCCAGCCCGAGATTGACCAGCGCCGGCAGATGACCGGGATCGAGCGCCAGAGCGGCGCGGAACCGCTCCCGCGCGTCGGCGTGGCGGCCCTGCGCATGCAGCAGAAGGCCCAGATTGTTGCGGGTCTCGGCATGGTCGGGCTGGCGGCGCAGAGCCTGGACATAAGCCGATTCCGCGTCGGAAAGCCTGCCCAGCCCCTGCAACGTGGCGCCGAGATTGGCCCAGACCGAGGCGTTGTCGATGCCCAGCCGCAGCGTCTCCCGATAGGTGGTTGCCGCCTCGCCCAGTTGGCCCCAGCGTCGTAGCGCGTTGGCAAGCACAATGCGGATGGCCGCGTCCTGCGGCCTCATCCGTGCCGCCAGCCGGTAGCAGCCGAGTGCGGCGGCCGCCTGCCGCAGTTCCTCCAGCGCCCGGCCCATGCCCATCCGCGGTTCGGCGGAACTCGGCACCAGCCGCGCGGCGGTGCGGTAGCAGCGATGTGCCGGCGCCGGCCGCCCCTGCTTCCCCAGGATGGAGCCCAGCAGGCACAGCACGTCCGCGTCGTCGGGGTTGAGGATCAGGGCGCGGCGGGCACTGGCGAGTGCCGCATCGACCCGCCCCTCCTCCATCAGCGCCTGTCCCAGCGCCAGATGATAGGAGCCGACCAGCGTGTTGGAGCGAGCGGCCTTGTCGAACAGCCGGGTGGCGTCGGTGCGGCGCCCATCCTGGAAGACGATATGGCCGAGCAGATGGGCGGCGTCGCCGTGCGACGGGTCGATCCGCAGGATTTCGCGGTAAAACCGCTCCGCCCGCCCCATCTGTCCGGCATTGTGGTGCTGGACCGCAAGACGCAGCAAGCTGTCGGTACGCCGTGTCGCGTTCCCGTCCATGGTCGTCGCCGTTCCGTGAATGAACTTGTCCCGCGGCATTCGGGCCGCGTCTGTTCGTTGATACGGGACCAGCGAAGAACTCCTGCGCGACTGCGCAATTTTTCTTATCGCAAGAGCTTCTCTTCAGTCTTCGACCAGAACGGATGGGGCGGACTCAACCGTGATGGCGCAGATAGGCGGCCGGGTCGCACTCTTCCCCCAGCGCCATGGCACGGGCACGGTGGATGTGCTGCATCAGCACATCGCGGAACTCCTGCGCGGTCAGGTCGCTCCATTCCGGCGTCTCGCCGGCGAAGGTCATCTGGGCGGCGGTCGCCTCGAACAGGCGCAGCCACTCGTCCGCCTTGCCGGCCGGGTCCCCGTCCCTGCGGAACAGCTCCGCCATCATCTTGGTCATCAGCGTGCCGAGGGCCAGCAGGTTCACGTGCAGCAGCATGTTGCCCAGCATCACATCGGGCTTTTCGTCGAGCATGGATCGTCACTCCGGGCGATGTCGTGACGGGTCACACGGACGGGCCGGCGAAAGCTGGCGCGGAATCTTCCCGAAAAAAGAAAACCCCTCCCCGCGCGGGGCGGAGAGGGGCAAGGCTTCGGGAGGACGCCCGAGAGGAAACGGTTCAGGAAGGGATGGGGTCAGGCATGGGCGCCCGCACCCTGCACCGCCGGTTTCGGCGCAGGCACGACGGCGACCGGCTTCTTCAACACGCGCAGCGCCACGGCCGTCACGACGGTGCCGACCACCAGGGCGACGACATAGCCCAGCAGGTGCGTGACCGCGTTCGGGATCGGCAGCACGAAGATGCCGCCATGGGGGACCTTCAACTCCGCCCCGATCGCCATCGAGATGGCGCCGGTCAGCGAGGCGCCGATCATCAGCGCCGGAATGACGCGCAGCGGGTCGCGGGCGGCGAAGGGGATGGCGCCCTCGGTGATGAAGGCGATACCCAGCACGCCGGCGGCATTGCCGGCCTCGCGCTCCTCCGCGGTGAAGCGGTCGGCGAACAGCTTGGTGGCCAGTGCCAGCCCCAGCGGCGGCACCATGCCGGCGGCCATGGCGGCGGCCATCGGCGTGTAGACCTGGGAGGCGATCAGGCCGGTGGAGAAGGCATAGGCCGCCTTGTTGACCGGGCCGCCCATGTCGAAGGCCATCATGGCGCCGATCAGCAGGCCGAGCAGGATGGCGCTGCTTCCCTGCATGCCCTTCAGCCAGGCGCTCATCCAGGCCAGGGCTTCGGCGACGGGGGTGCCGACGACGTAGATCATCAGCAGGCCGGTCAGCAGCGAACCCAGCAGCGGCAGGATCAGCACCGGCTTCAGCCCTTCCAGATTGCGGTGCAGCCTGATGTTCCGGTTGAGGAAGGCGGTGCCGTAACCGGCGATGAAGCCGGCGACGATGCCGCCCAGGAAGCCGGCGCCGATGCTGCCGGCCAGAATGCCGCCCACCATACCGGGGGCGATGCCGGGGCGGTCGGCGATGGAATAGGCGATGTAGCCGGCCAGCGCCGGCACCATCAGGGCGAAGGCACCCTTGGCGCCGATCTGGAACAGGGCGTAGCCCAGCGTGCCGGCGTTGGATTCCTCATAGACGTAGATGCCGCCCAGCGCGAAGGCCAGCGCGATCAGCAGGCCGCCCGTCACCACGAAGGGCAGCATGAAGGACACGCCGGTCATCAGATGCTTGTAGGGGCCGGTGCGCTGGGCCGACCGTTCCGCCTTGCCGGCGGCGACGGCATCGGCCAGCGGAACGGCGCCGCCCGCCGCGCCGCCGGGGGCGCCATGCGGCTTGGCCTCGGCCAGCGCGCGGGTGACCAGGGCCTTTCCGTCGTTGATTGCGGGCTTGGTGCCGCTCAGGAAGACGCGCTTGCCCGCGAAGCGGGAGAGATCGATCTGGGTGTCGGCGGCGATCAGGACGATGTCGGCCTCGCGGATCTCCTCGTCGGTCAGCGTGTCGCGCGCACCGACGGACCCCTGCGTCTCCACCCGGACCTTGTGGCCCAGCGCGGTGGCCGCCTGCTGGATGCCTTCCGCCGCCATGAAGGTGTGGGCGATGCCGGTCGGGCAGGAGGTGATGGCGACGATCCGGCGCGGTCCCGCAGCGGACGGCGCAGCGGAAGCGGCGCCAAGCGCCCGTTCCAGAACCGCGGCCGGGCCGGCCAGCACCTCGTCGAGCGGGGCGGTGCTGCGCGTCAGCGCGGCGAAACGCCCCTCATCGAGGTCGCCGCTGCCGACCAGGATGACGCCGTCGGCCCTGGACGGCGCCGCGGGGTCGAGCGGCGACTGGATGCCGAGGCTGGTGCGGACCTCCACCTGGATGCCATGGCCCAGCGAGGCCGCGGCCTTGCGCAGGGCTTCGGCCGCCAGAACGGCCTGGGTGGATAGATCGCCCGCCGCGATCACGGCCAACAGGTTCGCCATTGTTTCCTCCTGGCGGGTTCGGTCCCGCCCCTGCCACTGTGTTGAGTCCACTGTGTTGAGTCTCATCCGATGCCATCGGCAATGCAAAGTCGGCACAGCCGGATGAGCCGAGGCCCGATCAGTCGGGCGACGTCAGCGCCACCTGTGCCGCCAGCGACCGCACCGTCGCCGGATCTGGCAGGTTCGGGCCGAAGCAGCCCAGCTTGGCGGCGGCGAAGGCCACCGACAGGCGCGCCACATCCTCCAGTCCGCCATTCATCTGGAAGGCGGCGATCAGTCCGGCAACCATCGCGTCGCCCGCCCCGACGGTGCTCAGCGCCGTCACCGGCGGCAGTCGCCCGTGCAGCGCACGCCCGCCGCTGACGAACATCGCGCCGTCCGCCCCCAGCGAGACCACCACCACCGCCACGCCGCGCCGCTGCAGTCCGCGCGCCGCCTCCAGCAGGTCGGCGTCGGTCGGCAGCGGCCGGCTGGCCCAATCCTCCAGCTCGTGGCGGTTGGGCTTGATGCAGTGGGGCAGCGCGCCGGTGGACGCCAGCGCCGCCGACAGCGGCGCCCCGCTGCTGTCCAGCACCACGCGGGCGCCGGCTGCCGAAAAATCGGCCGTCAGCCCGGCATAGGCATCCGCCGGCAAACCGTCGGGCAGGCTGCCGGCCAGCAGGACCGGCGTGCCCGGTTCCAGCAGCCCCAGCACCGTCTCGCGCACCTGGCCGAGAGCGCCGGCATCGGCGCTCAGGCCCGGCAGGTTGATGTCGGTGGTGTCGTTGGCCGCGAGGTCGGCGATCTTGATGTTGACGCGCGTCTCTCCCGGCAGCCGCAGGAAGGCGTCGGCGATGCCCTTGGCGGCGAACAGCGCCTCGAACGGCGCCGCGTTGCCGCTGCCGAGCAAGCCGGTGGCGACCACCGGCGTGCCCCAGTCGGCAAGGCAGCTGGCGACGTTCACGCCCTTGCCGCCGGCATTGTGGCGCACCGCCTTGGCCCGGTGGACGCTGCCGGGCTTCAGCGCCTCGACCGTGATGGTCTGGTCGATGGCCGGGTTCAGGGTGACGGTGACGACGGGCTTGGCCGTATTCGACAGGCCGGTCATGACGCACCCCCCTCCAGCGCCCGCACCTCGTCGGAGGATTCACAGTCCAGCGCACGCCGGGCGAGATCCTGCAGACCGGCAAGGTCGCTGTCGCGCAGGCGGTCCTTGACGCCGGGAATGTCACGCGGAGTCATCGACAGCTCGCGCACGCCCAGCCCCGCCAGCAGGGCGGCGCCGAACGGGTCGCCGGCGATGCCGCCGCAGACGCCGACCCAGCGGCCATGCCTCTCCGCACCGTCCACCGTCATGCGGATCAGGCGCAGCACCGACGGGTGCAGGCTGTCCGCCTCCGCCGCCAGTTCGGGATGCTGGCGGTCGACGGCCAGCGCGTACTGGGTCAGGT
>JBKHVJ010000292.1:0-19215 GCA_046570145.1 Alphaproteobacteria bacterium
CGCGATCCAGCGCGGCGCCACCACCTCTGTAGCCAATGCCGGCGCTCTGGCCGGGCTGGGCACCACCGCCATAGGCCAGATCCTTGGAGCCGGATACGAGGTGGTGTCGACCTCGGCCCCGACGACATTGAGCGTAAGCGATCGCGCGCGGCTCTACGTCTGGACCGGTGGTAGCGGCACGCTGTCCTTCGACGGCGTCACGGCGCTGGGCAACAACTGGTTCGCTCTGGTGGCGAACCAGGGAACCGGGGCGCTGACCCTGGACCCCAACGCCAGCGAGACGATCGACGGCAGCACATCCATCGCCCTGAACCCCGGCGAGTCCTGCATCGTCGGATGCTCGGGGGTGGCGCTCTACACCGTCGGCCGTGGGCGCAGCGTCGATTTCACCAGCACCATGCTGGTCAAGGACGTCTCCGGCAGCGGCAGCATCACGCTGACCAGCTCGGAGGCCGGCAACCTGATCCAGCGCTATACCGGCACCCTGACCGGCAACCGCACCGTGGTCGTGCCAGCGGCCGTGAACGTCTACTACGTCCACAACAACACCGGCGGCGCCTTCACCCTGACCATCAAGACGGCGACCGGCACCGGCGTCGGCATCGCTCCGTCGGAGAAGGCGATCATCTACTGCGACGGAACCAACGTCGTGGACGCCGATACCTTCACGCCCATCGCCCCCACCACCTTCACCGACGGCAACGTCGGCGCTCCTGCCATCGCCTTCCAAAGCGAGAGCAACACCGGCATCTACCGGCCGGCACCGGGACAGATCGGCCTTGCGATCCTGGGCGCCCTGCGGGCAATGCTGAGCGCCAGCGGGCTTTCCGTTACCGGAGCAATCAGCAGCACCGGGAACGCGACCGTCGGCGGCACCCTGGGGGTGGCCGGCGCAACGACCCTGTCCGACCAGCTTACGGTCGGCAAGGCGGCGAGGGGCGCGGTGGTGTCGATCCCCTACGCCCCCTCCATCACGCTCGACCTCTCGGCCGGCAATGACTTCCTGATCGGCACCCTGGCCGGGAACATCACGCTGCCCAACCCGACCGCGCTTGCAGCCGGGCAGGGCGGGGCCATCCGGATGCAGAACGGATCGGGCGGCCCGTACAGCCTCACCCTTGGCAGCCAGTTCAAGAAGATCGGCACGTTCTCGACGGGGCCGAACGCCATCAACGTCGTCGCCTACAAGGTCTTCCAGAGCGGGGAAATCCTGGCGGTCATCAACGGAGGATTCGCCTGATGCCGACGATGACCTATGCCAGCCTCCGGCAGGACCTGCAGATCTACCTGGAGCGCTCCGACCTCGCGGTGATCGACCAGATCCCGCGCTTCATCATGCTGGCCGAATACCGCTGCGCCCGCGAGCTGAAGACGCTGCTGACGATCAACTACGTCACCGGCGCCTTCCAGGCCGGGCAGGCGGTCTACCAGAAGCCGCAGCGGTGGCTGGAGGGCGTGTCGTGGAACTTCGGCATCGGGGCGACCGCGACAACAATCCAAAGGGCGCCGCTCTTCCTGCGCGCCTACGACTACATCCGCAGTTACTGGCCCAACACCAGCGAGCGGGGCGTCCCGGCCTACTATGCCGACTACGGCTACACGCACTGGATCGTCGCGCCGACGCCGGACAGCGCCTACCCCTTCGAGGTCGCCTACTACGAGCGCCCGGAGCCGCTGAGCGAGGAGAGCCAGACCAACTGGTTCACCGACTACTGCCCCGACCTGCTGCTTTACGCCAGCCTGCTGGAGAGTGCACCGTTCCTGAAGACCGACGAACGGCTCCAGGTCTGGCAGGGCATGTATGACCGGGCCAAGGCGGCGCTTGGCGTACAGGACGACCAGCGCGGCACCGATAAGCAGACGATCGGGGGCCGGTGTTGGCGGACAAGCAGACCGTCTTCCCGGTCATCAGCAAACCCGGGATCAAGCGCGACGGCACCGTCTTCGAGGGCGACGGCTATGTTGACGGGCAGTGGGTGCGGTGGCAGCGCGGTTTCCCCCGCAAGATCGGCGGCTTCCGCCAGATCACCCGCGGCTTCTCCGGTCCGGCGCGGGCACTCCATGTCCACCCGGTCAACGGCCGCTACATCGTGCATCAGTGCTCGGCCACCGCGGTGCAGCGAGTGGCGCTGAGCGCCGACGGCTTCGGCGACGGCGTCATCAACCGCACGCCGTCGGGCCTGACCGCCACCCAGGCGCGCAGCTGGCAAATCGCGACCATGTGGGACCCAACCGGGGCCGGCACCCCGCGCATCTTCGCCTATGCGGCGCGCAACCTCGACAGCATCAGCTCCGATGCCGCGGGCGTCACCTACTGGGGCGACATCAGCGGCACCGATCCGCTGACCACGGCGACCGGCATTCCTCCGCTCAGCGGCGGCATCTGCGTCGTGCCGCCCTTCATGTTCGCCTTCGGCTCGGATGGGCGAATCGCTTGGTCTGACGAGGGGCTGCCCAATACCTTCACGGGTGGCGCCAGCGGGGCCGCCAACATCACGAACGCCAAGATCGTAGCGATGCGGCCGCTGCGCTCCCCCGGCGGCCAAGCCCCGGCGGCGCTGATCTGGACGCTCGACAGCCTCTACCGCGCCACCTATGTCGGCGATCCTGCCATCTTCTCGTTCGACAGCCTCTCCGACGAGTCCTCCATCCTGTCGCCCAGCTCCATCGTCGAAATGGACGGGGTGTTCTACTGGCTCGGCACTGACCGTTTCTGCGCGTTCAACGGGGTGGTGCGCGAGATCCCGAACGAGCAGAACCGCGACTGGTTCTTCGGCACCCCGACGGCACCGGGCCTGAACTACGCGGCACGCACAAAGGTCTGGGGCGTGAAGGTGCCGCGGTTCGGGGAAATCTGGTGGTTCCACCCGCGCGGCGATGCCACCGAATGCACGCATGTCCTGATCTACAACGTGCGCGAACAGTGCTGGTACGACAGCGAAATCGGCCGCGCCGCCGGCTTCTACAGCCAGGTCTTCCCCTTTCCGATCATGGCCTCGGCGACCTCGCTGGCGGGCAGCACCGCCACCGGCTTCGCGCTCTGGCAGCATGAGCTTGGGACCGACCGGGTGGAGGGGAACAAGACCCTCGCCATCCAGAGTTTCTACGAGACCGGTGACATCGCCTACGCCAACGGTGGCCCGATGCACTCCGGCTGGACCGGTGTCGACCGCTGGGTCCGCATCTACCGCATCGAGCCGGACTTCATCCAGCAGGGGCCGATGCGGGTCAGCGTCCTGGGGCGCGCCTACGCCCGCGGGGCGACCGAAACCGACAGCTACGACTTCGAGCCGGGAACCGAGAAGGTCGACATGAAGAACCAGCGGCGCGAGCTGCGGCTGCGGTTCGAAAGCAACGTCCAGGGCGGCTACTACGAGGCCGGCCAGACGCTGGCGCACCTGGATGTGGGCGACGGGCGTCAGGGCCGATGAGCGTCACCCTCCCGATCGGAATGGACGTCCTGGATTGGGCGGCCACTCTTGCGCTAGATTTCCCCCGGGACGACGTCCCGCGTCTTGATGACCCTTCCGCTTGGCGACAGTGGGCCGAGCGACTCCTGCAATCCCCGTCATTTTTCAATGCCCCGCGGCCGGACGCCTATCGCGACTGGCAAGGCTGGGCCGAGGCCGTGTGCCTCGTTGTCGGCTGATACGGAGTCCGCATGTTCAACGGCAACTTCCCCATGGTTGGGGGCCTCGCGACGCAGGGCGCGTCGGTGCGCCCGCAGCAGCTGGCCACCGGCGGCATGGCCTATGCCGCGCCACCGGCCGGTTTTGATCCCAGCACCTACGGCCAGGGCGGCAACGGCGGCTGGCTGTTCTGGAAGCCTCCCGCGCCTGCAGTCGCCCCGACGCCCGACCCCATGGCTCAGCCGACTGGGGGGATGGGTGGCCTTGGCGGCGGCCCGATGGCGTGGCACGGCGGCGACGGAGGCGCGGGCGGCGGTGCGCCGCAGCAGAACATCAACGGGCGGGAATGGTACAGCGACCGGCCGACCGGCTATGCGGCGCTCAATCCCGATACCTACGCGGCGACGATGGGCGGCGATCACGACGGCAGCGTGGGAGGCACATCCACTGCCGATAGCTTCGGCGGCTTCCTGTCGGATACTGCCAAGAGCATTGGCGCAGTCATTGGTGGCCCGCTCGGTATGCTCGGCATCGGCCTCGGCATCGCCAACAACCGCGACAACCTCAGTTTCGTGGATGCGCTGAAGGATGGCCTCTATGGGCTGCGCGACTCCCTCGGTCTCGTAACTGACCACGAAGGTGACGGAAGCGGCAACAGCGACGGCTTCGGCGGCAATAACGGCATGGCAGGTGATCCTGGTCATGGTACGGGTGACCCTGGCTCTGCATATGGCGCGACAGGCGGCCTGCTTACCCCCCGCGGATTCCGAAAGCCGCTGGCCCGTGGTGGCCTTGCCTCATCCGGCCTGATCCTGGGCTCCGGCGGCGGCCAGGACGACCGCGTTCCGATGACCATCCCCGCCGACAGCTACGTCATCCCCGCCGACGTCGTGTCCGGTCTCGGTGACGGCAACCCGGAGGAGGGTGCCCGGCGCCTGCACCGCGCTGTCGGCGGTCCCGCTCCCATGGGTGGCCTGTCGCGCCCCGGCGTGCCTGTGGCGGTCTCGCCGGCCGAGCAGGTCATCCCGCCCGAGCGCGTGGCTGCCTTGGGCGGCGGCGACACGGGCCGTGGCGAGAAGGCGCTCGACGGCTTCATCCGGAACGTCCGCAAGCACAAGACGAGCAAGGGCGCCAAGCACCCCCCGAAGGCGCATCCGGCCGACACCTACATGCCGCGCGGCGGCAAGCGCTAAGGAGCCAACACGATGGCGACCCAGACCACGACCTCGACCAGCAGCCTGCCGCCCTGGCTCGATTCCGCCTATCAGGACCTGCTGTCGCGCGCCGGCACCGCTTCGCAGCAGGGCTACCAGCCCTATGTCGACGCCTCCGGCAACGCAATCCCGCGCGTCGCTGGCTTCTCGCAGGATCAGCTGAACGCCTTCCAGCAGGTGCGAGACGCGCAGGGGCGGGGCGATGCGACATTCGGTCAAGCGCAGGGCATGATCCAGGGGGCCGGCGGCCTGTCGTCGCTGGCGGCGGCGCAGCCCTACATCACCGCGGCCGGCGGCAACTTCGGCAGTCGTGCCGCACAGCCCTACTTCGACCAGGCGGCCGGCATGAGCAGCTTCAGTGCTGCGTCGCCCCTGCTCAACCAAGGTGCCAACGTCGACGCGGCGGCGGCTGCCAATCCGCTCGTCACCAAAGGCACGGGCAGCTGGACGAACAACGTCTCGTCCTACATGTCGCCCTACACCCAGCAGGTGACGGACCGCATCGCTGACCTCGGCGCGCGGAACCTGTCCGAGAAGCTGCTGCCGGCGGTGAACAAGACTTTCATCGGCAGCGGCCAGTTCGGCTCCACCCGGAACAGCGAATTCACCAACCGGGCTTTGCGCGACACACAGGAGGCTGTTCTCGGCCAGCAATCGCAGGCGCTGGAGAGTGGCTATAAGACGGCGGCCGACATCTACGGCCAGGACGCCAGCCGGCAGTTGCAGGGCGGCCTCGGTCTCGGCCAGCTGACCGACGCCAACGCACAGCGCCAAATTCAGGCCGGCACCCAGCTCGGCAACATGACCAATGCCGATGCGAACCGGCTGACCCAGATCGGGCAGAGTGCCGGGCAGCTGATGGCTGGCGATCTGGACCGCCAGTTGCAGATGGGAGCGTTGGCCGGCGGACTGGCGAACAACGACGCCTCGCGCCAGCTTCAGGCCGGCAACGCCCTGACCTCCCTGGCGGGCGCCCGGCAGAACTATGATTTGACCCAGGCCAACGCTCTGTCCGGCGTCGGCGCCCAGCAGCAGCAGCTTGGACAGAACAGCCTCGATACGATGTACGGGGACTTCCAGACCCAGCAGGGCTGGGACAAGAACAACCTGTCTTGGATGTCGTCGATCCTGGCCGGCTCTGCCAAGCCGACCACCACGACCACGACTGCTCCCGGCGCCAGCACCGGCAGCCAGATCCTTGGTGGGCTGACCACTGGCGTAGGACTGCTGGGCGCGACGGGAGCGTTTGGTAACAGCGGCTGGCTGTCTGGTCTCTTCGCCGAAGGCGGCCGGGTGAAGCTGGCCCGCGGCGGTCTCGCCCGCCCCGGCTTCGCTACGGGCGGCGCCGTCGACTACACCACCATGCCGGACGATATTCTGCAGCAGGCCTACCAGAACGGCGACCAGTACGCGGCCCGCGAGCTGAGCCGCCGTCAGGACGCCGCCGGTTTCAGCAATCTGGCGCGCAACGCCGGCAAGGCGATCGGGCGCGGTCTGTCGGCGCTGAATCCGAATGCCTTCAAGGCGGCGCCGGACAATGCCGCCGAAGAGGACGGCAGCATCCCATTCTCTCCGCACTTTGCTGAGTTTGGGGGGGCTTATCCGACCCAGGAAGAGATCGGAGGCGGCTTGGGCCTTGCCATGCCGCTGCCGGGCAGGAAGCCGGCGCCCCCGATCGCGCGAACCATCGACCTCCCGCGCAGCGACTATTCTGCCTCGACCGCTGACCCCTACATGACCATGACGCCGGAGCAGCAGGTTCGGCAGGACATCGAGGAGGAGGTTGGCCCGTCCCCCGGACCGACTCCGATGGGAGGCCTGGGGAGCCCGCAGCCGCCCACCGGCAACGCCCCACGGGGCGGCCTTTTGGCTCCGGCCGACGCTGGCGGCGGCTCCGACCGCTGGGGGGCTGACGGCGACATCTGGAACACGCTCCTGGCCACTGGCGCCGGCATGCTGTCGTCCCGCTCGCCGACTATGGCCGGCGGCATCGGCGAGGGCCTGCAGTCTGGCCTTGGTGCAGCCCAAGCGCAGAAGGACCGAGCCCTGAAGCAGAAGCTGCTGGAGCGCCAGCAGGGCAACGACGACACCCGCCTCGGCCTGGAGAAGCGGCGAGTCGATGTGACCGAGCAGCGGGAAAAGCGCGAGGCCGCCAGCGACCTGCTGACCCTGACCGGTGCCGGCGACAAGAACCAGCCGGCCCAGGCGAAGATGATCAAGTACCTGATGGACGGCGGCATGTCCCGCGAGGAGGCCACCGACCGGGTGTTCGGCGCCAAGACCGATCCGCTCGAGCGGGCCAAGCTGGTGGGCAACATGGCCAAGATCTACGCCGAGAGCGGCGACGATCCGGACGCGGCCCTGGAGAAGGCCCGCAAGACCGTCGACATGCTGGCTCCGCCCCGCACCTCCAACGCCCGCGGCGCCAGCAACAACCCCGGCATCAAGGTCGGAACGCAGGCCCGTCGGGCCGACGGCTCCACCATCACCTGGAACGGCAAGCAGTGGGTGGCGCAATGAGCGACCGGTTCGACAATGACCCCTATGGCCCGCTGATCGATCAGGCTGCGTCGGCCTACAACGTCGACCCATCGGTGATCCGCGCCATCCTCCACCGGGAATCGGCCGGGAACCCGAACGCCGTCTCCAATGCCGGAGCCGGAGGCCTGATGCAGCTCATGCCCGGCACGGCCGCTGGGCTGGGTGTGACCGACCGCTTCGACCCCGCGCAGAACATCGACGCCGGCACCCGCTATTACCGGCAGATGCTGGACCGGTTCGGCGGCGACTCTGAGCTCGCTCTGGCCGCCTACAATGCCGGTCCCGGCCGCGTCGACCGCCACCTCGCCACCGGCGCGCCGCTGCCGGCGGAGACCCGCGCCTATGTCCCGGCGGTGATGGCGCGGGCAGGGCAGAGCGGTGCGCGCCAGGTCGACCCGCTGTCGCTTCTGCCGGAGGATGCGGTCCTGATCGGTGATGCCGCAGACCCGCTCGCCAGCCTGCCGCCAGATGCCGTTCTGATCGACGATGGAGCCAAGCCGGCCAAGCCGGCGGAGAACCCGTCCTTCGCGTCGGTGCGCCGTGGCTTCTCCCGCTTCAAGCAAGGTGCCGCCGGTGTCGCTGCCGACGTCGGGCTGCTGACGCCCGAGACCGCGGCCAAGACCATCGCCGAGGAGCAGCGCTACCAGCAGCAGATCGCAGCACCGAAGGAGACCGAAGACGCCGTTCGCCGCATGAACGAGTCGGGATCGGTGGCGGAGTTCCTGTCGGCGCTCTATGAGCAGCCCGGCGCGCTGCTGACCATCATGGGCGAATCCCTGGGGCAGGGCGCTCCTGGCATGGCCGTAGGCTCCATCGGCGCGTTCGGTGGCCCGGTCGGCTTCGGCGCCACGCAGGGCATCGCGTCGGGCGCCACAGAATACGCCTCGTCCGTCCTGCAGTCTCTGGGGGATGCCGGGGTCGATCTCACGGATCCGAATAGCGTCCAGGCCGGGTTGACCGATCCGGAACGCATGGCGATGGCGCGCGAGTTCGCCGTGAAGCGGGGCGTGCCGGTCGGCCTGTTCGACGGCCTGTCCGCTGGGATGGCCGGCAAGATCATGCGGCTTGCCGGCGGCCCGCAGACGCTGCGCGGCGCCATCGGGCGCGGCTTGGGCGAGATGGGTCTGCAGGCCGGCGCAGGCGCGGCCGGCGAGGCCGGTGCTCAGCTGGCGAGCGAGGGAGAGATCAGCAAGCCCGGTGCCGTGGCGCTGGAGGGCGTGGCCGAAATCCCCGGCGGGGTTGTCGAGACCGGCATCGGCGCGCGTGTGCGCGGGCGAGAGCGCGTCGAGGCCGTCGCGCCGGCCATTGAGGAGGGGGCGTCACAAGAGTCCGAACTGCTGGCCCTGCCCCCTCCGTCGCAAACCCGTGGCGGCAATTTCGTGATGGGCGACCAGCCGGAGGTGCGGCAGGCGCAAGCCGATGTCGAGCGTTGGGCTGTCGAGATGGATGCTGCCGCGGAAGCGCTTCGCCCTGCGAAGGCTGGCGACCGCTCCACAGTTGAAGAGGCGGCGAAGGTCCCGACTCCGGAAGAGCGTGACGCGCTTGTCGAACGTTGGGCGGTTGCGCGCGATAACTACATGTCCGCACGCAACCGGCTCGACAATCTGATGCCGGAAAAGCCCAAGCCCAAGGGCGTTCAGCCTCCCGACACCAAACCCCTGCTGCCGCCGCGCAACCTGCCGGCCGCCTACCGCGGCAACGAGGTCGATCCGGCGATGGCCGCCCTGCCGCCAGATGCCGTGCTGCTGGACGATGCTGGCCGCCCGATGCAGATCGGTGCAACGGAGCCGGCTGGGCTGCTGGAGGCGCCGCGCGGGAAGGCCTTCGGTGACGGCTTCGAAATGACCGGCGCCAGCGAGCCCGAAGTTCAGCGCGCGCTGCCTCGCCCCGACCGATCCGGAGCGCTGCCGAAGCCTGAGGTGATCGCGGGCAATTACTTCACCTTGGGCTCCCGCCGGTCCGATCTGGAGCGCGCCGCTGACCTTCAGGCTCGCGCGGCCGAGGTCCAGGCCCGCCCAGAGGAGGTTGCCAAGCTACAAAAGCTGATCGACCGCCGCACCCGCGAGATGGGGTTCCTGCAGAAGCAGATCGCTGCCGAGTTCGACCCGGCTGAGCGCACACGCAAAAAGAGCCTCTTCCAGCAGAAAAACCGGCAGGTCGAAGAGGCTCGCGCTCGGATAGAGGTGCTTCAGCCGGCCCCCATCGGCCCGCAACCACCTGCCCCTTCGCGCCGGATCGGCCCGGCGGAGCAAACCATCCCCGCCCCCCCTCGGCCCGGCGACCGCGTTCGCGTGACCAACACGCGGACCGGGGCGGCCTACGAGGCGACGCTGGACGGCGAGCGCGGCGTGCGGACTCTTGTGACGCGCGACGACGGCAAGCAGCTCCAGCCGCTGACCGGCGCCCACACCATCGAGCCCGTCCGGCCCAAGCCGGTCAGCTTGTTCCAGTTCCTGGCCAGCAAGGGCGGCATCCGGGACCAGCGCGGCGAGCTGCGCACCATGGACCTGCACCGCGCCTTTGTTCCTGGCAAGGGCAAGCTGGTGCGCCCCAACGGCGGGTTGACGCTGGACCGGGCGCGTGAGTTGGCGGAGGAGGCTGGATACCTTCGCGCATCGGATCGCGCCGAGCGGTTCGGCCGCACCGAGATCAATGATCTGCTGGAGGCGCTGCGCGAGGAATCCTTCGGCCGCAAGGTCTTCCCGGAGGCTCTGGCACCGGAGCGGCAGACGCCGCGTCTGGAGGATCAGCACGCCATGGCTGAGGAGGAGGCCGCGTCCTTCGCCCGCTCCATCGGTGTTGAGTTGAACGACCGCGAGGCGGCCGAAGCCACGCGCCTGATGGTCGAGGAGGGGCTGACGGCAGACGACGCCGTCGAGCGCGCGATGATCCAGGAAGGCTTGGCGCTTGCCCAGGAGGCGGAGCGCGGGCAGTATGAAGGCGAGGAGATACCCTTCGATGCAATCCAACGGCAAGGAAGCGGCCGACCTGGCGCAGAAGCTGCGGCAGCAGGCCGAGCAAGCGAACGTGAGCCCGGACCTGCGGCAGCGGATGCTGGCCCAGGCCGAGAAGCTGGAACGCATGAGCGCGCACCGGCAGCAGGCGACCTCTCACTAACCGAGACCACCGATCAGGGGCAGCAGTTCCTGATGGACGGCGTGCGTCCGGTCACCGACCGCGACCGCGCCGAAGCGGGCATGGAGAGGCCCCTCCAGCCCAAGGCCCGCCAGAAGCCCGCCGATGAAGGTCTCTTCGACGTGACCGGGCGTGGGCAGCGGGACCTCTTTTCTCTCCGTGATCCTGCGTCGCCGAACGCCAAGCGGAAGGGCGTTCAGGTTCCCGACTGGTTCCATGATTGGCTCGGCATCGCGCGCAAGCCAATTCAGGCGAACTGGGACGGGCTGTTCCGGAAGTTCGAGCGCAAGTCGCGGGAGGCCGGTACACATCTGCGCTTCACCTCGATTGAGGATCTTCGCAGCCATGTGGAGAGCGTTCTGGAGCGTCCGGACTTCTCCGTGCCGGCCACCAATGACGGAGCGCATCTGCTGGTGCGCGTAGACGCGCCGAACAAGACGACAGTCCTGGAGGTGAAAGGCGGCCCGCAGCAGCACCAGATCATCACCGCGATGCGGATGGACGACCATCAGGTGCTGCAAAAGCTGGAGGATGCCCGGCGGCGGTTTGGGGACTCCGCGGTTCTGGTGAGTCCACTGCACTCAGGGAAGACCCCGGAGCAGCTGCTCGTTTCCAGGTCCCTCCCCGCACCTCGCGATGCGGTTCAACCGGGCACCAATAATATGGGCTCGTCCAATCGCCATGGCAACAGGTCAGACGGCGAGGGGGCTCTCCGCGTCTCTCCCGAGTTCGAGCGCGCCACGCCTTCCATTGAGGCCGATCTCCGCGCCCGCCTCAAGCGCTACGGCATCGATGACCGCATCGGCTTCCGTCTGGTGGACGCGATCCGCAATCGGCGGACGGGCGAGGAGATCCGCGGCGCGCTCGGCCGCTATGGTCAGCGCGTGATCGAGGTCGCCACCTCGGCTCCGGACCGCGCGGCTACCCTCGACCATGAGGCGGTCCACGCCCTGCGCGAACTGGGCCTCTTCACCCAGAAGGAATGGGATGCACTGAAACAGGCGGCTCTGCGCGACGACGGCGTGAAGATGGTCGATGTCCGCCGCCGGTACCGGAACATGAACCTCAGCGAGGAGGCGCTGTTCGAGGAGGCCGTTGCCGACCTGTTCGCCGACTGGCAAGCCGGCCGCCGCGATGCCGGGCCGGTGCGTGCTCTGCTGGAGCGGATCCGCGACTTCTTCGCCGCGGTTGGGCAGGCCCTGCGCGGGCAGGGCTTCGCGACGCCGGAAAGCGTGTTCCGCGCCATCGACGAGGGCCGGGTCGGCAAGCGCGGTGCGCAGGAGGCTCCAGCCGGCGCGATGGCGGAGGCGTTCGAGCGCCAGCAACGGAAGGAAGGGCAGGGGGAGCCGGACCGCTTCGCCCTGTCCGCGTCCGAACAGGCTCTGGCTGACGCCATCCTGGCCGGACAGCCGTCCTTCGCTGAGCGGTGGAAGAAGGCGTTCTCCGCCAATAAGTCCCGTCTGGGCTCGGAGGCGGTGCGCCAGTTCGTCAACCAGTTCGAACCGATCTTCGAAGCGGAAAAGCGCGCAGAGAAGAAGGCCAGCGGGAAGGCGACGCTACGCGATGCCCGAGTGTCGGCGGCCAAGATGACCGAGCTGGCAGTGCAGGACAGCGGCCGGCTGGAAAGCATGCTGGTCAACGGGCCACTGAAGTGGAACGCCAAAGAGGGCATCGTCGAGACCGCATCCGGGATCGGCGGACTGATGGACATCTTCAAGCCGCTGAAGAATGCCGACGACTACAAGCGCTTCAACCTCTACGCCATCGCGCGCCGGGCCAAGCGGCTGAAGGCCGAGGGGCGGGAGAACCTGCTGACGGATGCGCAGATCACCGAAGGGCTGAGGCTGGAGACGCCTGAGTTCCGCAGGGTCTTCGACGGCTACCAGCGCTACAACAAGGCCATGCTCGACTTCGCCGTCGACACCGGCGTCGTCAAGGCGTCAGCCCGCGATGCCTATGCCAGCAGCATGGACTACGTGCCCTTCTATCGTGTGGCGGAGGAGACCGGCGAACTGCCGCCGCCGGCCACGCTGGTGAAGCTATCCAACCCGGATCCGAAGATTCGCAAGCTGGAGGGCGGCACCGACAAGATCGGCGACCTGGCCGAGAACGTGATCCGGAACGCCACCGCTCTGGCGAAGGCCGGCATGCGGAACGAGGCCATGCGCCGCATCCACGGCGTTCTGACCGAAATCGGCGAGCTCCGGAACCTGACCGGCGCTGATGAGAAGGCCGGCAGCGTTTCGTTCTTCGACAAGGGCAGCAAGCGGCACTTCGTCGCCGATGACCCTGCGATGATGGCGGCAATGGCCGGACTTCGGCCGGAGCAGCAGGCTGGTGTTTACAAGGCCCTGGCCGCCTTCTCGAACGTGCTCCGCCGCGGCGTGACGGCATCGCCCGGCTTCATGCTGGCCAACTTCATCCGCGACTCCGCCTCGGCCTACGTCCAGACCGGGGGCACGCTGTCGCTGGCCAACAACGGCTTGACCGGGCTGGTGCGCGCGGCCAAGAAGGCGGATAGCGTCAAGGAGCTGAAGACCATCGCCGGTGTCGGCGGCTACGAGTTCGGGCATGGCGCCCGCGACATCGCCGCGGAGATGAAGCGGCGGCTGGGCGTCGAGGTGGCGATCACCCCGAAGAGCATCATCGACAAGGTGCTTCGGCCGCTGGAGGAGGTCGGCAGTTGGACGGAAATGGCAAACCGCGATGCGATCTACCGCAACCTGCTGGAGAAGGGGGCGAAGGACCCGAAGAACGGCCCCAGCAAAGCGGAAGCTGCCTATCAGGCGCTGAACCTCATCAACTTCAGCCGGAAGGGCGCCAACCAGTCGCTGCGCTTCATGCTCCCGCTGGTGCCGTTCCTGAATGCCCGCATCCAGGGCCTGTACCGGATGGCCGAGACGCAGGGCAACACCAGGGCGCTGAAGGGCGTGTTCGTGCGCGGATTGCTGCTGACCGGGGTGTCGGCGGCGCTCTATGGGGCCTTCGGTGACGACGACGCCTACAAGGATGCGCCCATCGAACGGAAGCTGAACTACTACATCATCCCGGTCGGCGACAGCACGGTGCTGATCCCCAAGCCCTTCGAGTTCGGGGCACTGTTCTCGACCATGCCGGAGTTCCTGTTCGACGCCATCCGGAAGGAGGACGGCGCCGATTTGGCGAAGGCTGCGGCGATGACGCTGCTGAACACCTTCTCGTTCAACCCGATCCCGCAGGCGGTGCGGCCGGCGCTGGAGGTCTACACCAACTACGACTTCTTCACCGGCCGCCCCATCGAGGGGCCGCGCGAGCAGAAGCTCGCCCCCGGCGAGCGCGCAGACGCTCGCACCAACGCCGCGCTGAAGGCGGTGGGAAGGGAGGCCAACATCAGCCCGATGAAGGCCGAGCACCTGATCAGCGGCTACCTCGGCACGCTGGGGCAAATGGCCCTCACCGGTATGGACGCGGTGCTGGGAGCCTCAGGTGCAGTTCCGTCGAAACCGTCCGGAGCGTTCGGCTCGGTGCCGGTCATCTCGCCGATGATCGAATCGGCGTTCGGCCGCTTCTACAGGGAGGGGCCTGACGCCGCCAACCGCTGGGTCGGCGACTTCTACGAGCTCAAGCGCCAAGCCGACGAGACCTGGGCCACCATCCGCAAGCTGCGGCAGGACGGAGAGCTCGAGCGGGCGCGTACGATGCAGCGCGAGAACCTCGGGCTGGTGGCCGCACGCAAGCAGCTCGACAAGATGGGCGAGCAGATCGGTGGCCTCTCCCGGCAGATCAACGAAGTCCGCGCCGATGATGAGCTGTCGCCAACGGCGAAGCGCCAGCGGATGGACGCACTGATCGGCCGCCGCAACGCCATCGCCCGGCGGACGGAGCGTGTCTCGGAGCGGGTCAAGGCCCGGCGGTCGGCAGTGATGGTCGCAGACGTAGCGGCCTAACCCTTCACTCTCAGTCAACCCTCATAGGCCCGCCTCTCCGGCGGGCCTTCTTCATTTGGAGCCAACGAATGGACTGGACCATGATCCCAGACCTTGCTCTGGGTTGGATTGTCACCTACTGGCATATTGTCGCACTTTCCGCGCTGTTCCTGGCCTGCGCCTATCGTGAGCGGGGTCAGGGTCATTCCTGGCTTGGCACAACCGGGGCACGGGTGCTCTTCTGGGCTCTGCCAGTCGGCGCCGCCGTCTACGCCATCCCCCAAAGCGCGCCGGATGGGATCGGCATTTGGACGGCGGTGCTGGCAGGCGCCATGGCCTACCTCGGCCTGCTGCTCCCGCACGGTGCCGGCCAGAACCTCACCGAAGCGCCCGCCGACTATCCGGCCAGCTGGACCGCCTGCCTTCCCCTGTCCGAGAAGCTGGGCTATCTGGCGGTCGTCGGAATCGCCCGCATGGCTCTGATCGCCCTGCCGCTGATCCCTGCCCACCCGCTTGCCCTGTGGCTGCCGCTCGCCGGCCTCGCCGTGCCGCTGGCCTATCTCGCCGGCACCAAGCTCCCGCTGCTGCCCTGGCGCCTCACGCGACCAACCGAATGGGGCGAGTTCCTGACTGGTGCCAGTGTCGGCGCTGCCCTCGCCCTTGTCCTGCTGGCGTGAGGCGCCCATGCCCGACGATCCCCCCGACCCGGCGCAGCAGCTCGCCGATGACCTGCTGACACGGCATAACGGCGACGCTCACGCCGCACTTGCCGATCTGGCCCGCCTCTACCTCGTCGCCCGTCATGGCTGGTGTGCCGGCTTCGACCGCGCGCCGCCCTCGCAAGGATCCCGCTCATGACCATCAAGCCTGTGTGCGCGGCGGCTGTCGCGCTCGTGAAGCACTTCGAGGGGCTGTATCCGAAGGCCTACCTGTGCCCGGCCGGTGTGCCGACGGTGGGGTTCGGCCACACCGGTCCCGATGTCCGCCTCGGCATGACCATCACGGAGGCGCAGGCCGAGCAGCTGCTGGCTGCTGACCTGGCCGAGGCCGCGGCGGTGGTCGACAAGTATGTCCGCGTGCCCCTGCCGGAGAACCCGCGCGGGGCGCTCGCCTCGTTCGTCTTCAACTTGGGTGCCGGGGCGTTCGCCTCCTCCACCCTGCTGCGGCTCCTGAACCTTGGTGACACCGCTGGTGCTGCCGAGCAGTTCGGCCGGTGGACCAAGGCGAAGGTCAACGGGGTGTCGGTCGACCTGCCGGGGCTCGTCGCGCGTCGGGCGGCGGAGGCGGCGCTGTTCACCTCCGGCACCTGGGCGCCGATCAGCAGCCCGTCGCCGCAGCCGCAGGCGGTGATCGCCCCGCTCGGTTCCGACGCTGACCGCATCCGGCGCATCCAGGCCATCGTCGGGGTGAAGGCAGACGGACACTATGGGCCGCTGACCAAGGCCGCGGTGGTGCTGTGGCAGTCCAAGCACTTCCTGAAGGCTGACGGCGTTGTCGGGCCGGTGACTGCCAAGGCGATGGGGCTGTAGCGCTGGGGATAACTCCTTCCGAGTCGCAGGCCGCCTCTGCTCGAAAAGCGTGCATCAGCTGCCAACTGTCCACAGAAAGTGGCGGTTATCCACATAACTCTTGTCGCGCCGGCGCGTTTCACGGACTGCTGATCGTGAAACATCGGCGGCGCTTTTGCGCGAGCGTCATCTGCGCTATAAAGTGGTCCATGACGAACCACGTAGGCGCGATGCCGCGCCCTCGCTGCGCACTGCACAGCGAACCGTCTTCTCCCACTTCGAATTTTGACTGGCGATCCCGCTTGTCCAAAAAGCGCGGTGGCGGAGCTTCTCCCCAGATAGCTCCGCCGCCGTATCCGTGCTCGGCCTCTACGAAAGGCCGGGCTTTCCATGATCATGCACTTTCAAGGAGCCGAACGATCATGAATGGCTATGAACTTACCACGGTTGACTTTCACGGCGCCACTCTGGTGGCGATCCGCGGCGAGACTGATGCCTCCACTCTGGTGGCGATGAAGTCAGTTGTCGAGGGCATGGGTTTGACCTGGGAGCGCCAGCGAGAGAAGCTGAATGCTCACCCTGTGCTGGCGCCCACCATACGGGGGGTACCTTTCCCTTCGGCCGGCGGCGTTCAAGACACCCTCTGCATTCCGCTGTCGAAGCTCAACTTCTGGCTTGCCACGATCCATCCGAACAAAATCAGGGACGAGGCGATCCGCGCTAAGGTCATCGAGTACCAAGAGGAATGCGCTGAGGTTCTGTACCAGCACTTCTTCGCGAAGGCCGCCAAGATGGAACGCAGCCGCAAACAGAATGAGGTTCGGCAAATGCTGGTGGCCCAGACGCGAGCGCTGAATGCGGCCGCTGGGCTGATGGCCGAAGTCCGTCGCTCAATGGGTGCGCGGACTGCCGCTGAGGCTGCGCCGAACATCCTGCGGAAAGCTGGTGTGGTGTTGTCCGGCGGGATCACCCCGGACCCCTTCCTACAGGGCGACATCTTCGATACCACCGACGACCCGAACGGCCGCCCGAACTAACCGGGCAAAGGCCGTCCTACGCGGGACGGCCTTCCCACCCTGACCACAACGAGCCGCCCGGCACCCGCCGAGGCGGCTTTTCTCATGCCTGAAAGGAGGCCCCATGCTCCCGCTTCTGCTCCCGATCATCTCGGCCCTGGCGCCGATCCTGCTGCCCGACATCGTGAAGGCGGTGACCGGTGACAGCCCGGTCGCCCAGAAGGTCGGGGAGGCGGCTGTCGCCGTCGTCTCCCAGGTCACGGGCCTGCCGATCGCCAGCCCTGCCGATGCGCAGGTGGCTGTCGCTGCTGTCCAGGCTGATCCTGCCAAGCTGGCCGACCTCTACCGCATCCAGGGCGAGCAGGTGCTCCAGCTGCTGACCCTCGACAATCAGGACCGCGCCGACGCCCGCTCGCAGACGGTGGCGCTCGCGCAGGCCAGCAGCCGAATCGCCTGGGGGGCGCCGCTGGTCTCCCTGGTGGTGCTGATCACCTTCGGCGTGGTGCTGTACCGCGTCCTGTCTGCGCCGGCGGGGCAGGCCGACCCGAACGCTTCGCTGATGCTGGGCGCGTTGACCACGATGGCCACCGCCGTGGTCAGCTACTGGGTGGGCAGTTCGGCCGGCAGCGCGGCGAAGGACAAGCTGCTGCGGGGGCGGTGAGGGCGGCATAGAGAGAGCAGGGCGTCCCAACCTGCCGGTGCATGCTGTGGCCCAGCCGCGAGCGCTTTGAGGTCATCTCCAACCCAGCCGTAGCCAGGGCGCCGTCGGGGTCAGGGAGTGCTTCCGGGTTCCTGCCGCGTCGATTCGCGTTGCCGCTCTCTCACCTCACAGATGGGCCTGCCGCAATTGGGCCGCAACTGGCGCACCTCAGAACAGCCCAACCCCCGGCCCGACCTTCTCCAGCCCTCCGGCGCCGCGCATGCCCGCCCACCACTGCTTGCCGCGTTCACGGTGCCGGCTGCACCACCAGCGGACCTCGGTGGTAGACGAGCCGAATCCGAAAGACCCGAACAGCCCGCAGACCTGACAGAGGTGGTGCGTCAGGTCCGGGCCAGGGGCGTCGTTGTGGTCAGGCATCGTTGCTCTCTGCGTTCTTTCCGCCGACATGGTAGCCGCCGGCCCCATCATACCCACGCCGGAAGATCGCCCGCCCGCCGCACTGGCTGCAGCGCAGACGGTCGCGAAGGTCATTCACCCGGAAGCCCGAGCCGAGCCGAACGGTCAGCGCCTGGATGTCCAGTTCCGCCGACCGGCGGCAGGGGGCACAGTGCGCCCAGAGGGCAGAGCCGCGAGGCAGGTTGCCGAGGGTGTCGGCGGACAAGCTGTTCTCCATGCGTTCACATGGGACAGAATGCCCGGCGGAGGAACTATGTCAAGGCGCTGCGAACATCATGAGAACGGACGGATTAGCGAACTGTGCCGACTCTCGTGCCTTCGCGAACCGCTTCCGTTCTCGCGCATTGCGCGCGCTGCGTCTGCTGGAAGCCTTGGAAACTCAGTGTTTCCGCGCTATTTGCACGGGAGCGGCGGCGGGCGGTTTGGGTTTGCTAAACCGTCATAGGGTTTAAAGCCCTATCGTGGGTTCGAATCCCATCCCCTCCGCCATCCTGGCTTGCGTTGAGCGCAAGCGCCTGAATACGCTGAATTTCCAAGAATATTGCCAGCCGAAAGCGCCCCGCTGTATCAAAGGGCTGTATCAATGGCTGGCAGGAAGATGCAGTATCTCGTTCGACGCGGTAATACATACTCGTTCCGCCGTGGAATTCCCGCGCGCATCCAGCATATCATCGATAAAGGCACGCATTACGTCGTCTCGCTTGGCACCGCCGATGTGTCGGCGGCGAAGCGCGAATGCTTACGCATTGCCGCAGAAGTCCAGTCCGAGTTTGACCGCGCCTTCTCACAACTTCCAAAGCCAGTTGCCAAGGTCGCGGCGGTGGACAAGGCGCTCGACGTCCCAGGTGCCGTTGCTTTGGTCAGCGATATCATCGCCGACCGACAGCACCGAGACTTTCACGCTGCTCTCGACAATCCAGCAAAAGCCGCCCGCTTCGCTAGTACTACAGCCGGGATTATCCGTCGGGCCGGCTGTTGAAGGCTTCATCCTACCGTAGGGAGGTTGGGATGACGACGTCACCGGAAGCGGCGTGTTGGGCAGGCGATCTGGAGGCTTTGGCCGTCCGGATCGGTCCGCGCTTTTGCCGGCCCGAGGCGCGCGAGTGGGCACGGCGCTATCTGGCCGGGCTTCTGGCGCCGCTGGAACGCA
>JBKHVJ010000293.1:0-9567 GCA_046570145.1 Alphaproteobacteria bacterium
CTCGCCAGGACGAGCTGCGCCCCCATGTCTTCCAGCGTCTCGCGCACGGCGAACAGGTTCCGCGGGTCGTCATCGACGATCAGGATCGCCACGTCGGCCTTGTCGGGCTGCGGAGGAGCGTCGGTGGTCATGCTTTCCCATCCCGCGGGGGCACCGGCCGCCGGTGCGGGTGTGACGGCCGCAAGGAGCGCCGGCGCAGGCAGGGCCACGTCCGGCGGCAGAAGCGTCTGGCGGACGGCGTCGTGGTCGGCCGGCTGGACGCTGGCCGGTTGGACGCTGGTGGTGCCGAGCAGCCGCGAGCGGCGAACCGCCGGCACTGGGAAGGCTGGCGGCGGCACGAGCGGCCCGCGCCGCGCCACCCGCGCCGGGCGCAGTTTCCGCCGGGTCATACCGGAACTCCGCCGCGCGGTTGCGGCCTGCCGCCCTTGGCGGTCCAGATCCGCAGCAGCGACAGCAGATGGTCGATGTCCACCGGCTTGGCGATATAGTCCGTCGCCCCGGCCTCGATGCACTTGTCGCGGTCGCCCTTCATCGCCTTCGCGGTGACGGCGATCATCGGCAGGCCGCGGAACTCGTCGATGCTGCGGATCGTGCGCATGGTCTCGTAGCCGTCCATCTCCGGCATCATGATGTCCACCAGCACCACGTCGACGGCCGGGTCGGCGCGGAGCCGCTCGATCCCTTCGCGCCCGCTTTCGGCATGCAGGACCTCGATCCTGTGGGCCTCCATCACGCTGGCGAGCGAGAAGATGTTGCGGATGTCGTCGTCGATCACCAGCACCCGCTTGCCGGCCAGCGCCGGATCGTGCTGGCGCAGGTCCAGGATGCTGCGCCGCTTGTCGTCGGGCAGCTTGTCGACGGCGCGGTGCAGGAACAGCGCGGTCTCGTCGAGCAGGCCGGCGGGCGACCGGGCGCTCTTCAGCACCACGGTCTCGGCCAGCCGGCGCAGCCGCGCCTCATCCTCGGCCGCGACGTCGGCGGCGACATAGACCACCACCGGCATCCAGGCGAGAGTATCGCGGGTGCGCAGCCATTCCACCAGTTCGAAATCGGCGACGGAGGGACCGGGCAGCGCCGGGCTCGACAGGTCCAGCACCATGCAGTCGAAGCGGTCGGCCGACAGCGCCGCCATCGCCGCTTCGATGGAGGTGACGGTGTGGGTCTCCACGTCGCCGTTGCCGATCAGGGCGGCGACGGCACCCGGCTGCGGGTTGTCCCTCTCCACCACCAACAGCTTGCGGTGATGGCGCTCCTTGAAGCTCTTCACCCGGTTCAGGGCGTCGAAGATCGCCTCGCGTTCCACCGGCTTTTCCGAATAGTCGAAGGCGCCCATGGACAGTCCGCGCCGCCGCTCGTCCTTGGCGGAAATGACGTGGACCGGGATGTGGCGGGTCTGTGGGTCGCGCTTCAGCAGATCCAGCAGTGCCCAGCCATCCATGTCCGGCAACCCGATGTCGAGCAGGATGGCGTCCGGCCGGTATTTGCGCGCCAGCGGCAGCGCAGCCGCGCCGCCGTTGGACAGAACGGTGCGGAAGCCCTTCTCCCGAGCCAGATCGAGCAGGATGGAGGCGAAGGTCGCGTCGTCCTCCACGATCAGCACCACCGGCTCGCCGGGGCGCAGGCGATCGCGGTCGTCGCCGGCCGGCATGTCGAGCAGGGCGAGTCCGTCCTGCGGGCCGGACGCCACCACCGGGCGGGTCGTCGCCTCCGTCCGCTTGGGCAGCAGACCGGCGGGAGCCGGCCCGGTGCTGGCCGCGGCGATCAGCGGGTTGGCGGTCTCCTCCGCGGCGTCGTAGCTGCGCGGGACATAGAGCGTGAAGGCGCTGCCCTTGCCGGGCGTGCTGGTCACCCGGATCTCGCCGCCCAGCAGGCGGGCGATCTCGCGGCTGATCGACAGGCCGAGCCCGGTGCCGCCGTATTTGCGGCTGGTGGTGCCGTCGGCCTGCTGGAAAGCCTCGAAGATGATGCGCTGCTTGTCCTCGGGGATGCCGATGCCGGTGTCGATGACGGTGAAGGCCAGCACCGAGGCCGCGGAGTTCAGCGTCGGGTGCGCGGCGCTCCAGCCCTCCGTCGCCGGGGCGACGCGGAAGGTGATGCCGCCGGCGTCGGTGAACTTGAAGGCATTGGACAGCAGGTTGTTCAGCACCTGGGTCAGGCGCTTCTCGTCGGTCTGGACACTGGCGGGAAGCGCCTCGTCCATCTCGATGGAGAAGGTCAGCTTCTTTTCCTGCGCCACCTGCGAGAAGGTCCGCTCCACATGGTTGCGCAGGTCGCCCAGCACGACCTCGCCGATCTCCAGCGTGACGGTGCCGGATTCGATCTTCGACAGGTCGAGGATGTCGTTGATAAGCCCCAGCAGGTCGGAGCCTGCGGAATGGATGGTGCGGGCGAACTCCACCTGACGGTCGGACAGGTTGGTGTCGGGATTGTCGGCCAGCAGCTTGGACAGGATCAGCAGGCTGTTCAGCGGCGTGCGCAGCTCGTGGCTCATGTTCGCCAGGAACTGCGACTTGTACTTGGAGGTCAGGGCGAGCTGTTCCGCCTTCTCCTCCAGCGCCGCCTTGGCGAGCACGACCTCGCGGTTCTTGCGCTCCACCTCGATGTTCTGCTTCTCCAGCTGCTCGGCCTTCTCCTCCAGCGCTTCGTTGGTGGTGGTCAGCTTTTCCTGCTGGGCCTTCAGCAGCTCTTCCGACTTGCGCAGCGAGGCCGCCTGCTGTTCCAGCCGCTCGTTGGTGGTCTTCAGCTCCTCCTGCTGGCTCTGCAGCTCGGTGGTCAGGCGCTGCGACTGTTTCAGCAGACCTTCGGTGCGCATGTTGGCGGCGATGGTGTTCAGCACGATGCCGATGCTCTCGGTCAGCTGCTCCAGGAAGCTCTGGTGCGTCTCGCTGAAGCGGCCGAAGCTCGCCAGTTCGATCACCGCCTTCACGTCGTCCTCGAACAGCACCGGCAGGACGATGATGTTCAACGGCGGCGCCTCGCCCAGCCCCGAGCTGATGGCGACATAGTCGCGCGGCACGTTGGTCAGCAGGATGCGCTTCTTCTCGTAGGCGCACTGCCCGACCAGACCTTCCTTCAGGTGGAAGCGGTTGGACAGGTTCTTGCGCTCCTTCAGCGCGTAGGAGGCGACCAGTTCCAGCAGCGGCTCGTCGCGGTCGCGGGTGGCGACGTAGAAGACGCCGTGCTGCGCGTTCACCAGCGGGGCGATCTCCGACAGGATCATGTTGGAGACGGTGACCAGATCGCGTTCCCCCTGCAGCATGCGGGTGAATTTGGCGAGATTTGTCTTCAGCCAATCCTGTTCCGCGTTCTTCAGCGTCGTGTCGCGAAGATTGCGGATCATCTCGTTGATGTTGTCCTTCAGCGCCGCGACCTCGCCCATCGCCTCCACGGTGATGGAACGGGTCAGGTCGCCCTTGGTCACCGCGGTGGCGACCTCGGCGATGGCGCGCACCTGGGTGGTCAGGTTCGCGGCCAGCTGGTTCACGTTCTCGGTCAGGTCCTTCCACAGGCCGGCGGCGCCCGGCACGCGGGCCTGACCGCCCAGCTTCCCTTCGATGCCCACCTCGCGCGCCACATTGGTGACCTGATCGGCGAAGGTCGCCAGCGTGTCGATCATGCCGTTGATGGTGTTGGCCAGCGCCGCGATCTCGCCCTTGGCGTCCACCGCCAGCTTGCGCTTCAGGTCGCCGTCGGCGACCGCGGTGACGACGCTGGCGATGCCGCGCACCTGACCGGTCAGGTTCGCCGCCATCATGTTCACGTTGTCGGTCAGATCCTTCCAGGTGCCGCCGACACCCTCGACCTTCGCCTGTCCACCCAGCTTGCCTTCGGAACCGACCTCGCGCGCCACGCGCGTCACTTCCGAAGCGAAGCTGTTCAGCTGGTCCACCATGGTATTGATGGTGGATTTCAGTTCGAAGATCTCGCCCTTCACATCGACGGTGATCTTCTTCGACAGGTCGCCCTTCGCGACCGCGGTGGTGACTTCGGCGATGTTGCGCACCTGACCTGTCAGGTTCGCCGCCATCATGTTCACGTTGTCGGTCAGATCCTTCCAGGTGCCGGCGACGCCCTTCACCTGGGCCTGACCGCCCAGCTTGCCCTCGATACCCACCTCGCGCGCCACGCGGGCGACTTCGGAGGCGAAGCTGTTCAGCTGGTCCACCATGGTGTTGATGGTGGATTTCAGCTCGAGGATTTCGCCCTTCACATCGACGGTGATCTTCTTCGACAGGTCACCGTTGGCGACCGCCGTCGTCACCTCCGCGATGTTGCGGACCTGACCGGTCAGGTTGGTCGCCATCGCGTTCACGCTGTCGGTCAGGTCCTTCCAGGTGCCGCCGACGCCCTTCACCTGGGCCTGACCGCCCAGTTTGCCTTCGGAACCCACCTCGCGCGCCACGCGCGTCACTTCCGAGGCGAAGCTGTTCAGCTGGTCCACCATGGTGTTGATGGTGTTCTTCAGCTCCAGGATTTCGCCCTTCACCGGCACGGTGATCTTCTTGGACAGGTCGCCGTTCGCCACCGCGGTGGTTACGTCGGCGATGTTGCGCACCTGCCCCGTCAGGTTCGCCGCCATCAAGTTCACGCTGTCGGTCAGATCCTTCCAGGTGCCGCCGACGCCCTCCACGCGCGCCTGACCGCCCAGCTTTCCTTCGGAGCCCACCTCTCTTGCGACGCGCGTCACTTCCGAGGCGAAGCTGTTCAACTGGTCCACCATGGTGTTGATGGTGGATTTCAGCTCCAGGATCTCGCCCTTCACGTCGACGGTGATCTTCTTCGACAGGTCACCCGTCGCAACGGCGGTGGTCACATCGGCGATGTTGCGCACCTGACCGGTCAGGTTGGTCGCCATCATGTTCACGCTGTCGGTCAGATCCTTCCAGGTGCCGCCGACACCCTCGACCTTCGCCTGACCGCCCAGCTTTCCTTCGGAACCCACCTCGCGCGCCACGCGTGTCACTTCGGAGGCGAAGCTGTTCAGCTGGTCCACCATGGTGTTGATGGTGGATTTCAGCTCCAGGATCTCGCCCTTCACGTCGACGGTGATCTTCTTCGACTGGTCACCCGTCGCAACGGCGGTGGTCACATCGGCGATGTTGCGCACCTGACCGGTCAGGTTGGCCACCATCATGTTCACGCTGTCGGTCAGATCCTTCCAGGTGCCGCCGACACCCTCGACCTTCGCCTGACCGCCCAGCTTTCCTTCGGACCCCACCTCGCGCGCCACGCGCGTCACTTCCGAGGCGAAGCTGTTCAGCTGGTCCACCATGGTGTTGATGGTGGACTTCAGCTCGAGGATTTCGCCTTTCACGTCGACGGTGATCTTCTTGGACAGGTCGCCCTTCGCGACCGCGGTCGTCACTTCGGCAATGTTGCGCACCTGACCGGTCAGGTTGGCGGCCATCACGTTGACGTTCTCCGTCAGGTCCTTCCAGCTGCCGGCGACGCCCTTCACCTGGGCCTGACCGCCCAGTTTGCCTTCGATGCCGACCTCGCGCGCCACGCGCGTCAGTTCGGTGGTGACGGTGACGAGCTGGTCCACCATGGTGTTGACGTTGCGGGCGGTACGCAGGAACTCGCCCTGCAGCGGACGGCCCTCGATCTCCAGCGCCATCGTCTTTGACAGGTCGCCCTTGGCGACGGCGCCGATCACGCGCGCGATTTCCGTCGTCGGCTGGATCATGTCGCCGACCAGCGTGTTGATGCTGTCGACGCAGGTTTCCCAGCCGCCGGATGCGTTGTTCAGCTTGGCACGCTGGCTGATGCGCCCTTCCTTGCCGATGGCGACGCTGAGCCGGCTGACCTCCGCGGTGAGGTTCTGGTTCAGCTCCACCACGTCGTTGAAGGCGGCGGCGATCTCGCCGTCCATCCCCGTCAGGTCGAGCGGCAGCCGTACGGAGAAATCGCCCTTGCGCAGTTGTCGCAAGGCCATCAGCAGAACCTTCGGATCCAACGCGTCCGCCGTCTCCACCATCGCCGTCATGCCGTTCCCCTTGCCCACGCGCCGGCCCACCATGGACCGCATTCCGCCACAGCAATTGACCGCCCCGGTACCGTCCCGGAGTACGATCCAGTAAATGAAACCCGTCTCAGCCGGAAAATTGAATACCCACAGCCAGCCTGCGCGTACCAAAGCCTGAGACGGCGAGTGACCGCGCAGTCCTACATCCCCGCACGATGAAGTAAAGGCGATTCCGGTCAATTTAGCCTTTCGTAGGAACTCCGACTTCCGGCGTAGCGGCCATGCCTATAACTTAGGGTGGAGGCTTGAGCTTCTTCAGCTTGGCTGCCTTTGTTACGCGATTCACCCCGGGATAGAACAACCTTTGTTTTAGAAAACGACACTTTATTCGCCGACACAGGGATTCCGCGCCACGAACTTGCCCATCCAGCAAAGCCCTGCTCAACCATCGTATAGGAACCGGAACGATTCAGTGACCAGCCTCGTTATGGATCCGAACCACAGCGGGATCATTGGGCACGCAGCCATCTCCCGCAGGACGAGATCAATTCAACCGTCGTCACAGCCCAAGGCTTGACCATGATTCTCTGGACGATTTCCATGCAGGCATCGATGTACTGCATGCTTTCCTGGATGCGTGCCTGCAATAGCGGCGCAGTCCTGGCCAATTCCTTTGCCGGACTGCCGGCGCTCCGCCCGCCCCGGCCGGCGGCGGACGTGCTGCCTTTCCCGATGCGGCGGGTGGCGCGCAGCGGCGGCCTCGGCGGTCCCGCCATCGTAATCCCGCTCGGCCGCCGCTGACCCCTTGTCATCGACCGTTCACGCAATCGTGTAGAGAGCGTGATTTGCCGGCGGCCTGCCACAGACCTATGGTTACTGGGAGGAATGGTCCGTTCGGGAGAGGTCGATGCTGTTCAAGTTTCCCACCCCCTCGCAGGCCCGCGAGGACGAGGTGACTCCGCGGGACCTGTTTCTCACCCGCCGCAGCCTGATCGCCGGCGGTGCCGCCGCGATGGCGCTGGGCAGCATACCGGTGTGGAGCAGCAACGCCTTCGCCACCGCCTTCCAGGTGCCGACCACGATCAAGCCGGTCGATCCGAAGTTCGATCCGACGACGCCGATGAAGTCGGCCACCACCTACAACAACTTCTATGAGTTCGGCACCGGCAAAGACGATCCCGCCGACAATGCCGGCACGTTGAAGACCCGCCCGTGGGAAATCGCCATCGGAGGCGAGGTGGCCAAGCCGATGACCATCGGCATCGAGGATCTGCTGAAATTCCCGATGGAGGAGCGCATCTATCGCCTGCGCTGTGTCGAAGGCTGGTCGATGGTGATCCCCTGGGTCGGCTTCCCGCTGGCCGAACTGCTGAAGCGGGTGGAGCCGACCGGCAACGCCAAATATGTCGCCTTCCAGACCCTGAACGATCCCAAGCAGATGCCGGGCCTGCGATCCTGGGTGCTGGACTGGCCCTACACCGAGGGGCTGCGGCTGGACGAGGCGATGCATCCCCTGGCCATGCTCGCCGTCGGCATGTATGGGGAGGTGCTGCCGAACCAGAACGGTGCGCCGATCCGGCTGGTGGTGCCGTGGAAGTACGGCTTCAAGTCGATCAAGTCGATCGTCAGGATCACCCTGGTGAAGGACCAGCCGCCGACCGCCTGGAACAAGTCGCAGCCGCGCGAATACGGCTTCTATTCCAACGTCAACCCCGAGGTCGACCATCCGCGCTGGAGCCAGGCGACCGAGCGGCGTGTCGGCGAATTCTCCCGCCGCAAGACCCTGCCCTTCAACGGCTATGGCGAAGAGGTCGCGTCGCTCTATGCCGGGATGGACCTGAAGGCGAACTACTGATCATGGCCGACCCTGCATCCGCCGCCGGCAGCGTCGATCCGCGCGCCGCCGCCAACTCCGTGCTCGCGTCGCGTTGGGCCAAGCCCGTCGTCTTCACCCTCTGCCTCGTTCCGCTGGTCTGGACCATGTGGCTCGCCTACACCGGCGAGCTGGGGGCGGAGCCGGTGCTGGAAAGCGTCAAGGCCAGCGGCCTGTGGGCCTTGCGCTTCCTGTTGATCGCCCTGGCGTTGACGCCGCTGCGCATGCTGACGGGGGTGGCGGGGCTGGCGCGCTTCCGGCGGATGCTGGGGCTGTTCGCTTTTTTCTACGCCACCGTCCACCTGTCCACCTACATCGGGCTGGACCAGTTCTTCGACTGGGCGGCGATCTGGAAGGACATCGTCAAGCGGCCCTACATCACGGTCGGAATGGGCACCTTCCTGATTCTGACGGCGCTGGCCGCGACCTCCACCGACGGCATGGTGAAGCGGCTGGGCGGCAAGCGCTGGCGCGCCCTGCATCGGTGCGTGTTCGTCGCCGGGCTGGCCGGCTGCCTGCACTTCGTCATGCTGGTGAAGGGCTGGCAGACGACGCCACTGGTCTATGCGCTGATCTGCATCGGGCTGCTGGCCTTCCGCCGCTGGCCGGTCCGGCTGGGACGGCGGAAGGACCCGCAGGCCAGAACCGGCCCGATCAGAACACGGCCCGCAGCAGCCCCACGGTCCGGCGAAGCGCCAGCACGGCACTTTCCGGATGGAAGCTCCCCCGCTCGTCGCAATTGAAGCCGTGGCCGGCCGGATAGACATGCACCGGCAGCCAAGGATAGCGTGACCGCACACCTTCGGCGACCGACAGCGGGATGGCGTGGTCCTGCTCCCCGAAATGCAGCAGGGTCGGCACTCGCGGCGCGCTGTCCAGCGTCTTGCCGATCTCGCCGCCGTAATATCCGATAGCGGCGCGCACCGGCAGGGCCGACGCCGAAGCCCAGGCGACGCTGCCGCCCCAGCAATAGCCGACGATGGCCGCAGCCCCATCACCGCCCAGATGGGCCAGCGTCGCCGCGACGTCCTGCAGGGCGTCTGCGGTCGGCACCGCTCCCTTAAGCGCGATGCCCCGCTGGATGCCGGCATCGTCGTACGCCAATTCCACCCCACGTTCGGCCCGGTCGAACAGGTCGGGCGCCACGGCGGTGAAGCCCTGCTGGGCGAAGCCGTCGCACACGCTGCGGATATGGTGGTTGATGCCGAAAATCTCCGGCGCCACGATCAGGCGCCCGATCTCCTCGCCCCTGGCCGCTGCCCGATAGGCGCGAAGCCGATGGCCGTCCGCGGCCTGGAGTTCGATCCAGCCCGTCGTTGCGTCATTCATGTCCCAAACCCTTCGTCTTGCAAGACCGTCCATGCGGTCATTGCCGCCAATCATAAGAGGAGCGGCCTGAAGGGCAACTGGCGACAGGGCAGCGCGGAGGCTCGAACGTCATATACCCTCTTTCGTCGGTATTATTGCTTTGTCATTGTATGGATTACCGCCAGCGGTGGCGGACCTTTCAACGACGGGGTAGACCTTGCGCAGATTCGCTTTTCTCGCCGTTTTCGCCGTCCTCGCCGGAGCGGCCGTTTCCGCCCAAGCTGCGGACACCTACAAGTTCAATCTCCACAACAAGTCGTCTGAGTACGTCATCAACGGCTTCCGCACCTTCGAAGGCGGGGCGTGGAGTAAGAACTGGATCGACTTCAAGCTGAAGCCCGGCGAGTCCGCCGAGATGGAC
>JBKHVJ010000294.1:0-7277 GCA_046570145.1 Alphaproteobacteria bacterium
GGCGACGTGACGCGGGACTGATGAAGATTCCCTCTCCCCGGGCTCTCGCGGATCTTCAATCCGCCGAGAGCCCGGGGAGAGGGCGAGACTCTACCAACCCCGAGCCAACTCCCCCGTCGCAGCAGTCTCGCGGCGGCCACGCGCTCGGCAAACTGCGCCATGGGACATGCGAAAAATTCGCACGGTCCCATGGCTATTTTTTTATGCATTTCCCTAGGCAGGCCGCCCATTCCAAAGTCAAATCACCACGGACGGTTGATTATCATCTTGCATCGCTCTCTTCATGGAAAGTCATAGGCCGCCGGTCCGGCGAAAAAATCGCATCATCTTCTACCTGCAAGCGCCGGGCTTGTCTCAAATGCAAACGAAAAGACACGAGCTGTTCACAATTGGACGCTAAACCGTTCAAAGAGCCCTGCGACGATGTGCGCGTAGCAATCCGTGAAACCGTTCTGTGGCGGCGGGGGTTTGGGCATGAAGGCATACTCGACGAAAGCAGGCCGGACGGTGGACGACACCGGCGCCCGGTACCGGTTCTGGACGCTGCGCCGCGCCATGGTGTCGGTGGTCGGCGTGCTCGTGGCGGCGCTGATCGCCAGCCAGGCGTGGGTGTCGCAACGCTACACCGACTTCGCGCTCGCCACCTTCAACAGCAGCGCGGCGGCGACCCTGCGGGTGCTGGCCAACGACCGCATCCGCAAGAACTACACGGACTGGCTCCAGAACCACGCCAACGAATGGAGCCGCGATTCCTTCCTGGTCGACAGCATCAGCCAGAAGGACCCGACCAAGACGACGCTGGCGCTGAAGAACATCAATTCCCGCCCGGTGGTGGTCGACCGCGAGGTCCGGCTGGTCTCGGTCGCCGTGTTCGACCCCGAGATGAACCGGATCGCCGCCAACGGTGGCGAGCAGGACAGTGTCGCCACCGTCGCCCCGCTGTTCGAGGCGCTGAAGGCCCGCGACCTCGCCGACAAGCGCCGTCCGGCCAGCCTGCTGTGGCGCGACGGTCAGGGCCGGCCGCTCTACAGCATGATCGTGCCCATCGGCGGCTTCCGCGTGCTGGGTTTCCTGGAGGTGGTGACCGATCCGCTGCCGGCCCTGTCCAGCCTGGGCGCCGTGCTGGACGCCGACATCCGCATCACCGACGCCAAGGGCGCCGTTCTGTTCGAATCCAAGGGCAGCGCACCGTCGGACCATGCGCAGCTTTCCAACACCACGGTGGCGCTCAGCGGCGACGGCGGGCTGCCCTGGGCGACGGCGGAGATCTCGCGCGACGTGGCCGAATTCGTCGGCGCCACGGAGGAATTGCGCAACGACGCGCTGAAGATGGTCGCGGCCTTCGCACTGGCCGTCGCCTTCGCCGCCGCCCTGCTTCTGCGTGTGGCCGTCTTCGCCAACCTGCGCAAGTTCGCCCGCGCCATGGAGCAGATCGCCGCCGGCGACCTGTCCATCGAGGTTCCCCGCACCGGCCGGGACGAGCTGGCGGTGATGGGAACGGCGCTGCGCGGCCTGCGCGGCAGCGTGGAACAGGTGCTTTTGATGAAGCGGATGGTCGACAGCAGCCCGGTGCCCACCGCCTTGCTGGGCATGGATGGGCAGGTCGGCTTCGTCAATCCCGCCGCCCGCGCCTTCTGCACGGCGCACGGCATCGATCCCACCGGTCCCGACCTGCTGGCCCAGGGGCCGGACTTCACCGCCGACTGCACCGACCCCAGCCGTCCGCCGATCCCGCGCCGCACCCTGACCGTGGGCGAGACGACGGTGGAGGCCCATGTCGACACCGTGTACGACGACCAGGGCAACGTGCTGGGCAAGACGCTGTCCTGGACCGACGTGACGGACCAGATGCGCTCGGCGGCACTTGCCCGCCAGCTGATGGAGGATGTGCATCAGGTGGCATCGGGCGTCGCCACCCAGTCGGGCCAGCTGCGCGAACTGGCCGACGCCCTGCGCCGGGAGTCGGCCGGCACCATCGACAGCACGGTCAGCGCCGGCAGCTTCGTCGCCGAGAGCAACCGCAACGCCACCACCTGCAACGGCAGCGCGGAGGTGCTGATGGACACAATCGGCAGCGTGTCCAGCCTCGCGACCGAGGCGGCGGGGGTGGTCGGCGCCACGCTGGGCGAGCTGACCGCCGCCCGCGAGGTGGTCGGCCAGCTGGGCGAGAACACCGAGCAGATCCGCCGCATCGTCGACGTCATCACCGGCATCGCCCACCAGACCAAGCTGCTGGCGCTGAACGCCACCATCGAGGCGGCGGTGGCCGGCGAGGCCGGGCGCGGCTTCGCCGTGGTGGCGGCGGAGGTGAAGAAGCTGGCGGAGGAGACCGCCAACGCCACGGTGCAGATCGCCAGCTCGGTCAACGCCATCAACGGCAGCATCCAGAACACCGTCGGCACCTTCGCCCGCATCTCCGGCTCGGTCGAGCGCATCAACGAGGTGCAGGATCTGATCGGCGACGCGGTGGCGCGCCAGACCGACTCCTCCACCGACATCCGCAACCGCGTCGGCGTGATCGCCGGCAACACCAGCGAGGTGGCGGCACTGATCGACGGAGTCAGCGCCCAGGCCGCGCGCACGGGCGACATCGCCGGCTCGCTGACCCTGACGGCGAACACGCTGGCAGAGGAAGCCGCTTCGCTGCATAGTCTGCTCGGCACGCTGCGCGCCCAGCAGGCGGCTTGACGGCGGCCCGCCCGAAGCCGGAGGCGGCGCGACCGGGCGCCGCTGCCGGTCGGTTCGGGAGGTGGATTTCGCGATGGGGCTGGTCGGAACCCTCCGGCGTTTCGCTGCCGGGCTGCTGCTGGCATTGGCTGCGGTGCTGCCGCTGGCACAGGCGTCACCGGCGCGGGCCGGCGACGGCGAGACTCTGGAGCGAATCCACGGCCGCGGCTTCCTGGTCTGCGGGCTGCGTAGCGGGCTCAGCGGCATCTCCTTCTCCGATCCGCAGGGGCACCTGGACGGTTTCCTGGTCGATGTCTGCCGCGTCTTCGCCGCGGCAACTCTCGGCAACGCCCAGGCGATCCGCGTCGTCCGCCTGCCGGAGAAACCGCAGGAGTACTCGGCGGTGGAGAAGCACGATGTCGATATCGCGCTGACCACCACGACCTGGACCTTCAGCCGCGACCTGTCGCACGACATCGAATTCCTGATGCCGCTGCTGCATGACGGCCAGGGCTTCGCCATCCACGGCGACGGCACCGCGCCGCCGCTCGACCGGCTGGGTCCGCGCACGGTCTGCGTCAAGACCGCGACCACCACCGTCCGCAACCTGGAAGACCATATCCGCAAATCCGACCTGCCCTGGTCGATCCGCACCTTCCAGACGCTGGACGAGGCGCTGCAGGCCTTCCTCGCCCATGAATGCGACCTGCTGACCACCGACCGCACGGTCCTGGTCACCTCGCTCGCCGGCTACCGCAAGGCGGGAATGGCCATCCACATCTATCCCGACGTGATCTCGCGCGAGCCGCTGACCCCCTACGTCGCGCGGGGCGACCGCAACTGGTACGACATCGCCCGCTGGGTCCTCCACGCCATCGTGCTGGCCGACGCCAAGGGCGTCACCGCCGCCGACGTGCAGGCCGGCCGCATCCCCGACGATTCCGAACTGCACCGCATGCTGGGCCATGCCGGCACCGCCGCCCGCAACCTGGGCCTGCCCGACGACTGGGCCCTGCAGGTGCTAGCGCAGGTCGGGAATTACGGCGAGATCTTCGAGCGCAATCTGGGCGTCCCCTACGGCATGGACCGCGGGCAGAACAGGCCCTGGACCCAGGGCGGGCTGCTGTATGCGCCGCCCTTCCGGTGATGCGCGTTCAAGTTCCCTACGCCGCCAGCGCCACGCCCAGATGCCGTTCCAGCAGCGCGGCATCCGCCTTCGCCTGCGCGGCCGGTCCGGCATGCACCACCCGGCCGCGGTCGAGGAAGACCACGCGGTCGGCGAAGTCCAGCGCGCGGTCGACCTGCTGTTCCACCAGGACGACGGTCATGTCCAGGTTCGACAGCGCCGCCATCAGCGTGTCGCAGATCACCGGGGCCAGCCCCTCCAGCGGTTCGTCCAGCAGCAGCACCGTCGGCTTGCCGAGCAGCGCGCGGGCGACCGACAGCATCTGCTGCTCGCCGCCCGACAGCTCGCCGCCGCCGTTGCGCCGCCGCTCGCCCAGCCGCGGGAACAGCTCGTACGCCTCCTCCAGGGCGCAGCGCGGACGCCCCTTCAGGCCGGTGACGAGGTTCTCCTCCACCGTCAGCGACTTGAAGATGTCGCGCGTCTGCGGGACATAGCCCAGCCCAGCCGCCGCCCGCGCCGAGCTGCTCAATCCGCCAAGCTCCACCCCGTCCAGCCGGATGGCGCCGCCATGGCGGGTGGTCTGGCCGACCAGCGTCGCCAGCGTCGTCGTCTTGCCCACCCCGTTGCGGCCGAGCAGGGCCAGACGCCCGCCGGCCGGCACGCTGAAGGAGATGCCGTCGAGGATCAGCGTCTTGCCGTAGCCGGCGCGCAGATCCGCGACTTCCAGGCTTCCGACCGGTTCAGTGGGCATTGGTCCGGCTCCCCAGATAGACCTCGCGCACGCGCGGGTCGGCGACGATCTCCTTGGCGGTGCCGCTGCACAGCAGCCGCCCCTGCGCCAGCACGATGATCGAACTGGCGAAGCGGAAGACGAGGTCCATGTCGTGCTCGATCATCAGCACCGCCAGATCCTTGGGCAGCCGGTCGATGGCGTCGAGGATGCGCTGGCTTTCCGAATGGGGCACGCCGGCCGCCGGCTCGTCCAGGATCAGCACCTTCGGCTTCATGGCGAGCGCCAGCGCGATCTCCAGCAGCCGCTGCTGCCCGTAGGCGAGCGAGCCGACCGCCGTGTGCGCCACAGGGGTCAGCCCCATGGTGCCCAGCAGGTCCGCCACCTCGTCGGCCAGACCGGCCTGCTTGGCGACATTGGCGAACAGGCGGAAGGTGCGGCGGTCGCGCTGCAGCACGGCCAGTTCCAGATGCTCGCGCACCGTCATCGACTTGAACAGCCGCGCCACCTGGAAGCTGCGGATCAGCCCCAGCCGCACCCGTTCCGCCGCCGACAGCTTCGTCACGTCGCGGCCGTCCAGCCGGATGGTGCCGGCGCTGGGCGGGATCACCCCGGTGACAAGGTTGACGAAGGTGGTCTTGCCGGCGCCGTTCGGCCCGATCAGGGCGCAGCGGTCGCCCGCCTTCAGCGTCATGGAGATGTCGGACGCCACCTGGAGGCCGCCGAAATTCTTGGCCAGCCCCTCCACCTCCAGCAGCTTCGTCTCGCCGATGGTGCCGATCCCGGCGGTTTGCGCGCTCATGCCCGGTCTCCCTCATGGTCCGCGGCGGCCCGCGGGCGCAGCAGGGCGGAGATGCGGCCCGTGGCCGATACGATGCCGCCCGGCAGGAACAGGACGATGCCGATCAGGAACAGGCCGATGAAGGCCATCCAGTGATAGGGGTCGTTGGCGGCCAGGATGTGGTGGACGCCCATGAAGGCGGCGGTGCCGATCACCGCGCCATAGAGCCGCCCGGTGCCGCCCAGCACCAGCATGACCAGCGCCTCCGCCGACCAGGAGAAGCCGGTGCTGTCCAGCCCGACGATGCCGCTGGTCACCGCGGTCAGCGCCCCCGCCACCCCGGCGAAGACGCCGGCCACCGCATAGAGCACCACCAGATAGGCCTTGGGCGAACCGCCGATGGCGGAGATCCGCAACGGATCCTCCTTCACCCCGCGGCAGGCCAGCCCGAAGGGCGAGCGCAGGATCCGCCGCGCCACCGCCAGCCCGACCAACAGAACAGCCAGCGCGAACAGGTAGGAGGTGTGGCCGAACATGTCGAAGCGGAACATCCCCAGCACCGGCGCCGGGTCGATGCCCGACAGGCCGTCGCTGCCGCCGGTCCAGTCGCGCGCCTTGTTGGCGACCTCCTGCACGATCTGCCCGACCGCGATGGTCAGCATCAGCAGGGTGAGCCCGCGGGCATGCAGGATCAGGGCGCCGGTCACCAGCGCGAGCAGACCGCCGGCCAGACCGCCGACCGCCAGCATCGCGAAGGGATCGTTGTTCCAGTTGACCGCGAGGATGCCGGCGGCATAGGCGCCGGTGCCGAACATCGCCGCCTGCCCCAGCGTGGCGATCCCGCCATAGCCGAGCACGAGGTCGAGCGACAGCACGAACAGAGCCGAGGCGGCGATGCGGGTCAGCAGCGCCAGATCCTCCGGCAGCAGCCAATAGGCGGCCAGCCCCAGGGCCGCGATCAGCGGAATGCCGATCCAATCCAGGTCGCGGCGGGCGGCCAGCGGCATGCGTCCGGTCATCGCGCTGGCCTTCCCGTCACGTTCCGCGACGCTCGTCATGCCGTCCTCCCTTTGAAGAAGCCGTGGGGCCAGCGGAACAGGATGAGGATCAGGGCGGCGTAGAAGAAGAACTCGCCGAAATTCGGGATCAGGTATTTGCCGGCGGTGTCGACGATGCCCAGCGCCAGCGCCGCCGCGGCGGATCCGAAGATGCTGCCCGCCCCGCCGACCGCCACCACCGCCAGGAACAGCACGATGTAGCGGATGGCGTAATAGGGCTCCAGCGGCAGCAGTTCCGCCCCAAGCACGCCGCCCAGCGCCGCCAGCCCGGTGCCGAGCGCGAAGGTCGCCAGATAGAGCCGCTCGGTCCGGATGCCCAGCGCCGCCGCCATGGCCGGATCATCCACCGCCGCGCGCAGCCGGATGCCGAAATCGGTGCGTTCCAGCAGCCACCACAGCCCCAGCAGCGTCGCCGCCCCGGCGCCGATCACGAAGGCGCGGTGGGTCGGGATCGCCTTCGGCCCCAGTTCCACCGTGCCGGTCAGCAGCTCCGGCAGCGGGATGCGCTTCAGCGTCGGGCCGAACAGGTAATTGATGCCGGCGACGATGACGAAGGTCAGGCCGATGGTCAGCAGCACCTGCGCCAGCTCGTTCGCCGAGCCGTAGATGCGGCGGTACAGCAGCCGTTCCAGCGGCAGCGTCGCCAGCACCGTCAGCCCCACCGCCACCACCAGCGCCACCCCATAGGGCAGTCCCGCGCTCTGCGCCGCATAGGAGGCGACATAGCCGCCGACCATGGCGAAGGCGCCATGCGCCAGATTGACCACCCGCATCAGCCCCAGCGTCACCGACAGGCCGACGGAGATGATGAAGAGGATCATGCCGTAAGCGACCCCGTCGACGGCGATCCCGAACATGGTTTCCATGATGTCTCTCCGTCTGCCCTCTCCCGCCCCGGGAGAGGGAGGGGACCCA
>JBKHVJ010000295.1:0-13031 GCA_046570145.1 Alphaproteobacteria bacterium
CGCTGCGCCGGCCCGGCCAAGGCTCCGCCACCGCGCCTTCGAATCGCGGCTGGGCGCGGGCGTCGGTGACCTGATCGGTCTTCGCATCGATGTTGGCCAGAAGCTGGTCTGCGCTGCGGATCAGGTCCGGCCGTTTGCGCGCGGTGAAGACCGCCGTTTGGGCCGGGGCCGGCTCGCCCGATTCGGTCGGGCGTCCTTCCGCCAGCCACTTCGGCAGGCCGCCGTCCAGGACCGCCACCCGGTCGAAGCCGAACAGACGGAACAGCCACCAGACGCGCGCCGCGGCGGTCGCCATGCCCGCGGTGTCATAGACCACCACCGTATCGGCGTCGCCGATGCCCAGCGCGCCGATCTTCGCGGCGAAGGTCGCCTCGTCCGGGACCATGTGCGGCAGCGGGTGGGTGTCCGGCGCCGCCACCTCGTCGACGTCGCACAGGCGAGCGCCCGGGATATGGCTGGCGGCGAACTCCGCCCGGATGTCGCGCTTCAGGGCCGGCATGTGCCAGGAACCGTCGAGCAGCTTCAGGCCCGGCCGGCCGAGGTTTCGGGCGAGCCAGTCGGTGGAGACGACGGGGCCGGTCAGCGGGTCAACGGTGCTGTCGCTCATGCTGCGCGTCCTTGAGTTGGATCGTTCGGGCAGAGAATCGTCGGATAAGGAGTCAGTCCTTCAGCGCGATGACGACGCGCCGGTTCTGCTTGCCCTTGTTTTCGATCTTCGTCACCTCGATTCCGCCGATCTCGCCGGTGCGGGCGACATGGGTGCCCCCGCAAGGCTGCAGATCGACGCCCTCCACGCTCAGCAGGCGCACCCGGCCGCTGCCGGTCGGCGGCTTCACCGACATGGTCCGCACCAGTTCCGGCTTCGCCGCCATCTCCTCGTCGGTGATCCACTGGGTGCCGACGGGGGTGTCGGCGGCGATCAGCCTGTTCACCGCCTCCGCGATGGCATCCTTGTCCAGCGATTCGGCCGGCACGTTGAAGTCGAGCCGGCTCTTGTCCGCGCCGATCTGTCCGCCGGTGACCGATCCCGGAACGACCGCGCACAGCAGGTGCAGGGCGGTGTGCATGCGCATGTGGCGGAATCGGCGGTCCCAATCGATCACCGCCTCCACCGCGGTGCCGGCGGTGGGCAGTTCCTGTCCGTCCTCCGGCACATGGATGACGTCGTCGAGGCCGCCGTCGCTCTTCACCGTGTCCTTGATGCGGACTTCCAGCCCGTCGACGCGCAGGACCCCGCTGTCGCCCGGCTGCCCGCCGCCGGTCGGGTAAAAGACGGTGCGGTCGAGCTGGATGCCGCGTTCGTCGACCGCGGTGACGGTGGCGACGCAGCTGCGGGCGTAGGCGTCCTCGCGGAAAAGCGCGTCCATGTCTTCCCTGGGGCTCCCTCGGGTGGAATCAGGCCAGCCAGTCTGGCACAGGAAGATTCTTCTCACGGAGAAAGTCAGGATTGAAGAGCTTCGATTGGTAACGCTGCCCCCCGTCGCACAGGATGGTCACCACCGTGTGGCCGGGGCCGAGGTCGCGCGCCACCCGCATCGCGGCGGCGACGTTGATGCCGCTGGATCCGCCCAGCACCAGGCCCTGGGTCTTGATCAGGTCGAAGACGATCGGCAGCGCCTCTTCATCCGGAATCTGAAGCGCATCGTCGATCGGTGCGTCTTCCAGATTGGCGGTGATGCGGCCCTGGCCGATGCCTTCGGTGATGGAGCTGCCTTCCGACTTCAGCTCCCCTTTGGTGTAGTAGCTGAACAGGGCCGCACCCATCGGGTCGGCCAGCGTGATGCGGATGTTCGGGTTCCGCTCCTTCAGCGCCAGCGCGATGCCGGCCAGCGTGCCGCCGCTGCCCACCGCACAGGTGAATGCGTCTAGCTTGCCGCCGGTCTGCTCCCAGATCTCCGGGCCGGTGGTCAGGCGGTGGCCTTCGCGGTTGGCGGTGTTGTCGAACTGGTTGGCCCAGACGACGCCGTTCGGCTCGGTCTTCGCCAGCTCTTCGGCCAGCCGGCCGGAATAGCGGACGTAATTGTCGGGGTTGGAATAGGGAACAGCCGGGACCAGCCGCAGGTCGGCGCCGATCAGCCGCAGCATGTCCTTCTTTTCCTGGCTCTGCGTCTCCGGCATCACGATGACGGTGCGATAGCCGAGCGCGTTGCCGACCAGGGCCAGCCCGATGCCGGTGTTGCCGGCCGTGCCTTCGACGATGGTGCCGCCGGGGCGCAGAAGCCCGCGCTGTTCCGCGTCGCGGACGATGGCGAGGGCGGCGCGGTCCTTCACCGATCCGCCCGGGTTCAGGAACTCCGCCTTGCCCAGAATCTCGCAGCCTGTCGCCTTCGATGGCCCTTCCAGGCGAATCAGCGGCGTGTTGCCGATGGCGCCGATGAAGCCGTTGCGGATGTCCAAGGCGGGTACTCCCAAGGTCTGATGTGGATTGCTGCCGATACTATCAGGGCTGCGGCCGGCGGTTTCAAGGCGGTGGTGTGAAATGCTGCATTGAACGGTTGCGTTGTGTGAAAATGGGGGCGTGTTCAGGCGTCCAGCCAGCGCTTGCGCAGGGACTCGCGGTGGCGGGCGAGCCAGCCGATGGCGATGATGGCCACGGAGTTGCGCAGGCGGTTCTCGTCCATCATGCGGATCGCCTCGTCGGTGGGCAGGGCCATGATGCGGATGTCCTCGTGCTCCTCCTCCAGTCCGCCGGTGGCGGCGAGGTTGCGGCTGTCGACGCGGCCGCAGAAGACGGTGACCAGTTCGGTGAAAGCGCCGGGGCTGACGTAATAGTCGCAGATCCGTTCGATCTCCCGGATTTCGCAGCCGGCCTCCTCGAGCGATTCGCGGCGCGCCACCTCCTCCGGCGTCTCGCCCTCGCCGACCATGCCGGCGACGATCTCGGTCATCCAGGCGGGGCCGCCCGCCGCGGCGGAGCCGACGCGGAACTGTTCGATCATCACGACGGTATCGCGATCCGGGTCGTACAGCAGGACGCCAACGGCCTCGCCGCGGTCGCACACCTCGCGCGGCGGCAGCACGTCGGTCCAGGTCCCGTCGAACTTCCTGTGGCGAAGGCGGTAGACATCGATGGTCAGGAAGCCCTTGTAGGGCGTCTTCTTGTCGAGGATCTCGATATCGGGATGGTTCATGGTCGGCGCGGCCCCACGGGATGGCTGTTTCCGGCAGGGTGCACCGCCGGGACGGCGCCGACAAGCACGCGGCCGGGAGGTGCCGTCACAGCGTCGGGTTCAGCCGCAGGAACCGCACGCGGTCGGCCGACGGCACGGGCACCGGCGTCAGGGTGGCGCCGCGCATCACCTCAAGCGGGACGACCACTCCCGCCGGCCCGAGGCCCCAGAGCTTGCGATAGAAGTCGGCCAGTCCGCTGAAGCGCTGCCCACCGACACCGACGATCCAATCGCCGGGGCGCAGGCCTGCCGATTCGGCCGGGCTGCGCGGCGACACCTTCTCCACCATCAGCCGTCCCATCTCCTCCCGCAGGGTAATGCCGAGCCAGGGCCGCGCCGGCTCCTGCCGCTGGCCGTAGGCGAGCAGGTCGGCCAATATCGGCTCCAGGGCCGAGATGGGGACGAACATATTGCCGGGAAGGCCGCGGCCTTCCATCGCCTCCATCACCAGAAGCGACCCGATGCCGACCAACCGGCCCTCGCGGTTCACCAGGGCGGCGCCGTTGAAGGCGCGGATCGGCGGGAAGGTGAACAGAGCCTCGTCCAGCAGATATTCCCAATAGCCGGCGAACTCCCGCTTGCTGACCAACTTCACGGCGGTGGCGCCGCGGCCGTCGCCTCCGCTCAGCGCCAGCAGCGTATCGCCTTCCTTCACCGCCGCCGAATCGGCCAGCCGCAGCCAGGGTGCCTGGAATCCCAATTCTGCCCGCAACAGACCGAACCCGCTGACGGGATCGTAGGCGATCATGTTGGCGGGATAGCTGCGCCCGTCGGCGGCAGTAACCTGGATCTGCGAGGCCTCCATCACCGTGTAGCCGATGGTCAGGATCAGGCCGGAGCCGTCGATGACGACGCCGCTGCCCTCGCGCTCCGTTCCCAGGCTGCGGGCGCTCTGGCTGTCGGGCGGTACGACGGCGCGGATTCCGACGACGGAGCGGACGACGCGCTCCGGGTCCAACTTCTCCGGTTCGGCCGCCGGGGCCGGGCCGAAGGCCAGAACGAATGCAAGGAACAGAACTCCGGCCGCCCAGCGCGGCGCGACCGGTGTTGAGACGACCCGCATGACACCGAACTCCCGCGCTATGGCAGGGCCAGAAGGCACCCCCGCCGCCGCGCGGCCCTGTCCGTCGCGACTCGGGTGACACAGTCATGACATTGCGTGCGAGTCGCCGCTCATCAAGCCGTCATTCGTCTTGAGCCCGGCAGGAGGTGCGGAAACATACCGGTGCCGCCCGCTGTTGTCCTGTACGGCCCAAGAGTCATATGGAAAGGCGATATCATGCCCATCGACAGCGATCAGGACCTGGAACGGGCGGTGCAGGAGTTCCAGCGCCTGAGCGACGCGCCGGACGAGTCGGAGGAGGGACGCCGCCGCAGCGTTCTGGACGCGGACATCAAGGCGTATTACGCCAAGTGCGCCAACACGCTCCGGCCGGGAAAGCCGCCCTCCACCGGCTGAGGGGAGGAATCGCGGCAACCGGGCGGGGAGGCCGGCCACGAGGCCGGCCATGAGAAGGAGACCGGTCCGCGATGAAGCGACTCGACACCTGCTACACCTGCCGCTTCTGGGAGGGGCAGGGGCTCCGCCAGCGCGGACCGAAGGGGACCTGCCGGCGCTATCCGCCGGTGGTGACCCCGCGCAGCCCCGAAGGCGACTTTCCGATCACTCTGTCCACCGACTGGTGCGGGGAATGGAAACGGGTCGCCGTCGCAACCGGCGCCGATCCGTCCGACCCCGACGGGACCATCTACGACGATTTGGTCGAATAGGCCGGACGTCACCGCGGATGGGGTGGGATGACCAGGACCGGCGTGTTCTCGTAGGCCTGCGGCCTGCTGTCGGTCGCAGTTCCGTCCCAATCGGCGCTGAAGGCCAGCAAGGCCAGCAGCACCGCCGCGAAGAACAGCAGGATGGCTGTCACGCAGTCGGTGGTCCGGACCGGCTGTTCGCCGGTGTCGGGCGATCGACGATGGCCGGGACCGTCGACCGGGGGAGCGGTGCGAAACCGTTCGGACTGGAATGGCAGAAGCACGGCGAACCTCCATCGTCTGGAGACGCCCGGCCCACGACTTAGGTCCGGAATTGTTATCAAGTGTAACGCCGCGCGGCTTCGCGCGGCATTTCGCTTCCGGCAAGTCTGGATCGTCTTTTGGGTCTAATTCTGAGTAGAGTGGGCAGCCGTCGGACCTAGCCCGGCAGCTTTAAACCGAATTCGGGTACTGAAGCGCCACAGTCAAGCGGCAATAGCCGGAAAAGAGAAAAGGCCGGATGCGCTGTGCATCCGGCCTTTTCGATCTGGCTCCCGGTGCTGGACTCGAACCAGCGACAAGCGGATTAACAGTCCGCTGCTCTACCAACTGAGCTAACCGGGATCGGTGACCGGCCTTTCGGCGGCCGCCGTTGTTGGCGTGGCGGGTGTATAGCCGAACCATCCGGCCCTGCCAAGCCAATTCCGACAGGAAGACGAATATATTTTCGGAAGGGGGCTGGCGGGCATTTCATCAGCGAAAACAAGGCCCAAACGCAAAAAGCCCCGCCGGAGCGGGGCTGTGGTCGGACCGTCGCCTGGGAGGCGGCTGCCGTGCGTCGCTGTAACGCAAATCTGTCAGGTATGGAGGCACGGGCGGGAATCGAACCCACGTACACGGATTTGCAGTCCGCTGCATCACCACTCTGCCACCGCGCCATCCTGACCGGCACCGGCGCGCCGTTTCCGGTGCGCCCTCGGTGTGGAGCGGTGGTATAGCGGCACGGAACGGAGCGGTCAAGGCGAATGGTGACGATTTTTGAACATCGTTGAACGTCCCTCGCGGAGCGGCCTGCCGGACCCAACGACCGGCACCATCCGATGCGGTCGTCCGGGGGGCGTTTTTCCAGTCACCGGCAAAGGCACTCCGCAGCCCTGGCCGGGAGCCCTGTGGCGTTGTGTTCGCCCGGCCTTTGCGGCTATATACCGCCATGGCAGGAAGCCGTCCGCTGTTCGGCTTGGTGCCGGTGTCGTCACAACACATCAATAAGCGACCGCCATGACCGATTTCGCCGCCGCACGCTATTTCATGGTCGAGGGACAGATCCGCCCCAACAAGGTGACCGATCATCGTCTCGTCGATGTCCTGTCGGAGCTTCCGCGCGAAGCCTTCGTACCTGAGTCGGCGCGCGGCGTCGCTTATGTCGACGACGATCTTCCCATCGGCAAGGGCCGCTTCCTTCTGGAGCCGATGGTGTTCGCCCGCATGCTGCAGGCGGTCGCCGTGCAGGAGACCGACCGGGTGCTCGACGTCGGTGCGGCCGGCGGCTATTCCACCGCGGTGCTGGCCCGTCTGGCCTCTTCCGTGATCGGCCTCGACTGCGACGAGGGGCTGACCGCCGCCGCGACCGCTGCGCTGGCCGGGCAGGGAATCACCAATGCCAAGGCCGTCACCGGCCCTCTGGCGGAGGGGTACGCCCAAAACGCCCCTTACGATGTCATCGTCGTCGAAGGTACCGTGCCGGAGGTGCCGGCGGCTCTGACCGAACAACTGGCCGAAGGCGGACGCCTCGTCGCGGTGGTTCAGGGCAGCGGCAGCGTCGGGGAGGTCCGCCTGTTCCAGCGCATCGCCGGCGTCGTGTCCAGCCGCATCCTGTTCGAAGCCAAGCCGCACGCGCTGCCGGGCTTCGAAAAGAAGGCGTCTTTCGTGTTCTGACAGGTTTTGCCAGTTGAAGAGGTCTTGAACTGAACCGTGCAGTTTACCTCTGCGCGGTTCTGCGCTACCGTCGCCGCCATCCTTGCACGAAAGTGAACACCCATGGCCGCACCGTTTGAGATCGAGGTGGAAGAGCTGGACCGTCGCCGGAAGGCCGGCGACGCGATGGTCGTCCTCGACGTGCGCGAACCGTGGGAGTTCGCGCTGTGCGCCATCGACGGCAGCCTGCACATCCCGATGAACGGGCTTCCCGGACGGGTGGACGAGCTGCCGACGGACCGCGACGTCGTCGTCGTGTGCCATCACGGTGGGCGCAGCGCGCAGGTCACCATGTGGCTGCGTTCCAAGGGCTTCGACCGTGCCATCAACCTCGATGGCGGCGTCGATGCCTGGGCGCGCCGAATCGACCCGAACATGAAGGTCTACTGAACATGACCGTGCGAAGCCGTTTTGCGCGCCGCTGGCTGCTGGCGACGGCCCTGACCCTGACCGCCACCATGGGCACAGCAGTGACCGGCGGTTCCGGTACGGCCCAGGCGCAGTCCCTCGAACAGGCCCTCGCCCAGGCCTATGCGAACAACCCGACGATCGGCGCCCAGCGCGCCCGCCTGCGCGCCGTCGACGAAGGCGTGCCCCAGGCGCTGTCCGGCTATCGGCCGACGGCGCGGGTCACCGCAGGCATCACGCGTTCTATGGGCGATTCCAAGTTCGACGGCGGTTCGACGGGCTCCGAGGCCAACGCGAAAAGTGTCGGCGTCACCGCGACCCAGCCGGTCTACGACGCCACCGTCGCCCCGGCCGTCCGCCGCGCCGAACGGCTGGTCGAGGCGCAGCGCGCCACCCTGATCGCATCGGAACAGTCGGTGCTGCTCGCCGCCGCGCAAGCCTATCTGGACATCGTCCAGAACCAGGCCATCCTGCAGCTGCAGACCAACAACGAGCAGGTGCTGCGCCGCCAGCTGGACGCCGCCCGCGACCGCTTCCGCGTCGGCGAATACACCCGCACCGATGTCAGCCAGTCCGAGTCGCGACTGTCGGCGGCCATCGCGTCGAAAATCTCGGCCGAAGGCACGCTCCGCGCCTCCCGCGCGACCTACGAGCGTCTGGTGGGATCGGCCCCCGGTGAGCTGAAGGCGCCCAAACCGGCCTTCCGCCTGCCGAAGAACCTGGACGAGCTGGTCGAGCTGGCACGCGCCAACAATCCCAACGTCCTGTCGGCCTCCTACACCGAGGCGGCGCAGCGGGAGGCGGTGGATCAGCAATATGGCCGCCTGCTGCCGTCGGTGAACCTGTCGGCCAGCGGGACCCGCACCTACGATCCCGGCCGGTCGTCCGGCGTCGATTTGAACCGCAGCGACAGCGCGCAGATCACCGCCCAGGTGACCATCCCGCTCTATCAGGCCGGACAGCCGGAAGCGCTGGTCCGCGAGGCCAAGCAGACGGCCAACCAGGCCCGCCTGCAGATCGAGGAGACCCGCCGTCAGGTGACCGAGTCTGCGGTCAGCGCCTGGCAGGCCCTGCAGACCGCGCGTGCGAGCACCGAGTCCTACACGGCGCAGATCAAGGCGGCGCAGATCGCCCTGGAAGGCGTCCGTCAGGAGGCGCAGGTCGGGTCGCGCACCGTTCTGGACGTGCTGAACCAGGAACAGGAACTGCTGAACGCCCGCGTCTTCCTGGTGCGTGCCCAGCACGACGAGATGGTCGCGGCCTTCAATGTTCTGGCGGCCAGCGGACAGTTGACCGCCGACCGGCTCAATCTGCCGGTCCAGAAATACGACCCGCAGGCGAATTACGATAAGACGCGGGGCAAGTGGTTCGGAACTTCGGTGACCGAATGAGCGAAGCGGCCCGCGAAAGCGGGCCGTTTTTGTATTATGGCTTTTTTGTCAGCCCTGCCCTAGGTTTGGGTCGGATTGACGTCTTGGGTTGCCACGATGAGCGATAAGGGCCAGCAAGAACCTTCGATGGAGGAAATCCTCGCCTCCATCCGGCGGATCATTTCCGAGGACGGCGAGCCGGCCAAGTCGGAAACCCAGGCGCCTTCGCCGCCTCCTCCGCCGCCACCCCCACCGCCGCCTCCGCCTCCGCCACCCCCGATGGTGGAGGAGGACGACGACGTCCTGGAACTGACCCAGATGGTGGAGGACGAGCCGGACGAACGGCCGGACTTCGGTGAGCCGGACTCCGATCCCTGGCCCGACGAACCGGCCTTCCCGGAACCGCCTCCGCCCCCGCCGCCTCCGCCGCCCCGTTGGGAGGATCCGGACCCCGAACCCATGCCGCCGCCCCGCCCGGCGCGCCGGCCGATGCCGGCCTTCGACGAGTTCGAGGACGATGAACCGCCCCCCCCGCCACGTCTTCGCCGCCGGCCGGTGGAGGTCGATGACGGGCTGATCTCCCGCCGGACGGCGGAGGACGCCTCGCATCACCTGACCCATCTGGCGCGCGAGTTGGGCGACGACCTGTCCATCGGTCCGATGCCCATCGGCATCCGCACGGTGGAGGAAGTGGTGCGCGAACTGCTGAAGCCGCTGTTGAAGGAGTGGCTGGACGAGAACCTGCCGACGGTGGTCGAGCGGCTCGTACAGCAGGAGATCGACCGGATGATCCGGCGGTCGCAGAAGTTCTGATCCTGCCTTTCTTGAGCCCCGCCTCTTTGATCCCTGGTTGAGACGTTTCTAGCGAAAGTTCGTGGTGATGTTGGAAAAGACGTACCGGCCCGCCGAGGTCGAGGAGAAGCACTACCGCCTGTGGGAAGAGTCGGGCGCTTTTGCCGCCCAGCCGCAGGGGAACGGCAAGCCCTACACCATCATGATGCCGCCGCCGAACGTAACCGGCAGCCTGCACATGGGCCATGCGCTGACCTTCACCATCCAGGACGTGCTGACCCGCTACAACCGCATGCGCGGGCGTGACGCCCTGTGGCAGCCGGGGACCGACCATGCCGGCATCGCCACCCAGATGGTGGTTGAGCGCAATCTGGCGAAGGACGGCAAGACCCGTCACGATTTCGGCCGCGATGCCTTCATCGACAAGGTGTGGGAGTGGAAGGCCGAATCGGGTGGCACAATCACCCGTCAGCTGCGCCGCCTGGGTGCCTCGCCGGACTGGCCGCGCGAGCGCTTCACCATGGACGAGGGACTGAGCCGCGCCGTCCGCAAGGTGTTCGTCGAACTGCACCGCCAGGGCCTGATCTACAAGGACAAGCGTCTCGTCAACTGGGACCCGAAGCTGCACACCGCCATCTCCGACCTCGAGGTCGAGCAGAAGGAGATCAAGGGCAACCTCTGGCATTTCCGCTATCCCATCGACGGGGAGGAGGGCCGCTTCATCGTGGTCGCCACCACGCGTCCGGAAACCATGCTGGGCGACACCGGCGTGGCGGTGCACCCGGAGGATGAGCGGTACAAGGACCTGATCGGCAAGATGGTCCGCCTGCCGCTGGTCGGCCGACTGATCCCCATCGTCGGCGACGAGTATGCCGATCCGGAGACCGGGTCGGGTGCCGTGAAGATCACGCCGGCCCACGACTTCAACGACTTCGAGGTCGGCAAGCGCTGCGGCCTCGAACAGATCAACATCATGGATCGCGACGCCCGGCTGAACGACAACGTTCCCGAGGCCTATCGCGGGCTGGATCGCTACGAGGCGCGCAAGAAGGTTGTCGCCGAGCTGGAAGCGCTTGTGCTTCTGGAGAAGATCGAACCGCACACCCACATGGTTCCGCACGGCGACCGCTCGGGCGTCGCCATCGAGCCGTGGCTGACCGACCAGTGGTATGTCGATGCCGCGACCCTGGCCAAGCCGGCCATCGAGGCGGTGGAGACCGGCAAGACGGTGTTCGTGCCCAAGCAGTGGGAAAACACCTATTTCGAATGGATGCGCAACATCCAGCCCTGGTGCATCAGCCGCCAGATCTGGTGGGGACATCAGATCCCGGCCTGGTATGGCCCGGACGGCACCTTCTTCGTCGAGGAGACCGAGGAGGAGGCGCGTGCCGCCGCGAAGGCGCATTACGGCAACGATGTCGAGCTGACCCGCGACGCCGACGTTCTCGACACCTGGTTCTCCTCGGCGCTGTGGCCCTTCTCCACGCTCGGCTGGCCCGACCAGACGCCGGAGTTGGACCGCTATTACCCGACCGACGTGCTGGTGACCGGCTTCGACATCATCTTCTTCTGGGTCGCCCGGATGATGATGATGGGCCTGCACTTCATGAAGGATGTGCCCTTCCGCACCGTCTACATCCATGCCCTCGTCCGTGACGAGAAGGGGCAGAAGATGTCGAAGTCGAAGGGCAACGTCATCGACCCGCTGGAGATCATCGACCAGTACGGCACCGACGCGCTGCGCTTCACCCTGTCGGCGATGGCGGCGCAGGGCCGCGACATCAAGCTGGCGGTGAACCGGGTCGAGGGCTACCGCAACTTCGCCACCAAGCTGTGGAACGCCGCCCGCTATTGCCAGATGAACGGCTGCGAGCCGGTCGCCGGCTACAAGCCGGTCGGCTTGACCCAGACGGTGAACCGCTGGATCGTCGGCGCGCTGGCCGATGCGGCGAAGAAGGTGGCCGAGTCGATCGACGCCTACAAGTTCAACGAGGCCGCCGGTGCCGCCTACCAGTTCACCTGGGGCACCTTCTGCGACTGGTACATGGAGTTCACCAAGCCTATTCTGGCCGGATCGGACGAGGCGGCGAAGGCGGAGACTCGGGCGACGACCGCCTGGGTGCTCGACCAGATCCTGCACATCCTGCACCCGCTGATGCCCTTCATCACCGAAGAGCTGTGGGAGCAGCTGTCGCCCGCCCGCGCCAACCGCCTGATTTCGGCGGAATGGCCGGAGTTCGCCTCCGACATGGTCGATCCGGCCTCGCGCGATGAGATGGATTGGGTGGTGCGCCTGATCACCTCGGTCCGCTCCATGCGGTCGGAGATGAACGTCCCGCCGGCGGCGCAGATCGAGTTGAAGCTGAAGGATCCGAACGCGGTCAGCCTGAAGCGGCTGGACACCCACCGCGACCTGATCCTGCGCATGGCCCGCCTGTCGAGCGCCGAGCCCCTGCAGGGCGACGTGCCGAAGAGCAGCGTGCAGGCCGTGCTCGACGAGACCACGCTGGTGCTGCCGCTGGAAGGCATCGTCGATCTCGACAAGGAGAAGGCGCGCCTGTCCAAGGAGATCGACAAGCTGACGGGCGAGATCAAGAAGATCGACGCCAAGCTGTCGAACGAGCAGTTCGTCGCCAAGGCTCCGGAAGAGGTGATCGAGGAGCAGCGCGACCGCCGCGAGGCCGCCGACCAGGCCCGCGACAAGCTGCAGAAGGCGCTGGAGATGCTGGCCGGCTGATCGTCGGTCACCGGTCAAGGAAAAGCCCCTCCCTCGCAGCAGCGGGGGAGGGGCTTTTTGTTTGTGGGGATCGTTCCCGGAAAGCGGGGCAGGGGCTTTGGCTCAGCCGCGCAGCAACCCCCGCAGGCGGTAAAGCTCGTCCAGCGCCTGACGGGGCGTCAGGCTGTCCGGGTCGATCCCTGACAGAGCTTCCTCGACCGGCGACGGTCCGGTTTGCGCCTCCGCCACCACGTCCGCTTTCGGCGCCGGCCGCTTCAGCGCGGCGCTGAACAGCGGCAGGTCTTCGGCCAGCCGGTGGATCGTCGCGTTCTGGTCGCCCGATTCGAGCAGCTTCAGCACCTCGTCGGCCCGTCCGACCACGGCGGGCGGCAGACCGGCCAGCTTGGCGACATGGATGCCATAGCTGCGGTCGGCGGCACCGGCCGTCACCTCGTGCAGGAACACCACGTCGCCCTGCCATTCCTTGATCCGCATGGTGTGGCAGGACAGCGCCGGCAGCTTGGACGCCAGCATCGTCAGTTCGTGGTAATGGGTGGCGAACAGGGCGCGGCAGCGGTTGACGTCGTGCAGATGCTCGACGCAGGCCCAGGCGATGGACAACCCGTCGAAGGTCGCGGTGCCGCGGCCGATCTCGTCCAGGATCACCAGGGCACGGGATCCCGACTGGTTCAGGATCGCCGCCGTTTCCACCATCTCCACCATGAAGGTGGACCGTCCGCGGGCGAGGTCGTCGGCGGCGCCGACGCGGCTGTAGAGCCGGTCGACCACGCCGATATGCGCCCGCTCCGCCGGGACGAAGCTGCCCATCTGGGCCAGCACGGCGATCAGCGC
>JBKHVJ010000296.1:0-2620 GCA_046570145.1 Alphaproteobacteria bacterium
CTACATCGCATGGACGGAGGATACTGTGGGCATGGACGTCGCCGGATTGCCCGTGCTGCTGCGGGACGTGACCTTGCGGCTGCTGCTGGCGGTGCTGCTGGCGACCGTCCTGATGGCCGCGGTGGACGTGCTGTGGAACCGCCTGGAATGGCGCCGCCGCCTGCGCATGAGCCATCAGGAGATCAAGGACGAGTTCAAGCAGATCGAGGGCGACCCCCAAGCCAAGGCCCGCCTGCGCGACATCCGCCGCTCGCGCTCCAAGAAGCGGATGATGGCGAACGTCCCGCGGGCGACGGTTGTCATCACCAACCCCACCCATTTCGCCGTGGCCCTGGAGTATGAGCGCGGTCGCACCGCCGCCCCGATCTGCCTCGCCAAGGGTGCCGACCTGATCGCGTTGCGCATCCGCGCGCTGGCCCAGGAGCATGGCATCCCCATCGTCGAGAACCCGCCGCTCGCCCGGGCCCTCCACGCCTCGGCGGAAGTCGATGCCGCCATCCCGCTCCAGCATTACCAGGCGGTGGCGGAGGTCATCACCTATGTGCTGAAGCTGAAGGGCGGTCTGGCGCGGCGGGGGTGAGGGAGGGGGTAAGCCCCACTTGCCATCCCGCCGGTCACATGTCAGGAACGGAGCCGTCAGTCCATGACATGATGGGGAACCCCGATGCCGCCGCTCTCCGCCAAGCCCGCCGCCAAGGCCGCACCCAAATCGGCCGCCGGGTCGCTCGCCGGCTTCTGCCCCTGGGCGGGGGAAGGGGGGGTGCGGGTCTACCTCCGTCCCGTCGGGCTGATGCCCATCGCGGCCTGGGCCAAAGGTGCCGCGGTGCCGCTGGCGGGCGGGCGCTTCGCCTTCTCTACCGCCGAACTGATCGTCCGCGATGCCGGTTCGCGCATCGACCGCGCCTTCGCGCCGCTGTCCGAGATCATGGCCTGGGGCTGGGAACGCTCGCGCGCGGTGGCGGAGGCTCTGGACCGCCAGCTCGGCGCCCTGACCCGCGCCCGCGCGCCCTTCGCCGGGCTGGTCCCCGACCGGCCGCTCATCATGGCCATCGTCAACGTCACGCCGGACAGCTTCTCCGACGGCGGCGACTTCCTCGACCCCGGCGCCGCCATCGCCCATGGCGAGGCAATGCTGGCGGCCGGTGCCGACATCCTGGACATCGGCGGCGAGTCCACCCGTCCCGGCGCCGTAACGGTTCCGCCCGAGGAGGAGGAGCGGCGCGTCCTGCCGGTCATCCGCCATTTCGCCGCGAAGGGGGCCACCGTCTCGGTCGACACCCGCCATGCCCGCGTAATGGAGTCCGCCGCCGCGGCCGGCGCCCGCATCGTCAACGACATCGCCGGGCTGGGCGACCCGGAAGCGTTGCCGGTGGTGGCCCGCACCGCCACCCCGGTGGTGGTGATGCACATGCAGGGCGAGCCCGGCACCATGCAGGCCAACCCGACCTACCGCGACGCCGCGCTCGACGTGTTCGACTGGCTGGAGGAGCGGGTCGCCGGCTGCGCCGCGGCCGGCGTGCCGCCGGAGCGCATCGCCGTAGATCCCGGCATCGGCTTCGGCAAGTCGACGGAGCACAATCTGGAGATCCTGCGCCACACCGCGCTGTACCATGCGCTGGGCTGCACGGTGCTGATCGGCCTGTCGCGCAAGGGCTTCATCGGCCGGCTGTCTCGGGAGGAGCCGCCGAAGGAGCGGCTGGCCGGCTCGCTCGCCGCCGGGCTGGAGACGCTGAACCAGGGTGCGCAGATCCTGCGCGTCCACGACGTGGCCGAAACGGCGCAGGCCCGTGCCGTCTGGGAAGGGCTGCACCGACGCTGAGGAGAGCCGCTCCCGCCGATGGAGGTAGGGGACGGCTCTCCTGTAACCCTTTCGCGCAGCCGCCTAAGGGAGCTTGACCCGGCCGGGCTGCCGCGCGAAGAAACATCCTTCGCTTGCGCTTCCGGCCCCGAACCCCGACATCCGGGCCTGAAGACGGTTCCTGCACGAGGTTTTCATGACGCGACACCTGTTCGGCACCGACGGCATCCGTGGCACCGCCAACATCGACCCGATGACCGCCGAAACGGCCCTGCGCGTGGCGATGGCGACCGCGCTGCAGTTCCGCCGCGGCGACCACCGGCACCGGGTGGTGATCGGCAAGGACACCCGGCTGTCCGGCTATCTGCTGGAACCGGCGCTGACCGCCGGCTTCATCTCCATGGGCATGGACGTGGTGCTGGTCGGGCCGCTGCCGACCCCGGCGGTCGCCATGCTGACCCGCTCGCTCCGTGCCGACATGGGCGTGGTGATCTCCGCCTCGCACAACCCCTATCAGGACAACGGCATCAAGCTGTTCGGCCCCGACGGCTACAAGCTGTCGGACGAGGTCGAGGCGGCCATCGAGCGGCGCATGGCGCTGCCCTTCGGCCCCGACCTCGCCGCACCGGCCGACCTCGGCCGCGCCAGCCGGCTGGACGACGCCACCGGCCGCTACATCGAATATGTGAAGAACACCTTTCCGCGCGGGCTGCGGCTGGACGGTCTGAAGATCGTCGTCGATTGCGCCAACGGCGCCGCCTACAAGGTCGCGCCCAAGGTGCTGTACGAGCTGGGGGCCGACGTGGTCCCGGTCGGCGTCAG
>JBKHVJ010000297.1:0-8603 GCA_046570145.1 Alphaproteobacteria bacterium
GTCGTCGGGCCTGAGCTGTGTCACCAGCCGGTGCTGCGCGACCGCTTCGTCCAGCCGGCCGATCATCGCCAGCGCGTCGCCCAGATTGTTGTGAGCCTCCGCCATGCCGGGCGAAAGCCGGACCGCCCGATCCAGCGCGACGGCGGCATCGGGATGGCGATGGCTGGCCGCCCGGCCGTTGCCGAGATTGTACCAGGCCTTGGCATAGTCGGGCTTCAGCGCCAGCGCCAGCATGAAGGCCCGTTCCGCCTCCCCGTGACGGCCCAGGGCTGCCAGGGCATTGCCGAGATTGTGCCGCCGCTGCGCTCCGCCGGGGTCCAACGCCGCGGCGGTGCGGTGGGCCTTGGCCGCCTCGTCCGCACGCCCGCAGGCGATCAGCGCGCTGCCCAGATTGTCCCAATAATCGGCAACGTCCTTGGCGCGTTCCAGCGCCTTGCCGATCAGATCGACCGCCTCCGTCGCGCGACCGGATTGCAGGGACAGCACGCCCAGCAGGTGCAGCGCGTCGGCATGGCGCGGATCGGCTGACAGCACCGTGCGGTAGCCGCGCTCCGCCTCGGCAAGGCGCCCGGCCCGATGGTCCGTCACCGCCTGCGCCAGCCTGTTGGTGTCCTTCGCCACGGTTCCGCCCCATCCCAGATGCCCGCCCCTCAAAGGGAGTGCCATCATCGGTGGATCACGGTAAAGATGCCATTGATATCGACGATCGTTTGATGGCGGGGGAAGACGCAATGGCCGGGTCACGCTTGTCCTCGCGCGGTGGTCTGCGGGCAGGGGCCCTGCCGCCGGCGGTCCGGCTCAGCCGGCAGGCCGACGCGCTGGCCGCCGCCGGCGATCCGGCGGGAGCGGAGCCGCTCTATGCCCGCGCGCTGTCCGCGGACCCGACGCTGGCGGGAACCCACAACAACCATGGCAACGCCCTGCGCGCATTGGGCCGGCTGGACGAGGCCGCCGCCGCCTACCGTGCCGCCATCGCGCATGGCCTGGACGAAGGGATGGCCCACTACAATCTCGGCTCCGTCCTGCGGCAGGCGGAACGGCGGGTGGAAGCGGACGACGCGTTCCGCCGTGCGCTGGCCCTGCGCCCGGACCATGCGGAGGCCTGGAACAACCGCGGCAACCTGTGGCGCGACCTCGACCGCTTCGGCGAGGCGGCGGCGGGCTACCGGCGGGCGTTGGCGTTGCGGCCGGATTGGGCCGACGCCCACGACAATTTCGGCGCCGTGCTCTACCTGCTGCACGAACAGGGTGGCACGGAGGAGGCGGCGGAGCTTGCCCGGCGCTGGCGGCGCGACCACCCCGGCAACCCGTTGGCCCGCCATATCGGCGCGGCCATCGCCGGGGAGGAGGCCGATTCACGGGCGCCCGACGATTATGTGCGCCAGACCTTCGACCTCTTCGCGGAGGAGTTCGACCGCAAGCTGGCGGAACTGGACTACCGCGCGCCCGCCCTGCTGGCCGGGTTGCTGGCGGGGGAGAAGGCGGACGGCAGCCTGGACGTGCTGGATGCCGGCTGCGGCACCGGACTGTGCGCGGCCTCGCTGCGGCCCCGCGCCCGGCGGCTGGTCGGCGTCGACCTGTCGGACGGCATGTTGGAGCGCGCCCGTGCCCGCGGCCTTTACGACGAATTGCACGCGGCGGAACTGGTCGGCTTCCTCGCCGGCGCGCCGGGCGCCTTCGACCTCGTGATGGCGGCCGACGTGTTCTGCTATTTCGGCGTGCTGGACGAGGCATTCGCCGCGGCCCGCGCGGCGCTGCGTCCCGGCGGCCGGCTGGCTTTCACGGTCGAGGAACTGATCGCGGACAACGCCCGCCCGCACCGCGTGGCCACCCACGGGCGCTACGCCCATGCCGAAGCCTATGTGCGCCGCGCGCTGTCGGAGGCGGGGCTGGAGGTGCGGCGCTGCGATCATGAGCGGCTGCGCTTCGAAAGCGGGGAGCCGGTGATGGGGCTGGTGGTTCTGGCCGTACGGCCCGACGTTCAACCATAGGCTCAGGTCCGCCGGGGCCGACGGAGGGGTGGGCGTCGGCCGGCCGGCTGGCGCGCCGGTGGGGGGGCCGTCGCGGGCGCCTTCAGGGCGTCGGCCTCCGCGGCGCGTCCGAGCGACCGCAGCGCCAGGGCCAGCGTCTCGCGTGCGGCGGGATGGGCCGGATCGATGCGGACGGCATGGTGCAACGGTGCCGGGGCGGCATCGGGGCGGTTGGTGGCTGCCAGCGCGATCCCCAGATTCAGCGCCGCCGACAGGAAATCCGGCACCAGCGCCAGGGCGTTGCGGAAGGCGATCACCGAGTCCGCCCGGAGCCCCGTCGCGAACAGGGCGTTGCCCAGCAGAAAGGCGATGTCGGCGTCCTGCGGGTCGAGGGATGCCGCGCGGATCAGGTCGGCCAGCGCCGGCGTCACCTGCCCGGATTCCAACCGCAGCCGGCCGCGCGCATGCAGCAGGTCGACCAGCTTCTCCCGTGCCGGGTCCAATGCCGGCTCGATCCGCAGGGCGCGCTCCAGCAGGTCCGCCGCCCCGTCGGCCGCACCGGCGTCGCCCCGGCCATGGCGGGCGAAGGCACGGTCGGTCCAGGCCTCCGCGAAATCCGGCCGCAGGGCCAGCGCGCGGCGATAACCGGCCTCCGCTTGGTCCAGCCGGTTCAGGCCGCGCAGCAGGTTGGCCCGGTTGGCGTGAATGTCCGCCGCCTCCGGCCGCAGGACGATGGCCTTGTCGATCAGGGTCAGGCCGAAGTCGCCATGGCCGATCTGCCCGGCGAGGACGCCGAGGTAATGCAGCGCGTCGGGCTGCTCAGGCTCGGCGTCGAGGATGCGGGTGTACAGCTCCTGCGCTTCGCCGAAGCGGCCGGCGAGGTGAAGGTCGAGCGCGAGAGTCAGGGCTTCGAGGATCGTGGCCATGGGGCAACGCTTTAGGACGCCGGGCGGCATCGCTGCAAGTCCGCGCAAGGGCAGCCCCGGATTCCGACACGAATACGCCTCTATCGAGTATTCCCCTTTCGCCATGTGGGTTAGTTTCGCAAACTCAAATAAGTGTAAAGAAAGCCTTTACGGGGCGGCGGGATTACGGTAATTTAATGTCCGATTATCACAGATTCGGGTAAGCCGGTCATGAACGTGGCATCCGCCACATCGACGGTCTCGCGGCCGTTCGCTTTCATGACGCCCCGCGGCAGCGATGCCGTCGATGGTGGGGCAGGCTCCCGGATTCCGCCCGTTGCCGCCCCAAGTGGCGCCCCCAGCGCCGGCGCGGGAGAGGCGGATCCTCTCGTCAACCGTTTTCCGACCATCGCCTACAGCTACGACACCGATGCCTCGCGGCTGGTGATGCTGTACCGAGATCCGGCGAATGGAAAGACCGTCTCGCAAATCCCGACCGAAGCGGCCTTGAAGCAGTACAAGGAAGCCCAGCAGCAGGAAAAGAACGCGGAACGCGCCGCCCTGCTGAAGCTGACGGTCGGCGGGGGCCGATCTGGCGGATCGCAGGGTGGCGGAATGGAGAATGGCCGGGCCGACGGCACCGGTTCGGCAGCCTACGGTCGCGGGTCGGCGGCTTCCGGCGTTGGAAGCGCGGGCAGCGGCAGATGGCTCGGCGGTGCCGACGGTCCGGCGGGCGGCGTTGACGCTTCCGCCGCGACGGCGTCTGTGTCACAGTCGGCTACGATCGCCGCAGCTTCAACCGGCACGTCCGCCGCGCGGGTGAATGTGGTGATCTGAGAGTTTTCTCTGCCAAGGGTTCCGTCATGGGCATGGACATCACCTCCTCGACCGCCGGTGCGGCAATGGCGCTGAAGCAGGCGCAGGGGCAGATGGATTTCGGCGTGAAGGCGCTGAACCAGAATGCCGAACTGCAGCAGGCGACGCTCGCAACGCTCGTTGAGGGCGGAACCGGCGGCGGCAATGTCACGCCGACGCGCGGGCAGAACCTGAACATCTCCGTCTGACCGGTACGGTCCGGACAGGCGGTTTCCGGTCCCTAGACTTTCGAATCCAGCAGCGACGTCAGCATCTCGTCCTGGGTGCGGACCACGGCGATGTTGGCGCCATAGGCCCGGTTGGCCGCGATCTGATTGACGCGCTCCTTCGCCAGATCGACGTTCGGAGCCGCAACCATGCCGCCGGCATTTGCGGCGCTGTCGTCCGGCGCGTATTCCTGCAGATAGGCCGGGGTGATCGCCGTGAAGGTCGCCCGCGTGCCGGGGTTGGCATCGGTCTGGGCCACGGCCAGCGGCTGGTAAGCCGCCCGCTGCGCTCCCGTCGTGCCGTCCGCCGTCGTGCCGTCCGCTACCGGGATGACGCCGGTGGAGCGGACATTGGCGACGTTGGAGGCGGACGCGTCGAGCCGGCGCGTCTGCGCGGTCAAGCCGCTGAGCGCAATGCCGATGCTGCCGACCATGGCGGGCCATCCTCAATCCGACGGGTTTCTGGAGCTACAGTACCACATCCGGCTTCCAAGAACAGACGGTCAGGATGGGCAAACCGGCCATTCGACGCCATGGGTTCCGCACTCGGACTATCTCCCGGCGCAATCGTCCGCCGCCGGCAATCCCCACTGTATCTTTTCAAATGCTTGCGCCATTATCGGGCGAACGGCCGACGCTCCGGTCCCGATGGAGCCGGTCCAAGAAAATCGGTCCAGCCTCCATGGATCCAGACGTTCGCGAGACGGGAGCCGCCGCCTGCATGCCCAACACCGCCTTTGTCCTGACCGCCGCCGGACTGACCGACGTCGGGCGCACCCGGTCCCGAAACGAGGACGATTTCCACGTCGATGCGATCGGTGAGTTCGCGATCGTCTGCGACGGGATGGGTGGCCACGCCGGCGGCGACATCGCCAGCCGCAAGGCGGTGGAGGTGATTTCCGGCTTCCTGAAGGATTACGCACCGTCGGAACCGATCACCGTGGTCGACCGCGACGACATCGACCAAACCCAGACCGACCCGGTGGCGACGGAACCTGCGGTGGGCCGCGCGCTGTCGGTCGCTCGGTCGGCCGTCCAGATGGCCAACCGGTCGATCCACGACCTGAACCTCGCCCGCGGGTTCGCCCAGGGGCGCGGCATGGGCACGACGGTCGCCGGGCTCTGGCGGGTTCCGGGCACGGCCCAGATGGTCACCTTCCATGCCGGCGACAGCCGGGTCTACCGCCTGCGCGACGGGGACCTGCGCACACTGACCCGCGACCACAGCCTGTACCAGATCTGGCTCGACAATGGCGGGCGCGGGACGCCGCCGCAGCGGAACATCATCGTGCGGGCGCTCGGCACCGGCGAGGATGTGGAGCCGGAGGTGGCCGTCCATTCGCTGTTGCCCGACGACGTCGTCATGATCTGTTCCGACGGGTTGAACGGCATGGTGACGGACGGCGCCATCGCCCGCATCCTGGCGGAGGAGCGTGACCCGGCCCGTGCCGCCGCGGCCCTTGTCGATGCCGCCAACACGGCGGGCGGGCAGGACAACGTGACGGTGGTGGTCGGGCGCTTCACCGCCGACGCCTGACGCGCGTGGTCGGACGGGCGCGGTCTAGCGGGCGTTCAGGGGCCGGTGGTGATGAAGCGGGCGGCGGCCAGCGGAGCCGGCGTGTCGTCCGGCAAGGTCGCCAGCGCTTCCGCCAGAGCGGCCAGATAGTCGGCCGCCGGTTCCTGCTCCGGCCGCGGGGTTGGGAACAGGGGCTCCGCCGTGGCGATGGTCAGCAGCAGTTCGCTGCCATAGGGCGGGCCGATGGTCCAGTAGCGCCCGCCATCCGCTTTGTCGCCCAGCCGCCGCGATGCTCGCGCCGCCAGTGCGGTGCCGCTGTCCGACGGGTTGGGCAGCAGATGGATGACGGTGCCGTCGATGGTGAAGTAATCGGCCTGAATCCGCACCGGCCGCGCCGGGGCCCGCATCTCCAGGATCAGCGGGTCGCCTGCGTGCAGTTGCGATCCGCTTGCCTCCGCTGTTGCCGCCTCCGCTGTTGCCGGAATGGTCGTCAGCGGTTCCGCCAATCCCCGGTTTGCGTCCAGCGCCGCGGCGACGCTGGTCAAGGGCGCACAGAACTGCGCATCGGCGACGGCGAGGTCGAAGCCATGCTCCCAGCCGCCTGCCGCCGTTTCCACCGCCTCGCGCACCGCGGTCTCCGCCCGCTCCCCCGCCGCGGTTCCGGAGACGAGCAGCCGCCCGCCGGTTTCCTCCACCGTCACCAGTGCGCAAGGAATCGAACGCAACGCCTGGGCCACCGCCGCCACCGGTGGCCGTCGCGGTGCAACCGGCGCTTCAGGCGCGGGAGCCGCTTCCGGCGGAGACGGCAAGGCGGTTGCGGCCGGGGCCGGGGCTGGGCTCGTGGACGGGGCCATGATGGGGGCCAAGATCGGAGCAGTGGTCGAGCTAGTCCCTGCGGTCGCGGGCGTGGGCGAGGAAAGCGGCGGTGTCGGCCGGTTCATAAGAACCGCGCCCGTCCCCAAACCTGCCGCCAGCGTCATTCCGCCAAGCCACAGCGGCCAGCGGCTCGCACGCTTCGGCGTCGCCGCGGATGAGGGAAGGGGTGTTCCGGTCACAGCGGCGACCGCCCGCCAAAGCGATGCGGCATCCGGGAAGGCGCCGCCGCCGCGCTCCCGCAGCGGCTCCAGCAGCGCCGCCACCGCTGGGTGCGTGTCATGGCACGACAGCAGCCGCTCGGTCAGGAGGAGGGCGGCGGCCAGATCGTCGCTACGGCTTGCCTGCGCCGCGCTCAGCGCCGTCCGCCCGAACCCGGTGACCATGGCGGAGCCGCCGCTGTGACGGACGACTTCCGCCCCCAGCGCGCCGTGGACGATTCCGGCCCGGTGCGCGGCGTCCAGCGCACCCAGCACGCGATCGAGCGTCGCGACGCTGTCGTCCAGGCTCAATGCGCCGTCGGCCAGCCGGCCGGCCAGCGTCTGCCCCTCGATCGGGACAGTGGCGACGAATGCGGTGCCGGCATGCTCGCCGGAGGCCAGGACGGCGGGAATGGCGGGGTGGGACAGTTGGGCCGCAGCGGCGGCGGTGCGGCGGAACCGCTCCAGCGCCATGGCATCGGCACACAGCCGCGCCAGCGGGATGGTCCACAGCGCCACCGCCTGCCCGTTGGCATCCAGCGCGCGGTACAGCCGGGCATCGCCGTCCCGGCCGATCAGCTCGCGCAGCCGGAAGTGGCCGAGCCGCCGCTCCGTTTCGGCCGTCACTGTAGCCGTCCCCCTGCCGCGCTGCATTTCCGCTCCCTAGTAAGAAGCGCTGATATAGCCGCAGTGCGGCGAAACGGCCAAGTCTCCAGGCAGCCTGTCGCAAGATCCTGTCCCTCCGGCCGACCTGTACGAAAGAGGAAGGCCTGTGACCACGACCGGCCGCTAACCTTTCGTTAGCCATGGCGGGGGAAGCTTGGGTGGTGAACCGGCAGCGCTGCGCCGGGATCGCCAACCCCGGCGCGGAGCCTGCTGCCTTGACCACCACCATTACCCTGTCCCGGTCGTCCGGCCCGAACTTCTCCTGGCTGAACGGGGCGGTGCTGTACCAGATCTATCCGCTCAGCTTCCGCGACCGCGGCGGCGACGGCTGGGGCGACCTCGACGGTGTGATCGAGGGGTTGGACCATGTGGCGTCGCTGGGGGTGGACGGCGTGTGGATCAGCCCCTTCTACCCGTCGCCGCGCACCGACTTCGGCTATGACGTCGCCGATCACCGGGCGGTCGATCCCCGGATGGGCAACCTTGCCGTCTTCGACCGGCTGATCGAGCGCGCCCACGGGCTGGGGCTGAAGGTGCTGGTCGATCTGGTCTGCGGCCACACCTCCAACGCCCATCCCTGGTTCGTCGACAGCCGGCGGTCGCGCGATGGGGAGATGGCCGACTGGTATGTCTGGGCCGACGCCAAGCCCGACGGCACCGCGCCCAACAACTGGCTGTCGGTGTTCGGCGGCGCGGCCTGGACCTGGGAGCCGCGGCGGCGGCAATATTACCTGCACCATTTCCTGTCGAGCCAGCCGGCGCTGAACCTGCACCACCCCGCGGCGATGGACGCGCTGTGCGAGACGGCGGAATTCTGGATGGAGCGCGGCGTCGACGGCTTCCGCATCGATGCCGTCGATTTCTTTGCCCATGACCCGCAGCTTCGCTCAAACCCCGCCGCCCTCTGGCGCGAGCCGCAACCGCCGCTGAAGCCCTTCGCCCTGCAGCAGCATGTCCATGATATGATGCACCCGGCCATCGGCGGCATTCTGACCCGCCTGCGCGAGACGGTGGAGCGCTATCCCGGCCGGGTCCTGCTGGGCGAACTGTCGAGCCAGCCCGGCGCCGGCCAGCGCATCGCGGCCTATTGCTCGCCGCAGGGTCTCCACGCCGCCTACAGCCTGTCGCTGGCCAAGCAGCCCTTCAGCGCCAAGGGCTTCGCCCAGGCCCTGACCGCGGTGCCGCGGCCGGAGTCGATCTGCTGGAGCCTGTCCAATCACGATGTGGAGCGCGCCGCCAGCCGCTGGCTGCCGGCCGGCGCCGACCCGCAATCCTTCAACGCCCTGCTGGCGATGCTGGCAGCTTCGCTGCCCGGCACCGTCTGCCTCTACCAGGGGGAGGAACTGGGGCTGCCCAACGCGGTGCTGGACCAGCACCAGCTGCGCGATCCG
>JBKHVJ010000298.1:0-6549 GCA_046570145.1 Alphaproteobacteria bacterium
CTCGACGAACCGACCACCGGCCTGCATTTCGCCGACGTTGAAAAGCTGATGGAGGTGCTGCATGCGCTGGTCGACCAGGGCAACACCGTGCTGGTGATCGAACACAATCTGGAGGTCATCAAGACCGCCGACTGGATCATCGACCTGGGCCCGGAGGGCGGCACCGGCGGCGGCGAGATCGTCGCCGAAGGCACGCCGGAGGATGTCGCGAAGGTGGAGCGCAGCTACACCGGCCGTTACCTCGCCCCCTACCTGAAGGCGAAGCCGGCGGTGCGGAAATCGGCAACCCGAAAGAGGGCGTGAACAAACGCAAGCTGCGCCGTGTTCTCCCCTGCAGAGTTCGCACTGCATGGGAGAAGAGGCGCATGAAGATGAGTCTGACCGGTGTGGGCACCGCCCTGGGGGCTGCGCTGCTGCTGGCAGCCTGCGGTTCCGACGGCTCCACCACGAGCACGACGACCACCACGACCACCACCCCGAGCTACGGTTCGACCACCGTGACCCCGGCTCCGTCCGGCGCCACCACCATCGAGCGCAGCACGACGACCAAGAGCGAGTGAACCAACGCCCGGCTTCAAGATTCTGGCCGGATGTTCTGATTGCCTCCTGATCGACTTGCGGCCGGCCTTTCCTGGGGGGCCGGCCGCTCTGTGTTGGCATGCCGCCGTTTGAGGACTGTCGTTTTGGAGACAGACGGCCTAGATTGCGCGCGAATCATCCGCAGTCTCTTGTCTGGAATATCGTCTCAATGACCGACACCCTTCGCCCCGTCCACGTCATCGGCGGCGGTCTCGCCGGATCGGAAGCCGCTTGGCAGCTCGCCTCGCGCGGCGTGCCCGTCGTGCTGCACGAGATGCGGCCGGTCCGCAAGACCGAGGCCCACGACACCGACAAGCTGGCGGAGCTGGTCTGCTCCAACTCCTTCCGGTCGGACGATGCCGAATACAACGCGGTGGGGCTGCTGCATGAGGAGATGCGGCGCTGCGGCTCGCTGATCCTGCGCTGCGCCGACGCGCACAAGGTGCCGGCCGGCGGTGCGCTCGCCATGGACCGCGACGGCTTCGCCGACGCGGTGACGGAGGCCATCGCCAGCCACCCGCTCATCACCCTCCAGCGCGAGGAGGTCGCCGGCCTCCCGCCGGAGGAGTGGGACAGCGTCATCGTCGCCACCGGCCCCCTCACCTCCCCCGCCCTGGCGGAGGCGGTCCGCGACCACACCGGCGAGGAGTCGTTGGCCTTCTTCGACGCCCTCGCCCCCCTCGTCTATCTGGAAAGCATCGACCTGTCGAAGGCGTGGTTCCAGTCGCGCTACGACAAGCCCGGCCCCGGCGGCACCGGCAAGGACTACATCAACTGCGCCTTCGAGAAGGACGAGTACCGCGCCTTCATCGCCGCCCTGATCGAGGGCGAGAAGCTCGACTTCAAGGAGTGGGAGAAGAACACCCCCTACTTCGAAGGCTGCCTGCCGATCGAGGTGATGGCGGAGCGCGGCGTCGACACCCTGCGTTACGGGCCGATGAAGCCGGTCGGTTTGACCAACCCGCACAAGCCGGAACGCCGCCCCTATGCCGTCGTCCAGCTGCGCCAGGACAACGCACTGGGCACGCTCTACAACCTCGTCGGTTTCCAGACCAAGCTGCGCCACGCCGAACAGGCGCGCATCTTCCGCATGATCCCGGGCCTGGAGAATGCCGAGTTCGCGCGCCTGGGCGGCATGCACCGCAACACCTTCCTGAACAGCCCGCGCCTGCTGGACGACGCCTTGCGGTTGAAGTCTCTCCCGCGCCTGCGCTTCGCCGGGCAGGTCACCGGCTGCGAGGGCTATGTGGAGAGTGCGGCCGTCGGCCTGCTCGCCGGCCGCTTCGCCGCGGCGGAGCGGCAGGGCCGGGAAATCAGCAGGCCGCCGGTCACCACGGCGCTCGGCGCCATCCTCGGCCACATCACCGGCGGGGCGGAGGCGGAGACCTACCAGCCGATGAACGTCAATTTCGGCCTGTTCCCGCCGGTGGACGACAAGATCCGCGGCCGTGACCGCAAGCTGGCCTACACCCGCCGGGCGCTGGCCGACCTCGACGGCTGGCTGAACGGTTGACCGTCCGGACGGTGCGCGGGCGTCAATACCGCCCGCGCATCGCCGACCAGCCCAGCTTTATCTGCCGGAACGGATTGGGCAGCAGCACGCGCGGGGCGAACACGTCGTTGCCCTCCCGCGCGATCACCCCCAGATGCAGATCGGCCAACGTCGCCGGCAGCAGCGCCGGCACCGCCGCCTTCGGCACCTGACGGCGCAGGGCGCGTGCCTCCGCCAGATGCCTGCGCGCAACATCGGCGATCTCGCCCACCACCGACCGCAGTTCCGCGGTGGAGCGGCCGGCGAACAGGTCCTCGCTCTTGGCGCCATGGCGCTGCATCAGATCTTCCGGCAGTCGCTGGCGATGCTGGCGGGCCAGGAAGGGGGCCGCGCGCAGGATGCCGGCAAGGGCATAGGCGATCCCGACATGGCGCCCGGCCGCCATCGCCGCCTCGTCCCGCACATCCAGAATCTCCAGCGCAAGCTGGACCAGCGGCGCCCCCGTCACCTCGGCATAGTTGACGAGGCAGGTCAGATCGGCCGGCGGCGTGTCGTCCAGGTCGGCTTCCCGCGCATCGATCAGCCGGTCGAACAGAACGCGGCTCAGCCCCAGCCCGCGGGCGGCCTCGGCCAGCGGATCCATCACGCCATGCCGGGGTACGGGTCCATCCTCATAGACGGCCTCCATGCCATCGCGCCAGAATTGAAGCCTCATCTGGCCCAGGATCGGTTCGCTGACGACCTCGCGGGTCTTCGCGATCTCCAGGTTGAAGGCGTGGAGCGCGAATATCGCCTCGCGCCTGTCGGCGGGGACGAACAAACCTGCCAGAAAGTGGTCGTTGTCATATTTCCGAACCTCCCGTCCGCAATAGGACAGGTCGGTCGCAGCCTTCACCATGGGATGCCTGACTGGAAAAAGAGGGGGAGATCGACGGAAGGACGGGCCAAAGCCTGTTGCCACGCCTATATGAAGCACACAAGGTCGCATCGCCAGCCCCGACGCGCAGCAGGCAGGGATCCCATGACGGATTTCAACATCGCCCCGACAATGCCCCGCAAGACCGGTCCGGTCGCTCGCAAGGACGAGACCGGAGAGAATTTCCCGGTCGCCTCCCGCCTGATTCCAAAACATCTGCGCCCGCATGTGATCGCCTTCTACCGCTTCGTGCGGCTGGCCGACGACATCGCCGACGATCCCGATCTCGAACCGGAGACCAAGCTGGCCTATCTGGAGGCGCTCGAACGGGCGCTGACCTCCGGCCAGGCCAAGCATGCCTACCTGAAGCCCGCGACCGACCTGCGCGAAAGCCTGCAGAAGACCGGTGTCAGCGATCGCCATGCCCGGCAGGTGCTGCGCGCCTTCCGCCGCGACGCGGTCGGCGCCCGCTGCCACAGCTGGAGCGACCTGCTGCTGTATTGCCGCTTCTCCGCCAACCCGGTCGGGCGCTACCTGCTGGAGCTGCACGGCGAGGGGGTGGCCGCTGGACCGGCTTCCGACGCGCTCTGCTCCGCCCTGCAGGTGCTGAACCATCTGCAGGACGCGCGGGAGGACTGGACCCAGCTCGGCCGCTGCTACATCCCGCTGGTCTGGTTCGACGATGCCGGCATCAGCGTCGAGCGTCTGGTGGAGGGCGAGAGCGACGTCCGCATGCGCGCCATCTTCGATCAGGCGCTGGAGCATACCGACCGGCTGCTCGAACGCGCAGCCGCCCTGCCCGGCCTGATCCAGCATCGCGGCCTGCGGATGGAGGCGGCGGTGATCCTCAGCCTGGCCGAATCGCTGTCGCGGCGGCTGAAGGCGCGCGACCCGATGAAGGCGAAGGTCAAGCTGGGCGCACACCACAAGCTGGCGGCAGTGGCGCGGGGACTGGCGCGGAGCTTCTCCGCCGCATAAACTCCCGGGCCACACGTCACGACGTGCACCGCCAGGCACGTCACCACGTGCAATGCCCAGGATGCGACAGATGACCCCTCCGCCGCTGGAGACGGCCCCGCTGGAACCGGTGTCCACGACGTTGCCGGACGAGAAGTCACCCGACACGGCGTCCGCCGTCACCGCCAAGTCGGGCAGCACCTTCTACTGGCCGATGCGTCTGCTGCCCGCGTCGAAGCGGGCCGCGATGTTCGCCATCTATGCCTTCTGCCGCCGCATCGACGACATCGCCGACGAGCCGGGAGACCCGGCCGAAAAGCGCACGGCGCTCGATGTCTGGCGCCGGGACATCCGCGACCTGTATGTCGGCGGCGCCCCCAGCGGTCCGCTCACCGCCGCACTGAAGGGCGCCATCGAGCGCTACGGCCTGCCGCGGGCGGAGCTTGAGGCGCTGATCGACGGCATGGCCATGGATATCCCCGGAGATGCGACCGAGGAACGTGCCGCAGCGGGCGGCATGCGCGCGCCCGACCTCGACACCCTGCGACTCTATTGCCGACGCGTCGCCGGCGCCGTCGGCATGCTGGCCATCCGCGTCTTCGACCGCGCCGATCCCTCCACCGAGCGATTCGCCCTGGCATTGGGCGAGGCCCTGCAGTTGACCAACATCCTGCGCGATCTGGCCGAGGATGCCGAACTCGACCGGCTCTACCTGCCGCGCGAACTTCTGCTGGCCGTCGGCATCACCAGCGACCGGCCGGCGGAGGTGCTGGCCCACCCGGCCCTGCCGCAGGTCTGCGAGGCGTTGGCGGAACTCGCCGAGGCCCGCTTCGCCGAGGCACGGGCGGCGATCGGCGGACAGGCTCGGGGCTCGCTGTGGGCGGCCACGGCGATGATGGTGCTGTATCACCGGCTGTTGCGGCGTCTGCGGGCGGCAGGCTGGCGCGATCTGAACGCCCGTGTCCGGGTCGGACGGCGGGAAAGCGCCTGGGTCGCGGTGCGCTGCATGCTCGGCCTTCCGCCGGCCACCTGAATGACACCGGCATCAACCGACGAGATCGGGGCCGTCCCCGAGACCGCCCCCGAGACCGTCACCAAGACCATCCATGTGATCGGCGCCGGGCTGGCCGGGCTGGCCGCCGCCGTCCGGCTGGCGGAGGCCGGCAGGCGGGTTGTGGTCTATGAGCAGGCTCCGCAGGCAGGCGGACGCTGCCGCAGCTTCCACGACGCCACGCTCGGCCGCTCCATCGACAATGGCAGCCATATGGTGCTCAGCGGCAATCGGGATCTCCTCGACTATGCCCGCCGTACCGGCGGTGCCGATGCCCTGGAGGAGGTCCGCCCCGCCGCCTTCCCCTTCCTGGATCTGCGTGACGGCGCCGCCTGGATGCTGCGGCCCGGCGGGCTGTGGCTGTTCGATCCGACGCGGCGGGTTCCTCGCAGCCGGCCCCTCGACTACCTTGCCGCCCTGCGTACCCTAACCGCCGGCCCGGACCACTCCGTGGCCGACCGGCTGCGGCCCGAGGGCCGGCTGTTCGAGCCGCTGTGGCGCCCGCTGGCGGTTTCCGCCCTCAACGGCCCGGCGGAGCGCGTCTCCGCCCGCCTGTTCGGCGCCGTGTTGCGCGAGACGCTGCTGCGCGGCGAAGCGGCCTGCCGCCCGGTGCTGGCGCCGCGCGGCCTGTCCGCCGCCTTCGTCGACCCGGCGCTGGCCCTGCTGCGGGCGGCCGGCGCGGCGATCCATCTCGGCACGCGGGTGGACGGGCTGTCCTTCGACGGCGACCGCGTGACCGGCATCTCCGCGGGAGCAAGCGCCGTGATGCTCGGCCCGGAGGACGAGGTGATCGTCGCCGCCCCCGCCTGGGCGGCGGAGCGGCTGGTGCCCGGCCTGACCGTGCCGCCGCCCGGTGCGGCCATCGTCAACCTGCATGTCAGGCTGGACGGCCCGGTTCGGCTGCCCGGCGGGCTGCCTTTCCTTGGGCTGGTCGGCGGGACGGCGGAATGGCTGTTCGCCCGCGACGACCTGCTGTCCGTCACCGTGAGCGACGCCGACGCTCTGGCCGAACGTCCGGCCGAGGAGGCCGCCGCGACGCTGTGGGCGGAGATCGCGCCGCATCTTCGCCTGGACAAGCGACTCGGACCCCCGATTTGCCCCTTCCGGGTCGTCAAGGAGCGGCGCGCGACTCCGGACCAGTCGCCCGACTCGGTCGCACGCCGGCCGGGACCGCGAACCGGCTGGCGCAACCTGACGCTGGCCGGAGACTGGACGGAAACGGGGCTTCCAGCCACGTTGGAGGCTGCCGTACGCTCGGGCAACCGGGCGGCGGAGGCCGCTTTGGCGAATGGAAATAGCCCTATACGGCGTTCGGGACCGTTTCCGGCCTTCACAAGCTTCCGTCATCGGCCTATTTGGTCGGACGGAGGTGCCGTGCTCGCAAGGCCCGGCCCGGAAGGACAATCAAAGAAGAGAGGGTGAATTAAAATGGCGTTCGAACTTCCGCCGCTTCCGTATGCGTACGACGCTCTGGCTCCGTACATCTCGTCGGAGACTCTGCACCTGCACCACGACAAGCACCACCAGACCTACGTCACCAACCTGAACAACCTG
>JBKHVJ010000299.1:0-4706 GCA_046570145.1 Alphaproteobacteria bacterium
GAACCGGACCGGCAAGGGTGGAGTGGATGATGCAGCACGGCACGGCCATGGATGTGGTGAACAGCGCCGGCGGGCAGAGTCTGCGCTACCGGGTGGACGGTATGGACAGTCCAAGTTGCGTCACCAAGATCGAAACCGCCCTGCTGCGGCTGTCCGGTATCAGCGACATCGCGGTCTCTGTCGCGGGCCACGGTTGCCAACATCCGCCAGAATGTCGCCTTCGCCCTCGGCCTCGAGGCGATCTTCCTCGTGACCACCCTGATCGGCGCGACCGACCTCTGGCTGACCATTCTCGCCGACACTGGGGCGACGGTCATCGTCACCCTGAACGCTCTTCGGCTGTTGCGCCGGCCGAAGAGCGAACCTCTCCCGGCCGCCGACCAGGCGGTGCGATGCCAGCCAGTCCATTTCATCCCAAGGAGCATTGACCGTGAAATCGATCCTGACGGCAGGCGCCGTCCTCCTCGCCGCCTGTGCCCTGCCGGCCGCCGCCGAAACCGTCCGTACCGGAGCCCTATCGATTGAGCAGGCCTGGGCGCGCGCGACCATTCCCTCGGCCCAGACCGGGGCGGTCTATCTGACGATCCGCAACGGCGGTGCCCAGCCCGACCGCATCGTCGCTCTGGAGGCTCCGGTCGCCGGGCATGCCATGCCTCATGAAACCAAGCAGGATGGCGACGTGCTGCGCATGGCCGAAACCGGTCCGCTGAGCGTCCCCGCCGGCGGTGCCTTGGAGATGAAGCCGGGCGGTACGCACATCATGCTGATGGATTTGAAGGGCGGGCTGAAGCCGGGCCAGTCCTTTCCGCTGACCGTGACCTTCGAACGGGCGGGAACGGTCGCGGTGCCGGTGACGGTCGGCCGGGCCGGCGCCATGGGGCCGGAGTGACCGCCAGATGACGCTGCGCCACCTTCGTCTCATTCTGTGGTCTGCAGTGGGCGTGGCGCTCGTTGCGGGCTTTGTGCTGCTCTGGCGGGCTTCGTCCGGCGGTCCGCCTGCCACACAGCCGGACCCCGCCCGCCCGCTGGCTGAGGGTAGCCGATGGCAGCTGCTGGATGAGCGGAACCAGCCCTTCACGCCCGCCGATCTGCCGGGACGGCCAACGGTGATGGTGTTCGGTTTCACCCACTGTCCCGATGTCTGCCCGACCTCCCTGTCCTACGTGGCAAACCTGCTCCGGCCGCTCGGGCCGCGGGGAGAGGCGATCCGGCCGCTGTTCCTGACCGTCGATCCGGAACGGGACACCCCCGCCGTCATGGCCGATTACACCGACCTGTTCGACCCCCGCATCCATGGCGTCACTGGCGCACCCGATCAGATGGCGGCGGCCCTGAAGAGCCTCGGCATCTTTTCCCGGAAGGTACCGCAGGACGACGGCGGCTACACCATGGACCACAGCGCGACGATCCTGCTGCTGGACTCGGCGGGGCGCCTGCGCTCGACGCTGGACATCCATGAGGGAGAGGAGGTTGCCGCCCGGAAGATTGAACGGCTGCTTGTTGCAGAGGCCGGAAGCCGGTGACACCCAAGCGCAGCTACGGTTCCTCGCCGCCGCACTTGTGGACAGCTGACGGCGAGGCCCCGTCTCCGAGGAGATCGCCGACCGCTTCCAGCCGGTCGACATAAAGAGGAAAACTTGTTGGGAAATGAAAGTATTTTAATGTTTAGCCATCCCAACCGTAAATCGAGTAAAGCAAAGGAGTTGGAAGCGCAATATAACATGCCAAAGCCGCTCGCCGAGGGTTGACGATGAAAATACAGAGCTGTAGTGTCGCGCCCATTGGGGAGTAGCTTCCGGCAGCTAGCCGGGAACACGTCAACACTCTTGCGCTCAAGGGCGCATGGCGCGTTCAGTGGACGATCGTCTGCCTAGCGAGACCAGTGTGTTCGACGATCCGCGCCGGCCGGATTCTCGAACGCGCTGTCTCACAAGACCGGCGGGATGGACGATGACTCCTCTATCGATTGCCGTGTTGTCGCTCAGCATGTCGGCCGATGCCTTTGCCGCCTCCATCGGCCGTGGTGCATCCCGCCGACCCACCTTTCCGGCTGCCCTCAAAGGCGGCTTGGTTTTCGGTGCCGTCGAAGCAATCACGCCATTGATCGGCTGGGCATTGGGCCTGGCTGCGGCGGGCTTCGTCACTGCCGTCGACCATTGGATCGCATTCACTCTGCTCGGCCTCGTCGGCGGCAAAATGGTCTGGGAGGGCTTCCAGTCCCAAGAGGGCGAGGATGATGCCTCCACCCGGTCCAGCCCCTGGACGCTGGTCGCCACAGCGGTCGGCACCAGCATCGATGCCGCCGCGGTCGGCGTTTCCCTGGCGCTCCTGGACACCAACATCATCCTCATCGCTCTGTCGATCGGTCTCGCCACCTTTGCGATGACCACCATCGGCATGATGATCGGCAAGGCGGTGGGCGTGCGCTTCGGCAAGGTGGTAGAAGCGCTCGGTGGCATCGCCCTGATTGGCTTGGGATGCTCGATCCTCGTCGAGCATCTCGACTTGTTCCCCTGATCTCTTCCGCAGGTCTCCTGCCGGCAGGAGCCATTCAAACACCACGTCCATGGGCGCAGCTTGCCGCACCACGATTACACTGCCCGGTAGTGAACGAAAGCAGCGAGGTCAACTTTGTCGCTCCGCTCCATACCCCGCAGCGTCGTCGCTCTGGGCTTCGTCAGCCTGTTCATGGACGTCTCCTCGGAGATGATCCACAGTCTTCTGCCGGTGTTCCTGGTTTCGGTCCTCGGCGCCAGTGCGCTGTCGGTGGGTCTCATCGAGGGCATTGCCGAGGCGACGGCATCCATAACCAAGGTCTTCTCCGGTGTGGTCAGCGATTGGGCCAGGCGGCGCAAGCCCTTGCTGCTGCTTGGCTATGGCATGGCCGCACTGACCAAGCCGGTATTTCCGCTCGCCGATACGCTGGCCTCGGTGCTGCTTGCCCGCTTCCTCGACCGCATCGGCAAAGGTGTTCGCGGGGCGCCGCGTGACGCGTTGGTCGCCGAGGTGACGCCGCCCGACCTGCGTGGCGCCGCCTTCGGGCTGCGGCAATCGATGGACACGGTGGGAGCATTTGCCGGCCCCGCACTTGCCATGCTGTTGATGGTCCTTAGCGACGACAACTTCCGCCTTGTGTTCTGGATTGCGGTCGTCCCGGCTCTGATCGCCGTCGCGGTGATCCTGTTCTGCGTGCGCGAGCCCAACCGGGAAGAGTCCGGCGAACCGCGCCGTTTCCCGATCCGACGTGGTCAGCTGCGGCGGCTGGATGGGACCTTCTGGCGTGTGGTGATTCTTGCATCGGTGCTGACGCTGGCGCGATTCAGCGAGGCCTTCTTGCTATTGCGCGCTCAGAGTGTGGGTGTGCAGGATGCCTACGCGCCGCTGGTTCTGATCATCATGAACATCGTCTACGCGATTTCCGCCTACCCGTTGGGACGTCTGGCCGATCGGTTGGACCGACGCAACTTGCTGGCTGTGGGAGTCGGCATGCTGGTCGTGGCGGACCTGGTTCTCGCGGCCGCTGGTTCAGTGCCGGCCGTCCTGGCCGGAGTTGCGCTGTGGGGACTCCACATGGGCGCTACCCAGGGTCTGCTCGCGGTCTTCGTCGCCGATGCCACGCCCGCAGACCTTCGGGGAACGGGCTTTGGCCTCTACAATCTTCTGACCGGAATTTTCCTGTTGGCCGCCAGCACCGTGGCCGGGGTGCTATGGACCGCGGTGGGTCCGAATGCAACGTTCCTGGCTGGCGCCGCATTCGCTCTGATCACCCTGGTCGGACTGTTGACCTTGGTGCCGCGACAGGCGAGGACCTAGCCCTCCGGGCGACGCCTCCGTCTGGTGGCCCAAGCGAACTAAATTTTTTCGCGACGCTACAGGAACTCCTCAAGGTAAATCAGCCCGAGGAAACCGACGAAGAATGCTACCGGCATCATCGGCGTGTCCCGTACCTCATGCGCTTCGGTCAGTAGCTCCTCGGTGACCAGATACAGCAGCGCAACGAGGCCGAAAGCGAAGAACCCGGATAGAATCGATGGCGGGAGACCGCCGAGCAGCAGGCCGACCACCGCACCAACCGGCATTGCCATCGCAATTCCCGTGGTCACCGCGACGATGCGCGGTTTGCTGGTGCCACTGCCAAATGCGCCGGCGACCGACAAGCCGAGGAACAGCAGTTCGACCGTCAACGCAATGGTGAGAAGCAGTCCCTCCTTCGCTCCTTGGAGAAACCCGAGACCAAGAACAAAGCCATCGACAAAAACATCCACTCCCGCCACGACGGTCATGCCAACCGATCCGCCGAAGCGCGCTTCCGACTGCTCAAGGGCGAGCATCGTCAGGACACCGATCACAGCCCCCAGGAGTGTCGACCAGGGAGCATTGGCATGGATCACGTCCGGCAGGAGTTCTGCCGCGGCCGCGGCGAACACCACGCCTGCAGCAAGGTGCTGGACGATGCTTCGGAACCTTTGGGACGGCGGCCAGCATGCGGTGGCGGCGCCCCCGCCAATGGCTGCTGCGACTGGGATGATCGTGGAGAGAAGAACGGTCTGGAACATACCGGAACAACTCCGCAGCGGCAGGCGCGGTTCCGCGCCGATCAGCCGACAGGCGGCGGAATTGCTCTACCCGGAGTCATGGACGCAGCCAGGCTGACGGGAGGAGCGGATGGATGGTCGCACCTGTTTAGACCACGTCAGCCGGAGCCA
>JBKHVJ010000300.1:0-1991 GCA_046570145.1 Alphaproteobacteria bacterium
TAAATACTTGCTAGTGATCAGACCCGGACCACTTTGCCCGGATTCAGCAGATTGTCTGGATCGAAGGCGCGCTTCAAGTCACCCATGACATTGAACGCTTCGCCGGTCTCCTGTTCCAGGAACGCCATCTTGCCATAGCCGATGCCGTGCTCGCCGGTACAGGTGCCGCCCATCTCCAGCGCGCGGGTCACCATCTTGTCGGCAAGGCGCTGGGCCTCGGCCAGCTCGGCCGGGTTCTCGGGATCGAGGACGTAGACGAGGTGGAAGTTGCCGTCACCGACATGGCCGACCATCGGGGCCAGCATGTTGGACTCCGCCAGATCCTGCTTGGTCTCCAGGATGCAGTCGGCAAGGCGCGAAATCGGCACGCAGACATCGGTCGGCCAGCCCTTCGACCCCGGACGCAGGGCGAGTGCCGCGTAATAGGCGTCGTGCCGGGCCTGCCACAGCTTCGAGCGGTCCTCCGGCCGGGTGGCCCAGGCGAACTCCATCCCGCCATGTTCGGCGGCGATGGCGGCCACCATCTCCGCCTGCTCCTTCACCCCGGCCTCGGTGCCGTGGAACTCGAAGAACAGGGTCGGGGCGACGGCGTAGTCGAGCTTGGAGTATTTGTTGACGGCGTCGATCTGCACCTCGTCCAGCAATTCGATGCGGGCAACGGGCACGCCGACCTGGATGGTCTGGATCACCGTGTCGACGGCGCCCTTGATGGTCGGGAAGGCGCAGACGGCGGACGAGATGGCTTCCGGGATGCCGTAGAGCTTCAGCGTCACCTCGGTGATGATGCCGAGCGTGCCTTCGGACCCCACGAACAGCCGGGTCAGGTCATAGCCGGCCGCCGACTTGCGCGCCCGCCCGCCGGTCTTGATGACGCGGCCGTCGGCCAGCACCACGGTCAGGCCCAGGACATTCTCGCGCATGGTGCCGTAGCGCACGGCGTTGGTGCCGCTGGCCCGCGTCGCCGACATGCCGCCGAGAGAGGCGTTGGCGCCGGGATCGATGGGAAAGAACAGGCCGGTGTCGCGCAGATGCTCGTTCAGCTGCTTGCGGGTCACGCCGGCCTGGACGGTGACGTCCAGATCCTCCGGGCTGACGCGCAGGATCTGCTGCATGCCCGACAGGTCGATGGTGATGCCGCCGGCCAGCGCGGCGATGCCGCCCTCCAACGAGGTGCCGGTGCCGAAGGGGATGATCGGCAGCTTGTGCTTCGCGCAGATCTTCACGATCGCGCTCACTTCATCAGTCGTGTTGGCGAAGGCGACGCCATCCGGCGGGAAGGGCGTGTGATAGGACTCGTCCTTGCCGTGATGCTCGCGCACCGGCAGGGAGGTGGTGAACCGGTCGCCCAGCAGAGCCGTCAGCTCGGCCCGAGCCTCCTCGGTCAGGGCCGCGCGCGGCTGGGTGGTGGCGATGACGGTCATGGGTGTTGTCCTCCCCGGTCGATGATTCATTGGGATGGTTCATTGGTATGACCAAACGAAGCTAAAGCGGCGGATGAACCCTTGGCAAGACGGGCGATGCGCAGGGGTGGAATGCCGGGGCGCCACAGGTTGGCTCCAAATCTATCGCAAGCTGCCACACCTGTTGCACCGGCGGCGCAACAGTCCATGCAACACCTGTTGCAACGGCCCACCCCGCCGCATCACTCCAACCATTGATAATCAAGAAAATCCGCTGAACTGACCATCTGGCACGGCAGTTGCTTTTACCCCTTCGAACCGCGCGTCGATCAACGGCGCGCCGCAACGAGGGGGAGGCGCAATCTTGGCTCCGGTCGTCGGCATCGTCGCCAATCCGGTTTCAGCCCGCGATATCCGCCGGGTCGTCGCCAACGCCACCAGCCTGCAGATCGCCGACCGGGCGAACATCCTGCTGCGGGTGCTGGCGGCGCTGCATGCCTGCGGGGTGCGTGACGTCCTGATGATGCCGGAGAATGGCGGCATCCGCGCCCATGTCGAACGCGGAATGATGCGAGCGAGAGCGCGCGGCGA
>JBKHVJ010000301.1:0-8303 GCA_046570145.1 Alphaproteobacteria bacterium
GCGATGCCGCCCGGGCGGTGGCGGAGCGGCTGGGCGAGGCCGCCGTCGGCATCGCCGCCAACGTGACCAGGACCGCCGACGTGGAGATGACCATCGCCGCCACGGTCGAGAAGTTCGGGCGCCTCGACATCCTGGTGAACAATGCCGGCTCCACCCACGCCAACGGCCCGTTCGAGACCGTGACCGAAGAGGAGTTCGACCGCGTCTTCGCCCTCAACGTCAAGTCGATCTACCTCTATTCCAAGGCGGTGGTGGCGACGATGCGGGCGCAGAAGTCGGGCGTGATCCTCAATCTCGGCTCCACCGCCGGGCTGCGTCCGCGTCCGGGCCTCGTCTGGTACAACGCCACCAAGGGGGCGGTGCACAACATCACCCAGTCGCTGGCGCTGGAGCTGGCGCCCGACAACATCCGCGTCTGCGCGCTGGCGCCGGTCGCCACCGAAACGCCGCTGCTCGCCACCTTCATGGGTGGCGACACCCCGGAGAAGCGGGCGCGCATGCTGGGCATCGTCCCGCTCGGCCGCCTGGGCCAGCCGTCCGACGTCGCCAACGCCGCGCTGTATCTTGCCTCAGACGAGGCGGCCTTCATCACCGGCGTGGTGTTGGAGATCGACGGCGGGCGGTGCGTCTGAGGTCGGGGCGTGTGAGTTCGGGACGCGTCTGCGACCCGACCTGATCCAGTCCCATTGTCCCTCCTCCTCCATTCCGAGCGGATCCCCTCTCCCATGTCCTCGCCACTTTCCGATCTGCGCATCGTCGAAGTCTCGGCCTTCGTCGCGGCACCGCTGGGCGGCATGACGCTGGCCCAACTGGGCGCGGAGGTGATCCGCATCGACCCCATCGGCGGCAACATCGATTACCGCCGCTGGCCGGTGGCACCCGACGGCACCAGCCTTTATTGGACGGCGCTGAACAAGGCGAAACGGTCGGTCGCCCTGGCGCTCGACAAGCCGGAAGGACGGGAAATCGCCCAGGCCATCATCACGGCGTCCGGCGAGGATGCCGGCTTTCTGCTGACCAACCTGCCGGCCAGCGGCTGGATGGGGTACGAGGCGCTGTCCGCCAAGCGCAACGACCTGATCATGCTGCGGCTGACCGGCAACCCGGACGGATCGGCGGCGGTGGATTATACCGTCAACTGCGCCGGCGGATTCCCGATGGCGACCGGCCGGGGAGGGGAGCCGGTCAACCATGTGCTGCCGGCCTGGGACGTGGCCGCCGGCCTCTATCTCGCCACCGGGCTGCTGGCCGCCGACCGGCATCGCCGCCGCACCGGCCGGGGACAGGAGGTGACGGTGGCGCTGGCCGACGTGATGCTGGCAACCGTCGGCAATCTCGGCTACATCGCCGACGTGCGGGTGAACGGCGCCGTGCGCCCGCCGATGGGTAACGACCTGTATGGCGCCTATGGCCGCGACTTCGCCACCGCCGACGGACGGCGGGCGATGGTCGTCGCCATCTCCAACCGGCAGTGGAAGGCGATCGGCAAGGCGACCGGGCTGGCCGACCGGTTGGCGATGATCGGTCCGCTGATGGGTGTGGACATGGAGGACGAGGGAGGCCGCTTCCAGGCACGCGACGCGATATCCGCCGTGCTCGCGCCCTGGTTCGCCGCGCGCACCCTGGCGGACGTGGAAGGCGCCTTTGCCGGTTCCGGCGTGCTGTGGGGCCCCTACCGCGATTTCGGCCAGCTCGTGGCGGAGGATGCGCGCTGCTCCACCGCCAACCCGCTGTTCCGCGAAATCGACCAGCCCGGGGTCGGATCGCTGCTGGTCCCCGGATCGCCGCTCTGCTTCCCTAGCCTGGGCGAGCGTACCGACCATCGTCCGGCTCCCCGCCTCGGTCGGGACACCGACGCGGTGCTGGCCGATCTGCTGCGCCTGCCTTCCGCGGAGATCGGTCGCCTTCACGATGACGGAATCATCGCCTAGAGCATGGTCGAGACGACCGGAACGCCCGCCGCCGCTGCCCGGCTTGAAGCCGCATCCATCGGGGCGCCCCTGCTGCAAGCGATTTCCGGAATTCAGCGCTAATCAGGGCGGGGACCGTCACTCCGCTCGACAGGTGGTGTTGTCCTCGCCATTTCGGCCAGCAGCTTGGCCGTCGCAACGGCGAGTTGGTTCTGCGTGTATGGCTTGGCAAGCCGCGGCAGGTCGGCGACCACGCCCTCCGGCAGATCGGCGTATCCCGTTGCCAGCAGCACCGGCAGGTCCGGCGCCAGGGCGCGGGCCGCCTGGGCAAGCTCGACGCCGGTCATGCCCGGCATCGCATAGTCCGTCAGCATCAGGTCGACCGCCTGGCCGCTGCGCAGAAGCTCCAGCGCTTCGATGCCCGAGCTCGCTTCGAGGACGGTGTGCCCGAGGTCGGCCAGCATATCGACGGTGCTCATGGCGATCAGCGCGTCATCGTCGACCACCAGGACCACGGCCGGAGATACCTCAACCACCGGAGGCGGCGGCAACTCGGCCGCCTGGACCGGTGTGGTGGCCTTCGGCAGCCACAACTCCACGACCGTTCCTTCGCTCGGAATGCTGGACAGCCGGAACGCGCCGCCCGACTGCACGGCCAAGCCGTGGACCATCGACAACCCCAGACCGGTGCCCTTGCCGATGCCCTTGGTCGAGAAGAACGGCTCGACCGCCCGCGCAAGCGTTTCCCCATCCATCCCTGTGCCGGTGTCCCGGACGCTGACATGCGGGTAGGAACCGGGGGCCAATCCCGAAGCCACGGTAATCGGCGCCTCGTCCACGGTCACGGTGAGCGTGCCTCCGTCGGGCATGGCATCGCGGGCGTTGACGGCGAGATTCAGGATCGCCAGTTCGAACTGGTTGGGATCGATCAGGGCTGGCGCCGTCGCGGGGGAAGCGTCGATGCGGATGACCACGCGCGGGCCGACCGAACGGTCCAACAGCGTTTTCATGCCGTCCAGCAGCCCGGCGAGGTCTACCGCCTGCGGCTGCAGATCCTGGCGACGGGCGAAAGCCAGAAGCCTTTGGGTCAGTGTCGCTCCGCGTTGGGCTCCTTGAATCGCGCCATCGAAGAGGCGCTCGGTCGTCGGATCGGCGGGAAGGCGCTTGCGCAGCAATTCCAGATTGCCGAGCACCGCCATCAACAGGTTGTTGAAGTCGTGTGCGACGCCGCCGGTAAGCTGGCCGAGGGTCTCCAGCTTCTGCGTCTGGCGCAGTTGCTCTTCGGCGCGTTCGCGGTCGCGGATCTCGTCGCGCAGCTGGTCGAGCGTCGCCGCCAATTCCCGGGTGCGTTCCTGCACCTTGGTTTCGAGCGTCTCGGTAAGGCGCTGCAGCGCCTCCTGCGCCGCCTTCTGGTCGCTGATGTCGACGATGACGGCGAGCGCTCCGGCTGTCTTGCCGGTGGAGTCCTGCACGGGCACGCCACTGACGCGGGTCCAGACCGGCTCACCGTCGGCGGGACGATAGATGAATTCGATGCCGGTGACGGTTTCACCGCGCAGGGCCCGCATCGCGACAAACTAATCCCGGGTCAGCCGGCGACCCTGTTCATCGTAGCCGATCCAGCGCTCCTCGCCGTCCGGCCTCTGGGAAGGGATGACGGAATCCGGGAGGAAGCGCCGGAACGCCGGATTGGACAGAATGGTCCGGCCGTTCAGGTCCATCAGGTTCACCGCCACCGGCAGGTGCTCCACCAGCGTTTCGAAGCGCGCCCGTTCGTCGGCCAGATCCGCCAGGAGACGCTCGCGCTCCGCGAGCCTCGCCCTTGCCTCATATTGTCTGCGCCGGCCACGCAGGCAGGTCCGCACCACGCTGATCAGGGTGGTCGGGTGGAAGGGGCGCTCCACGAAGGTGACGTTGCCCAGCAACTCGGTCAGCCGTGCCGCCTCCGGCGTACGTTCGGCACCGGCGCCTCGCAAGGTCAGCAGAATGACGGGAAGGTCCGACCATGGCGGCTGGGCGCCGATCCAGGCGACAAGACCCTGGAGATCGGCGGTGCGCACCGCCTCCTCCGCAAGAATGAGAACTCCGGCCCCGTCGTCCAGCGCCGCGCACAATGACGGCAGGTCGGGGCAGGCGTGTGCGTCGAGCCCGGCCTCGCCCAGCAAGGCGCAAGCGACGGTGGCATCCCGTCCATGCGGCGCCAGGATCAGCGCGCGCTCCATGACCGTCGCCACGTTCAAGCCGGATTGTCCTTCAGCAGAGATCCGGTTTGCCCGACATAGACCGGTACGCCGCGCAGCACCCCCTGGAACTCGTCCAGCGGCGGGCCCAGGCTGATGCCCCTGTCGTTGATCTGGTACTCGCGGATCGTGTCCTCGTGCGGACCGGCGCGTTTCTTGATCACCGAGATCGCACGCCGGACACGGCCCAGCGCCTCGAAATAGCGCAGCAGCACGACGGTGTCGGCCAGATAGGTGACGTCGACCGGGGACTGCATGTCACCGATCAGGCCATGCTGCGCGATGGTGAGGAAGGTCGTCACTCCCTGCCGGTTCAGGTACAGAAGCAGTTCGTGAAGATGCAGGACCAGAAGCTGCTCTTCCGGCATTGCCGCCTGATAGCCGTTGAGGCTGTCGATCACCACGGTGCGGATCTGGTGGTCGTCGACGCAGGCGCGGACCCTGTGCGTGAACTCGCCGGGCACCAGTTCCGCCGCATCGACCTGCTCGATGATCAGGCTGCCGCGATCGCGCATGGCGTCGAGGTCGAAGCCCATCGCCCTGGTCCGGGCGAACAGCAGGCCAAGTTCCTCGTCGAAGACGAACAGCGCCGCCCGCTCTCCCCGTTCGATGGCGGCCATCGTGAACTGAAGCGCCAGCAGCGACTTTCCAGTTCCCGCCGGGCCGATGATCAGGGTGCTCGACCCGCGCTCCATACCGCCGCCCAGCAGCGTGTCGAGTTCGGCGATGCCGCTGGCCAGCCGCTCTCCGGCGAAGCCGGTTCTATGCTCGGCGGCGATCAGCCGGGGGAACACCTTGAAGCCACCGGTGGTGATGGTGCAATCGTGGTAGCCGCCGCGATAGGCCTGTCCACGGTACTTGAGCACCCGCAAGCGCCGCCGCTCCGCGCCGTAAGCCGGCGTCAGCATCTCCAGACGGATCACGCCGTGGGCGATGCTGTGGACCGTCTTGTCCATGGTGTCGGTGGTCAGGTCGTCGAGCAGCAGCACGGTGGCGCCGTGACGGGCGAAATAATGCTTGAGGGCGAGGATCTGGCGCCGGTACCGCAAAGAGCTTTGGGCCAGCAGGCGGATCTCCGACAGGCTGTCGAGGACGATCCGCATCGGTTTGCTCCGCTCGATCGCGTCGAACATCAGCTTGGTCGTCTCGCCGAGTTCGAGATCGGAGGAGTAGAGCAGACTCTGCTGGTGCTCCTCGTCGAGCAGGCTCTCCGGCGGAACCAGCTCGAACACCGTGATCTCCTCGCCGAGCGTCCAGCCGTGCGTGGCCGCGGCGCCGCGAAGTTCGCCCTCGGTTTCCGACAGGGTGATGTAGAGTCCGGTTTCACCGGCCGCCGCGCCGTCGAGCAGGAACTGCAGGGCAATGGTGGTCTTCCCGGTGCCGGGGCTGCCCTCGAGCAGGAAGACACGGTCGCGGGCGAGACCCCCGGCAAGGACGTCGTCAAGGCCGGTTACTCCGGTTCGCGCCTTGTGCGGCAGTTCAGAGGGTGCGGGCATGGCGGGCTAGGATATCCGTCTTGAGGGTGTCGGGCAGCGCATGCGCCGGAATGCGGTCCAAGGTCTCGGCAAGGGCACGCTGCGCATGCCAAAGGTCATGTACCAGCTGCAGGTCTAGCCAGAAATGGGCCGGTATGCCGCAGAGCCGGGCCAACCGGGCAGCCATCTCGGGCGTGACGGCGGCGGTTCCTGCAAGCACGCGGTGGAGCGTCTGGCGCGCTATTGACAGTTCCCGGGCGGCCTGGGTCACCGTCAGCCGAAGCTCAGGCAACACGCGGTTGCGCAGCACGGCTCCGGGATGGGGTGGGGGATCAGTGGACGGAGACAATTCTGCAGACATCGATCCTGACCGGAATACACGGTCGGCCAAATGTAACGCACCGCGCGACAGAGCGCAGCCTGCGCTATCTTCATCGACCCTTTGGCATAGAGGCGACGAAGACACGTTGCCAACCAGTGTTCACGATGCCGTCCGTTTTGGTATACAGAATTTGATTGCAGCAGAAGTGTCCCGGTGAATGCTGAGCGGGTTGCTGCTTTTGGCCGAGCAGGGGTGGTGCGGCGGCTGAACGGACGCTCCGTGGGCTTCGCCGCCATGCTGTTGCTTTTCGACCCTCGGGCTCCCTGGTCGCTGTTGTCGTGGCCCGGCCGTGCCGGGTCCGCCTCCTCTCCTCCGGCGCCCGGGAATGTGAATGCAAGCCAGCCGGTTGAAAATCTTCTGCAGGCCGATGCGCTGCGGAGCGGTGACAGGGCGGCGGCGCTGAATATTTCACGGCCGGCCTTGAGCCGCATCCTGCTGCATGCCGAGGAGCGGCTCGGGTGCGCGGGCGTCCGGTGCCGACGCGGGAGGCTACCGACACGCCCGGTCGCACCGGCGACCGCCGATCGGCCCCTGTTAGCGGAACGGGGAAGTGACCGGCATCACGACAGGGCCGACAGCACGGCGGCGGTGATCGCGTCCGTCTTGTCCTTGCCGGGAACGGTGCCGATGCCGCGGCCGGTGGTGTCGCCCAGCGCCGCCATGACGCGGTCGGCGGCGGCCTTTTCCCCCAGATGCTCCAGCATCATTGCGCCTGACCAGATGGCGGCGATGGGATTGGCGATGCCGAGATGGGCGATGTCGGGGGCCGAGCCATGCACCGGTTCGAACATCGACGGCGCCTTGCGCTCGGGGTTCAGGTTGGCCGAGGCGGCGAAGCCCAACCCGCCCTGGATCGCGGCGCCCAGATCGGTGAGGATGTCGCCGAACAGGTTGGAGGCGACGACGACGTCCAGGCTCTCCGGTGCCGTCACCATGCGCGCCGCCATGGCGTCGACATGGTAGCTCGTCACCTCGACGTCCGGATGTTCTGCGGCCAGTTGGCGGGTGATCTCGTCCCAGAACACCATCGAATGCTTCTGCGCGTTGGATTTGGTGACGGATGCCAGCTTGCCGCGCCGTGCGCGCGCCTGGGCGAAGGCGAAGCGCAGGATACGTTCAACGCCCATGCGGGTGAAGATGCCGGTCTCCACCGCCACTTCCTGCGCCGTTCCCTGATGGACGCGCCCGCCGGCGCCGGCATATTCGCCCTCGGTGTTCTCGCGGACGCACAGGATGTCGAAACCGCCGCGCCGCAGCGGTCCCTCCACCCCCGGCAGCAGCCGGTGCGGGCGGACGTTGGCATACTGATCGAAGGCTTTGCGGATGGGCAGCAGCAGCCCGTGCAGCGACACCGCATCGGGCACCTCCGCCGGCCAGCCGACCGCACCCAGAAGGATGGCGTCGTATTTGCGCAGCGTATCGATGCCGTCAGCGGGCATCATGACGCCGGTTTCCTTGTAATGGGCGCAGGACCAGGGCATTTCGGTGCCTTCCAGCGCGAAACCGGACTGTTTCGCTGCGGCCTGCAGAACCTCCCAGGCGGCGTCGACCATGGGATGGCCGATGCCGTCGCCCTTGATGATCGCAATAGTGTGGGTATTCATCAAACGTCCCTTATCGGTTTTCATCGAATCGCAGCCCTATCAGCACGCTTTTGCTGCGGCGGTCGGCGAGATTGGCCTCGCGCCCCCAGATCCTTGCCGATTCCGGAAGGCTTGTAGCCGCCGGTCGCCAGGATGTGGCCGCGCGAGCGGCCCAGGCGGTTGACCCACACAGTCCCGGCTTGCAGCGGCCAGGTCAAGCGGATGACGCGCGACAGGTCGCGGGTTTGCAGACCGGCGGCAAGCCCGTAGGCCGGATGGCCGGCCGGTGCCATCGCCGCCTCCTTCCGGATCGGGCCGGGGCGGGCGACGGCAGCTCGGCTGCGGTTGGCAGCCGGCCGGCGCGAGGCCCGGTTACAGGAGTTTGTCGAGCGTGATCGGAAATTGCCGCACCCGCCGTCCGGTGGCGTTGTGGATGGCGTTGGCGACGGCGGCTCCGGTGCCGGTGATGCCGATCTCGCCGATACCGCGGGCGCCCATCGGGGCGTGCGGATCCGGAATGTCGGTCCAGATCACCTCGATCTCAGGCACGTCCAGATGAACGGGGAGGTGATAGTCGGAGAGGTTGCGGTTCATGATCCGGCCGTTCCGCGCATCGAACTGCGTCTCCTCCATCAGGGCCAGCCCCAGCCCCATGATGATGGCGCCGCGGAACTGGCTTGCCGCCGTCTTCGGGTTGAGGATGCGGCCGCAAT